>JAJYFU010000059.1 GCA_021790795.1 Pseudomonadota bacterium
TCCGCGCGAATCCGCTTGAGTTCCTCCACCTCACCGATGTAGATGATGGCGGGAAGTTCGCGCAACTGCTTGGTGATCCACAGGCCGATGTCTGTGCCGCCGGCGAGCAGCACCGCTGCGGGCTCGGCTTCGATGACGGTGGCGAGCTCGTCGGTCGTCCTTGGAGCGAAAAAGCCGGGTAGCCGCAGCGGACTTGTACGTCGCAGTGACCGCAACGTGTCGATGTGCGCTGAATCGTGGGCTTCCTCCCGGCTCCAGCGCAAAGGCCGAGGATAGCGGTGCATGCGGCAGCCGGCGTCGATGATGGGTCGATAGCCCGTGCACCGGCAGAGATTCCCGGATAACGCTTCCACCACGCGGTCCCGGTCCGGCGCTTCGCACTCGAGATACAGAGCAAACAGAGACATTACGAACCCGGGCGTGCAAAAACCACATTGCGATCCGTGTTGGTCCAACAGTGCCTGCTGCACTGGATGTAGCGAGCCGTTCGCGTTGCGTAGACTCTCTACCGTGACGATCTCTCGTCCGTCTATCGTTGGCAACAGGCGGATGCAGGAGTTGACAGCGTAATATCTGACGCGGGAGCGGTCTTCCGTGAGTTCGCCAAGGACCACGGTGCATGCCCCGCAATCACCTTCCGCGCACCCTTCCTTTGTGCCCGTCCGGTGCGCGTTCTCGCGCAGGTACTCCAGCACCGTCAGCGTGGGCGGCAGGTCCCGCACGCGTATCACCTTGCCGTCCAGCACGAACTCGATCGTTTCCGATCTCTTTTCTTCGTGCACGCGCCGCTAACCTCCTCGGTAAACGCAGTAACTCCAGGGAGACAGGAGCAGTGGAACGTGGTACTGCTCGTCGGGCCTGGCGATGCCGACTCGCACGCCTATTTCCTCGAAGAAGGGCGGATCGGGAAGTGTTACGCCCCTGGCCCTGAAGTACGCAGCCACATGGAACGTCAGGAGGTACTCGCCCTGATGAAATGCCGTGCCCTCGATCAGGGGCTTCTCGCATCTGCCGTTCGCGTCGGTGCGGATCGAGCAAAGCGGATTGCCGGTCATGGACGGCAACTCATGCAGGTCGATTCTCAGGCCGGCGGCCGGAATTCCGGCCGACACATCGAGTACGTGTGTCGTCAGACGGCCCAAGACGGCTTACCCGGTCATTGTCATACCGCAGGTTTCCCCGCAGCATCGTGCGACGTACCTGCGAGCCGCGCACGAACTTCAACGGTGCTGTTACCGAGGGGAGCTCTAAGCAGACACGCTCTGGATCTGCCTCCGCCTTCCCCTCGACTTGCGCAGCGTTTTAGCGCGACATAGCGCAACCAATGGCAGTCCCGGCGGCACTCGATTCTGCGCTGCAGGCCGACACAAGCCCCGCCTTGATTGACGCGAGCACGCCTAAGCAGCAGGGCGCGGAGTGACCATTCGGGGCCGGCTGAGTCTGCCTTGCGATGGGCGCCGGCCGCTCGGCCATATTCAGCCGCGGAGGCGTTGACTGCCAAGCTATCGTGTGTGATGGCCATAACGGACGCTCGTGCTCGATTGATTGTGGCACATTCTGTTCGGGGATGCATCCATTGCGGCTGAGTAAATACGATACACCCGGCAACAGCGCTTTCACGCAACCTGTCCGGTTGGACAGGTTCGCGGGGGTTGCTGGCGGTCGTCGGCCAGTTGGCGCGGCGTTCGGCTTGACGAGCCGATCGTCGAACTCCTGGATCTAGCCGCCCAGCTCGGTGATCAAGACAGGGGCAATGGCGCCAGCGGCGGCAACGGACGGTCGTTCCTTGGCAGAGTCAGTCGGCGTGTTCGAGCGCAGGTAGAGCGCCAAGTTTATGATACGGCATGAGTTTTATTGCTCTGTAGGTGCGAACGCCGCAGAACCTTCTGAGATTCGCTTTAAAGCGGTTATGGAGTCTCTTCACGGCGCCGAGGGGGCTGTTCGCGGGCCCCGAATCAGTTGAGGAGGAACGGTCTGTGGTCGCGCAGTGTGTAGGCGAGCTCTTTAGATCGGTTCGAGACGCGAGGGCATCGCTGCCGTGCGCCACTGCTCGAGGAACTTGCGGCTCCAGGCCGCCGAGGCGTACTCCCAGAAGAAGTGGAACTGCTCCTTGCGGGGTTGGTGCGCACGGTGAACAGGTTGCCGGCGAGCAGCTCTTTGAGTTTGATTGCCTGCTTGGCGGTGAGATTCTCCAGGCGCTTGAGCAGGCACCGCTGCGAAAGCGTCAATACAAGGAGGGTCTTGCTGAGGCGGTTGCGAGAGCGGAACTTGCGGGTTTTCTTGGCACGCTCCTCGTCGATCGCCTTGTTCATTTGTGATCGCGATCGAGGATATTGAGCGTCCCCTCAGCCCGCGCGGCGATCAGATTCAAGTACGGCTGCCACACGTCCGAGCAGATGACGCGAATTTGAGCGCTACGCTCGCTGTCGAGCCAGAGTAAGGAACTTGCGCAGACTGGTTTCCTTGCGAGTCTCGGCGCCAAACAGCAGCCGCATGCCGAGCGCTCAGGGCAGATGCTAGACCATGATTCCGGCCTCAGCACGGGCGCACCGCGTCGCGGCGCGTAGGGAAAGTACATCGGGATAACCCAGCGGCACGAATTGAAACTGCCGCTCCGACAGCGTTCGTGCTCGGGGGGGCGGCTTCTGGCAGTGCGAGCAGGCGCGTTGGGAGCTTTCCTTGGCCGGCATCTGGATCTCGATTCCCGACAAGCAGTCGGCTCGACCCGTAAACAAAGCTTTTCAGCCGCTTCACATGCTTCAGGAGAGTCTTCAATACAAGGTGCATCGGCAGTTGCGTTCGGCGAAACTGCACCATGGAAAGTTCCCCCGCAAGGTCAGTCCGCGAACGCGCACGCCGCCGAGGTCGGCAAATATCCGAGGTGCGCGAGCTTCGCGTACAAGCGCGTCCTGACCAGCCACTCCCGCGCACCTCACCGGGAAACGCACCGGCTGGCGAAACGCCGCTACTGCGGCACCCTCACCCCGACCGAAGGGAGCAAGGCGAAGATCGAACGTTGTACGAAGACCGGCATCGAGTTCTTTTGCGAACAACTACACTGACCGGGTTCCCAAGGCCATACTCGATGTCCTTCCTGGATGCGCCTCTCCCGGGCACGCGTCATGGGACATCCGTGTGCCAAGCCTGAACTGCGTTCGCGCCAATAATTTCGCCGACAAATTCTGCGGACGAACCTTTATGAGCGGCTTGGCGTCCCTTCCTTGGTCATCGATGCGCCATATCTGCGGCCAAAGACCGGTTGAACGTACCAGAGGGCCAGAGTCCGTTCACCAAGAAAGTCTACGCCTACCGCCGTGGGCGGTGTCGACCCCACCCCGATCAATGTTGCGGAGAATCCTGCGCGCCATCCCTCCATCCGACCGGGCTCATCGTGCCACCAAGATCCGGGTTGCCTGGGCCGAGCGTGCAGGACGGGTTCATGTCTCGTGCGCCGCCCGAACCGCAGCACGAGCTGCGGAACGTGCCGAATCGCGTTCTTGGCGCCGCCGGGCCGGATCGGGCTTCGGCCGTACGAGCTCCTTCGCCTTCTGAATGGTGGTCAGGGACCGCCTGATTTGGGGCCAGGCCCCGCGGACGTCTACCCTGGCCTGAGCCGGAGGGGGGCGGTCCTGCCGTCGGTAAGCAGCGGCGCGCGCACAATGTGGCGCATGCGCACGTCCGCGCGGCTTACGGATTGCGGCCCGCCGGCGACGCAGCGCGTCACTTGACGCCGGCCCGCCAAATGTGGAAAAGTATTCCACACGATGAAATTAACTTCCAAATTGGGGGCGATGCCTGCCGGCCACCGCCGCGGCATCTGGAATGACGCACGGGCCGCCATGCGGCTTCGGCCGAAAACCTCTCGCAACGACTGCGTTTGACAGGTTCATCCCTTCCCGACGTCCTTAATCATGATCGAGTCACCATGAACATTGTGCTTCGAGCGAACCTTGTTTTCTCCTGTGGTGCGGGATTGCCTCACCGCCGTCCCTTCGCATGACCCTGGAAACCCGCAGGAGAAAAAATATGTTCAAGCGAAAATCGGACCCTTCTCTCGTTCACCCGCCAACTCGGGTTGCCGCCGTCGTCCGCAATTGGCGCGTAGAAGGTTTGATGGTTGCGTTGTTCCTTTTTCTGGCGCTGGGACTGTCGGCGACCGCCAGCGCAAAGGCGGTGCCTGGGCTCGCGATGACGCCGCCGATGGGATGGAACGACTGGGCGCATTATCAGTGTGACTACACGGCCAAGACGATACTTGAGAACGCCCGCGCGCTCGTGCGCACAGGGCTCGCGGCCCGCGGCTACGACCAGGTAACGACTGATGACTGTTGGATGCGCAAGCAGCGCAGCAGCAGCGGGAACCTGCAGCCGAACCCAAAGAAATTTCCGTCTGGCATGCAGGCCGTCGGCGCGCAGATCCATTCCCTCGGCCTCAAGTTCGGCATCTATGAAGATGCCGGCTATGCCACCTGCGCCGGATTTGCCGGCAGCGGTGTGCCTCTTGGCGGCGGCAAGGCGCATTTTTTGCAGGACGCGAGGTTATTCGCGAAGTGGGGCGTGGATTATCTGAAGCTGGACGGTTGCAACGTCTACGCGCGCAAAGGCGAAAGCAAATATGCGGCCTACCAGGCGGCCTATCGCGCCGAGCACGCGGCACTGCAGAAGGTCGGCCGTCCCATTGTATTCCTTGAATCCGCGCCGGCGTATTTCCAAGGAACTCCTGACTGGTACGACGTGCTGACCTGGGCCCGCAAGTACGGCCAGCTCTGGCGGGAAGGCAGCGACATCGAAATCTACGATCGCAAGGACCCGAACCGATCGCGCTTTGCCAGCATCATGTGGAACTACGATTACAATCTGGAGCTCGGCCGGTTCCAGAGGCCCGGCAACTGGAACAATGCCGATTTCATCATCGGCGGCGATCACGGCGTGACCCTGGCGGAAACCAGAACGCAATTGGCGCTGTGGTCGATGATGTCCACGCCGCTGATTCTCAGCTCGAATATCAGCAAGTTATCGGCGGCGGCGATCCGGATACTCGGCAACCGGGCGGTAATCTCGGTGGATCAGGATCCGCTGGGACGGATGGCGACGCTGTTGCAGCGCAGCCCGGTCATGGACCTCTTGCTGAAGCCGCTGGTCCATCATGACTATGCGGTCGCCGTGCTCAACCGCGGCGCCGCACCGCTCCACGTTGTCGTGAGCGCCGCGGAGCTCGGCTTCCCGCATGCCGATTGCCGGTTTGCCGTCCGCAATCTGTGGAGCGGTGCGCGGCGCCGTTCTGCCGGCACACTGCATGCCGAAATCGCTGCGCACGACACGGCGATCTGGAAGATCAGACCCGCCGCGCAATGCGCTCGCCCGTTGCGCATGGGCACGATCACCCGCATAGTGCCGCAGGCCTCGCTCAACCATCACATCGCCGCGGACTACACCCGCTGCCTGACGGCTCCGGCGCACACGGGTGAGTGCGCCGGTACGGTAGCGCAGAGCTGGCGCGTTACGCGCAGCGGCGCGCTCGAGTCGGGAGGGAAATGTCTGGCGCAGAGCGGCAGCCACGTCGTTCTGGAAGCCTGCCGCCGCTGGAGCGCGCAGCGATGGACCTACAACCTCCTTGGCAACCTGATCAATCGAGCCACCCGTCAGTGCCTGACTGGACCGCGCACCGGCGAGCTCACAGCCCGTAAGTGCGGCCACAATCTCGCGACGCAGATCTGGGCGCTACCGAACGGTGTGGGGTGGCACCAGCGTCTGCTCTGACGGGCACGCGGATGGCCGGTGCGTAACGGCCGTAGCGCCGGGCTATCCGGGCGCCTCTGCTCCGATGCCGCGCCCACGCCGAACCGGTGGCGCGGCGCCGGGCCGGCGAGCGTGGATGAAGTGCCGAGCAGCGGGCCGCCGGGGCGAGGAGAAAACACGGACAGGGACGCGCTGAAGATGAAATGGCAAGTATGAACGACAGACGGACTTCGGAGAGCGCCGGGCGCCGGCGCGGGGATCATGCGTGAGCGCTGCATGCTGGTGTGCCGATGCACGGCGTCGGCGTCAATCCTTGACCGTGGGTCGTGGCCGTACCGGGCAAGGGCACATTGCACCCGGTGGCACGTGCGCGCCGCGATCCTGGGCGGCGCTTCGGTAACGAGCTTATGGACACCGGCACTATGACGGCAAACGATTCTGCGCACTCTCGTTCCACCATGCGGGCTTTGGTGCTGATGGCGGGACTGTTCGCGCTATTTGGCTGCGTGACCTGGCTTAACGGCGTCTTGATCCCGTTCCTGAAGCTGGTCTGTCAGCTGAACACCGTCGAGGCGCTGCTCGTCACCTTCGCCTTCTACATCGCCTACTTCGTCATGGCGATCCCGTCGGCCCGGGTGCTTGCCGTTACCGGCTACCGGCACGGCATGGCCGTTGGCCTCGGCGTGATGTCTGTTGGCACGCTGATATTCGTGCCCGCCGCGCTCGAACGATCATATGAACTGTTTCTCGCCGGACTGTTCATTCAGGGCACGGGCTTGTGTCTGCTGCAGACCGCGGCTAATCCTTACGTGATCATTCTCGGCCCGCCGCAGAGCGCCGCCCGTCGCGTCTCGGTCATGGGCGTGTGCAACAAGCTCGCCGGCGTCATCAGCCCGATGTTGCTCGGGGCGTTGGTTTTCGCCGGATTCGGCGACGTCAGGAACCTGATGAGCGAGGCGCACACTGCCGCCGCCCTGAGTCATCTGGCCGTTCGCCTCATTGAGCCGTACGTCGGCATGGCGGTGGGTCTTTTGGTGCTCGCTGTCGGTGTCGAAAAATCCGGTCTACCCGAGCCGGAGGAGTCCGCCGGCGCGGAGCCGGACGCGCATGCGGACAGCGGTTTCCAGCTGTCACGCTATCCGCTGCTCATCTTCGGGTTCTGGGCGCTGTTTTTCGAGATGGCGGTGGAAGTCATCGCCGGCGATACCATCATTCTATACGGCGAGGCGTTGCATTTCCCGATAGAGACGGCGCGATTCTTCGCCAGCCTGACGCTCGGCGCGATGGTGCTTGGCTATGGGCTCGGCATTGTTCTGGTGCCGAAGCGTCTCAAGCAGGAGCGCGCGCTTGCCTGGTCGGCGGCACTCGGGATCGTATTGACCATAGGAATTATCATTACGCACGGTATGTCGAGTGTCCTGTTCGTGGCGTCTCTCGGTTTCGCCAATGCGGTCCTCTGGCCAGCTATTTTCCCTCTGGCGCTCACCGGGCTCGGCAAGCACACCAAGACCGGAGCGGCGATCATGATCATGGCGATCATCGGCGGCGCCGTGGTCCCTCCGGCTTATGGTCTGTTGGCGCGGTTCATCGGTAACCGGGATGCGTACATTGCCCTCGTGCCGATGTATGCGGTGATTCTGGGGTATGCTGTATTTGCGCAGAAGCGCATTAGAATGAATCAGGCGCAGTTGGAGTCATTTACATGAGAAAAGAAAAACAGCGTCCCGGCGGCGCAGCGGTGCCGCAGAGCACAGAAGACGCCCGGGTCAAAGCCGATACGCGCGATCTGCTGGAGAAGCTCAGGGCTGATATCGGCAAGCTTTCCAAGGCCTTCAGCCGCATAGGCAGCTATCTGGTCGCAGATCCGGATTCATTCATGCATGCGCCGCTGCGCACGATTGCAGCCGGTGCCGGTGTCAGCGAGCCGAGCATCGTGCGCTACTGCAAGCATTACGGCTGCAAAGGTGTTCCGGAATTCCGCATCGAACTCGCCAAGGCGCTCGCGCGCGAGCTCCCGGAGTTCAGGCTCAATCTGATAGCGCCGAGCGTCTCGGATCGCGAGCAGGTGAACGTCAACAAGAAGCGTTCGATCGCGCGCTATGCCGCCGGTCTCATCGAGCGTGAGCGTTCGATCATCATCGATTCCGGCTCGACGCTGCGGACGTTTGCGACACAGCTGGGCGAGACCCGCGGATTATCTATTCTGACGGCTGATCTGGAAATCGTGAATCTGCTGCGCCAGTACAAGCAGCATGAGGTGATCGTGCCGGCCGGGACGGTGCGCTACGATACCATGACGATCGGCGGGCGCTTCCTCGAAAGGTTTCTCTCGGAGTTGCACTTCGATACATTTTTCCTCGGAGCAGACGCCATCGATCTGCGCATGGGCTTGAGTACGTTCAACGAGGAAGAGGCGCAGAAGAACGCAACGATGATTCGCGCCAGTGATCGCGTGGTTGTGCTTGCGGACTCCTCGAAATTCGGTACCCCGAGCCTGCATCGCATTTGCGACATCCGCAATGTTCACATGATCATCACCGATACCGATGTCGATGCAGCGCTGGTTCAGCAGATCGAAGAGCTGGGTGTTGCGGTGCATTGCGTGGAACCGTCGACCGGGTCGCGCTCGATTGCGCGGCGCAAGGCGCGAAGATAAGACGGGAGGGGAGGCGGGGCATGATGCAACCAAGTACGGAAGGCGCTGCGGCAGCGGCGCGGGACTCACAGACCTATCGGGAAATTCTCAGCCAGCCGGATATCTGGCGCGCCGTCAGTGAGGAAATGGTGGCGATGGCGGCGGACGTGCGGGAGTGGGTGAAAGCCGGGCGCTACGAGGAAGTCTGGTTCTGCGGTGCGGGAACCTCGGCTTTCATCGGCGAATCGCTGTGCGTCTATCTCGGCGAGCGACAGACCGCCGTGCGCTATCTCGCGGTGCCGTCGACGGAGCTCGTGGCCCATCCGGAGCGATTGCTGCGCCGCGGGGTGCGCCGGCTCGTGGTGTCGTTCGGCCGCAGCGGCGACAGTCCGGAAAGCGTTGCGACCCTGATGCTGCTCGAGCGGGTCGATTGTGGCGGCTTGCACATCACCTGCAACGCACACGGCGCGCTGGCCCGCTCCACGGGAGCTCGGCAGCGGGCAATCGTGCTTCCCGAGGCGACACACGATTCCGGATTCGCCATGACCTCGAGCTACAGCACGATGCTGCTCTCCGCGCTTGCTGTGTTTGACACGGTTCCAGTACAGGAAGTCGGCATGCGGATGATTGCACTCGCCGCTGCGGCCGAGGCGCTCATTGCCGCAATGGCGCCTGTCACCGCCGGCCTGGGACCTCCGCAGCGAGTGGCGTTCCTCGGCGGCGCGGAGCTGCGCGGCGCGGCGCACGAGTGTGCGCTGAAGGTGCTGGAGCTGACGGCGGGCCAGGTGGCGTCGTTCTGGGAGTCGCCACTCGGATTCCGTCACGGTCCGAAGTCGTTGGTGAACGAGCAGACGCAGGTTATCGTGCTGCTGTCAGAGGATGACAATGCCCACTGCTACGATGCCGATGTCGTCGATGAGTTGCGCAGGCAGTATGCGCCGCAGCAGGTGTTCACCGTAGGCACGCAATGCACGGGCGCGGACTTGACGTTCCGGGACATTGCGCGCGGCTGGAATATCCCTCTGTATGTTTTGCCGGCACAGTTGTTGGCGGTCGCATGGTCGCGCAAGCTCGGTCTGAATGTCGATAATCCGTTTCCCGAGGGTAATCTCTCTCGAGTAGTCCAGGGTGTGCGTCTCTATCCACCGCCGGCGCCGAAAGCCAGGCTGTTTGGCGGCATGGACGTGGGCGGCAGCAAGATCGAGACCTGTCTGTTCGATGAACAATTCCGCCCGGTGCAGCGGCGTCGCGTGGATACCGCGTGCGGGACGTATGAAGAGTTGCTCGAGTGCATCGCGCAGGAGGTTCGCTGGCTGGAAGGGCAGGCACAGGGTGCGGTCGATCTCGGTATTGGCCTGCCGGGACTGGTCGACTACCGCAGTGGCCGGGCGTTGACGTCGAATCTACCGGCGACGGGCCGGCCGTTGCGTGAAGATCTGATGGCGCGCCTGGGGCGCCGAGTCGCTGTGGCGAACGACTGCAAGTGTTTCGCGCTGTCCGAAGCGAATGGCGGGGCCGGCGAGGACGCGGAAACGGTTCTCGGTCTTATCATCGGTACGGGCGTCGGTGGCGGTGTCGTGCAGCACGGCCGACTCGTCCTGGGACACAGCGATCTGCCGGGGGAACTCGGCCACCTCGGCATACCGGGTCGGTTCGTACGTGAGTGGGACTTGCCGCTCGTGCAGTGCGGATGCGGACGGGTCGGGTGTTACGAAACGCTGGTATCCGGTTTGGGCATGGAGCGGCTCGCCGAACGGCATGGCGGCACCGGGCTGAGGCCGGCGCAGATCGCCGAGCGGGCCGCGGCGGGCGAACCGCACATGCGGGCCGTGATGCGTGAGTGGAGCACCCTGCTTGCGGAGCTGATCTACACCGCGCAATGCACCATCGACATGGACTGCGTGGTGCTGGGCGGCGGGCTGTCGCAGATACCCGGGGTGCATTCGCTGCTCGCGACGGCTTTCCAGACTCAGCGCATCGTCGGAAGGGAGGTGCGGTTTGCGGTTGCGCGTTTCGGCGATGCGAGCGGCACACGCGGTGCGGCGATGCTGCTGACGCAGTTCTGAGCACATTAGGTAGCAGCAATGATCCGTGAACTCTCTGCAGTGATTGCCCGCAATCGAGCCGGCAGTTGCGAGGTCGTGCCGTCGGTCTGCAGTACGCAGACCGATGTGCTCACGGCATCCCTGCTACTCGCCCGTGAGCGCCACGCTCTCATTCTGGTTGAGGCGACCAGCAATCAGGTCAATCAGTTCGGCGGTTACACGGGAATGACTCCCGGGGACTTCGCCTCGCGTCTGGCTGCTCTCGCGGAGCGGCTGGGCGTCGACAGGACACAGGTCGTGCTCGGCGGTGATCATCTGGGGCCGCAGGTGTGGCGACACGAGAGTGGGGCGGTGGCGATGCGTGCCGCGCGGGACATGGTTCGCGCGTACGTACGAGCGGGTTTTCGCAAGATTCACCTGGACTGCTCCGAGGCCTGCGTGGATGACCCACGGCCGCTGCCGCAGGCGCTGTCGGCTGAGCGCGCGGCGCAACTCGCCGCGGAGTGTGAGGCGGCTCTGCCCGACCCGCGGGCGCTCGCATACGTGATCGGTACGGAGGTGCCCCGGCCGGGCGGCGCGCTTGGCGATGAGTCAGTGCTGCGGCCGACGCGGCCGCAGGATGCGCTGGAGGTGATCCAGCTGCATCGGGAGGCGTTTGGGCGCTTCGCGCCGGCAGCGTGGGAGCGGGTGGTGGCCCTGGTGGTGCAGCCTGGAGTGGAGTTCTCTCCGCAGCATGTCGCCCACTACGATCCAGCCGTCGTGGGGCCGCTCGAGGAGGCGTTGGGCGGGCAGCCGCAGATGTGCTTCGAAGCCCACTCGACGGACTATCAACGTCCGGGTGCGCTGGCGGCTATTGCCGCAAAGCATTTTGCGATCCTGAAGGTGGGGCCTGGGCTGACGGACGCGTACCGTAGCGCCCTTTACAGGCTGGATGGCCTGCCGAGTGGGGCGTGTGGCGAGATGCGCGGCGGCGAACTCGCCCAGACCTTGGAGCAGCTGATGGTGACCGACGATCGGCACTGGCGCGAGCACTACCGCGGGAGCGACCTCGAACGGGCGCGCCTCCGGCATTTCAGCTACGCGGATCGCATCCGCTATTACTGGCCGCAGCCGGCCGCGGAGCAGGCCGTCGCGGCACTGTACGCCCGCAGCACTGCGGCCAACTGGCCGCCGTATGTGCTGCGGGATCTATTTGCGCCAAGTGTGCTCGAGCGCGCCGATGGGCTTGGTGCCGTGGCGGGGGCGGGACGGCCTCAAGCGCTCGTGCTGGCCGCAATTCAGGAAGCACTGCTGCCGTATTTCCGCACACACTGCGCGTGAGCGTCCGGGGAGCCCCCAAGACCATGAGCGCAGCGCTGCCCGTCGGTCCCTGGTGGCTGCACCCGGCGATGCTCTTTGACGGGGTGCGCCTGCACAGTGACGTGGCACTGCGGATCGAGCACGGCCGAGTGAGCGCGCTCACCTCGGCGGACGCCACGATTCGCGACGGCGCTCCGTACCGGCGAACTGACTGTCTGGCGTGCCCGGCATTCGTGGATCTGCAGGTCAATGGCGGCGGTGGCGTGCTGTTTACTCAGGAGCCAACGCCCGCGGCGCTACGCGCTATTGCCGCGGCGCATCGATTGGGAGGCACCGGCAGCTGGTTTCCGACTTTGATCACCAGCACACCCGAGGTCATGGAGCAGGCGGTCGAGGCGGTCGTATCCGTCTACGGAACCTACGGCGTCGTGGGAATGCACATCGAGGGGCCACATATCGCGCCCGATTTCCGTGGCGCGCACGCCCTTGAACTTATCCGCCCCTTCGATGCGCACACGTTCGCCCTGGTGCGCCGCCTGCGCGCCCGCGCCATCCCCTTGGTGCTGACGCTCGCCCCCGAACGCCTGCCGCACGGCGTCCTGCGCGAGCTTGCGCAGCTCGGCGTACGGGTGGCAATCGGCCACAGCGGAGCGACGGCACGGGATGCGCGAGACGCTCTCGCCGACGGAGCAAGTCTGTTTACGCATTTGTTCAACGGCATGCCCCAACTGCAGACAAAAAAGCCGGGTATGACGGGGGTGGCGCTCGACAGCGATGCGTGGTGCGGGATCATTGCCGACGGACACCATGTCGATGACACCATGCTGCGCATTGCAGTGCGGGCGAAACGCAAGCCGGACACGCTGTTCGCGGTCACCGATGCGATGCCGACGGTGCATGGTCCGGGGCAATTCACGCTCTATGGGGCGACGATCCGAATGCAGGACGGAAAACTCACCGACGGCAGAGGCTCGCTCGCCGGCGTTCACATCGACATGATCGGCACACTGCAGCGGTTGGTGACCCGCGTGGGCCTGCCGCTGAAAACCGCGCTTGCCATGGTGACCGCAATCCCGGCAAAGGCCGCCGGAATCGATCCGCAATACGGGCATCTCCTGCCGGGATCCCGCGCGGATATTGTGCTGCTCGATCGGCAACAACTGCAGCTGAAGCAGTTGCTGCTCGGCGGCGAGCGCAGCATGCCGGCGGTGGCCGGAAGCTCCTGAATATGATGCCGGCGTGAAACGTCCGGAATGAGCGGCATACATGAAAGTATTTTACATCTAGAGTGTCGCTGTCGCGCCCACGCAACGTTTTGGCGCCTGCAGCTGAAATCACATACAGGCCGCCTCTCTGCCTGCCCTGTGCCTCTCCGGCCGAGCTTTTGCCGTATCCCTAGGTTTCCGCGGTACTTCCGCGCTAAATCCATTCTCCGGCTGACGCGGCGAGTCTTTCGAGATGGCCATCCCTATGATGCAGTCATCATCTTTTACTGTGGTGTATTAACCACGTGCGCGCGCGCGCATCCCAAACGAGCGCGCAGAAATATTGCATTCTTTCGTCGCGCGACATATCCTTTCATCGTGTTCATATCGATCAGCTTTAAGTGATCTACAGGTCGATCGGCGTGGTTCAGGCATTGGCGCACTGCATCTCGCATTGGTTGCCGCCGCGTAAACGCCGTCGTCAGTAAACAACCATGTAATGCCGGGGGAGATTTCTGTGAAACTGCGAGCACTCACTTCCGTCAGCCCGCGCCATGTAAAGCGCGCAGAGCATATGGCTGTTCTGTTAGGAGTCATGGCCACTGCCGTTCCCGTCCACGCGATTTACGCCGCTGAGCCACAGGGGACTCCAACGCCTCGTGCGGCAACGCCCCAACACCATCGGCGCTCTGCGATTCACACAGCAGTCGCGTCACATTTGAGCACGAAGAACCTGCAGCCGATACTCATAACGGGACTGCGTCAAAGTCTTCAGAGCTCAATGCTCCTGAAGGAAAAGGCGAATCAGGTACTCGATGCGATCACGCAGCAGGGAATCGGACAATTCCCGGATCCCGATGTGGCCGAGGCGCTGGCCCGTTTGCCCGGTATTTCGCTTACTCATGACGCCACCGGCGCCGGGAATGAGATCACAGTCAGGGGATTCGGGCCGCAATTTAACCTTGTCCTTCTCAATGGAATGGAAATTCCGACGCAGACGGGTGGTCGTGAGTTCAACTTCGACGTTCTCCCGTCGGACGCAATCTCGCGAGCAGTCGTCTACAAGACGAGTGAAGCGTGGCAGCCGGCTGACGCCATCGGCGGTCTCGTGGAGATGCAAACCGCGCAGCCCTTCGATTTTAGAGGGCCGAAACTGGTCGCAAAGATTTCCGGGAATATGAATTCCCACGCGTCCGCGATAGATTCCGGCGGATTCCTGCTGCTTAGCAACACGTTCGACCATCGAAAATTCGGCGCGCTCGTGTCCATTGCGGCCCAGGAGCAGGCGACGAAGACATATGATCTCTCCGGTGCGGGATTTTTTACGCAACCGGTTAACGGTCCTGGAGAGCCGACGGCTGTCTGGCAGTCCGGGAAAGGCATGTCTGGACTGCCTGGCAGCGTGTTGCTGCCCGTTACCGATGGAGTATACAGCAACTACTACAACGTCAAGCGTTTGAGTGTGAACGCGGCATTGCAATGGCACGTCACCTCAAATATCACTGCGACACTCGACGGGATGTACAACAAGTACACTGAATTCAATTTCAGTAACGACCTTGGGCTGTATGTCGACGGCAACCCGATAAATAACGGCGTAGTTGTGCGCCCGGATGGCGTGGTACAGAGTTTCACCACCCAGTCGCACGCCGATCTGATTCAATCCACCGGCGGGGACCAGATCAGCCCGCAGTTCCTGCGCACGATCCTCTTCAGGCTCAATGGTAAAGCGTTCGATGACAAGCTGCGGTGGAACGTGTCTGCATCCTATGGAGCAAACATGGCGAGCAGCTATGTCAATCCATCGCTGTTCACGGTTGCGGGATTTCCGATTCCGGTGACGTACACGAGCAACGGCGGTACCGGAATCCCGACACTAAGTACCCCCGCGAATTTGACGAACATAAGTCTTCCGCACGCCCATTACACGGAGGTTTATGCTGATAGCAATCGCAATGTCATTACGCAACTGCAGTCCAACGACACATGGGTTACGCCGAGCTCCTGGGGTCCTTTGACGGACATCCGGTTTGGCGCGGGATGGAAGCGGAACAAGTACGTCACCTTCAGCTCCTATAATGCCGGAGATGTATGCGCGTACTGCGGCTACCGGGCGCAGGTTCCGGCCTATATGTTCATGCCGACGAGCATCTCCGGCAGTTTCGCGAGTCCGTATTCGGGGACGTTCCCGACGACGTGGTTGAGTTACAACCCGCAGCAGTACCTGGCGTTTCTCGATAGCTCGACGGCATTTGCGGAGCAGGATACGGCGGCAGGTCTGCCGCCGGGCACCACCGCGGCTGCAGTCCAGGGGTCCGGCGGCTATGTCCCGCAGGGCGTCAATCAGGCGCCCCAAGATCTTGCGGACATCCTCGAGAACAGCTATTCGGCATATGTTCAAGGTGACTTCGACGGCCGCATATTCGGATTGTCATGGGGCGGGAATCTAGGTCTGAGGCTCGAGCACACGGGCGCGACATCAACAGGCTATGGTCAGGTCTTGGAAAATATCACGCCGATTCCGAACGATCCGACGGGCGACAATGCGATTTACGCGAACAATGGGGCGGTTCTGGAGCAGAGCGCCAGTCACGGCTATACGTTCGTGCTGCCGAGTTTCAATTGGCGGTTGACGCTTCCGCATCACCTGGTCGTTCGAGCGGCGGTTTCCAAGACGATGGCTCGGCCGGAACCGGTAGACCTTTCGCCCGTGATCAACTACGGCGGCAGTATTGTGTCGCCCTCGGAATTGACGGCATCGGGCGGGAATCCAAGCTTGACGCCGTATACGTCGTTGAATTATGACTTCGGTCTGGAATGGTATTTTTCGCGGGACGGATATATTGCGGCGGACGGGTTTGTCAAAGATCTTTCCAATTTCATTGAATTGCTGCAGAAGCCGCTAAATGTGCCTATTACCAATACGGATCATCTTCCGCAGTTCCCGAACAATATCGCGACATTCCAGTTGACTGCTCCGACAAATGTGGGGAGCGCCACTGTGAAGGGTGTGGGGATTGTGGGGCAGTACATGTTCCTGCATTTGCTGCCGGCGCCATTCGACGGTCTGGG
>JAJYFU010000154.1 GCA_021790795.1 Pseudomonadota bacterium
CGATACCGATCAGTTGATGGACATGCTGCTCGCGAAGAAGCGGGCGGCGGATCGGCGCGAGTGGCTGGAGAAGAAGGGCAACCTGGCCGAGGTGCAGGTGTAGCCCTGACGACCCGCCTGGCGACGCGAATCAGCGGCACGGCGCGACCGCGGAGGCCGGCTTTCCGGGAGGATCGACTCGATGAGGCGCGCCGGTACCGCACATAGCGAAGGTTCACGATGCAAGATCAGGAATTGAATTTCGAAGGCGTCGAGCGTCAGCCGCTGCGTACCTTCACCGAGAAGGCGTATCTCGACTATTCGATGTACGTCATCCTCGACCGGGCGCTGCCCGCGATCGGCGACGGACTGAAGCCGGTTCAGCGGCGCATCATTTATGCGATGAGCGAGCTCGGCCTCTCGGCCGCGTCCAAGCACAAGAAGTCGGCGCGCACCGTGGGCGACGTGATCGGCAAGTTTCATCCGCACGGCGACAGTGCCTGTTACGAGGCGATGGTGCTGATGGCGCAGCCGTTCGCGTACCGCTATCCGATCGTGGACGGTCAGGGCAACTGGGGCTCGCAGGATGATCCGAAGTCGTTCGCGGCCATGCGTTACACCGAGGCGAAGCTCATGCCCTATGCGGACGTGTTGCTCGGCGAGCTGGCGCACGGCACGGCCGATTGGGCGCCGAACTTCGATGGAACGCTCGAGGAGCCGCTGATCCTGCCGGCGCGGCTGCCAAACCTGCTGCTCAACGGAACCTCCGGGATCGCCGTCGGCATGGCCACGGACATTCCGCCGCACAATTTGCGCGAGGTCGCCGCCGCCTGCGTTCATCTCATCGAAGATCCGCAAGCGAGCACCGCGGCCTTGATGAAGCACATCAAGGGGCCGGACCTGCCCACCGGGGCGGAGATCATCTCGCCGCGCGCGGACCTCAAGGCGTTCTACGAGTCCGGTGTCGGCTCCTTCAAGGCGCGCGCCACCTACGAGATCGAGGACGGTAACGTGGTCATCAACGCGTTCCCGTACCAAGTCTCACCGGCTCGGGTCCAGGAGCAGATCGCCGAGCAGATGCGCGCGAAGAAATTGCCGATGATCGAGGATGTGCGCGACGAATCCGATCACGAGCATCCGGTGCGCCTGGTGCTGGTGCCGCGCTCGAGCCGGGTCGATCTGGTGGAGATCATGAACCACCTGTTCGCAACCACGGACCTGGAGCGCAACTACCGCGTCAACCTCAACATCATCGGATTGGACGGCCGTCCGCGCGTGCTCGGCCTTGCGACCATCCTCGGCGAATGGATCCAGTATCGCATCGCGACCGTCCGGCGCAGGCTCGGCCATCGGCTCGAGAAGGTCAACCGCCGGCTGCATATCCTCGAGGGCCTGCTGATCGTCTACCTCAATCTGGACGAGGTCATCCGCATCATCCGGCGCGAGGATGAGCCCAAGCCGGTGTTGATGAAGCGCTTCAAGCTCTCCGACGAGCAGGCCGAGGAGATCCTCAACACCCGGCTGCGTCATCTGGCGCGGCTCGAGGAGATGAAGATCCGCGAAGATCAGAAGGCGCTCAACGCCGAGCGCGCCGACCTCGAGGCGCTGTTGTCGAGCCCGGCGAAGCTCAAGCGGTTGGTCGCCGCCGAGATCGGCGCCGACGCGGACCGCTACGGCGACGCCCGGCGTACCCGCATCGTCGAGCGCGAGGCGGCGCAGGCGATCGACGAGACGACGCTCATTCCCAATGAGCCGGTGAGCGTCGTGCTGTCCACCGGCGGCTGGGTGCGGGCCGCCAAGGGGCATGAGATCGATCCGCGGACGCTCTCGTACAAGAGCGGCGACGGCTTTCAGGCCATGGCTCACGGCCGCAGTCTGCAGCCCGCGGTGTTCATCGACAGCACCGGCCGCACCTATTGCCTGCCGGCGCATTCGCTGGCCTCGGCGCGGGGCCAGGGCGAGCCGCTTTCCGGGCGCCTGAATCCTCCCGACGGGGCGAAATTCGCCGGTGTGATGATGAGCGAGCCGGAGGACCTGTGGCTGCTCGCCAGCGACGCCGGTTATGGCTTCGCGGTTCGCCTCAAGGAGCTGATCACCGATCGGCGTGCCGGCAAGAGCGTGCTCAATGTACCGGCGGGCGCGGCGACGCTGCCGCCGGCGCCGATCCCGGCGGCGGACGCCCTGGTGGTGGTCATCAGCTCGACCGGCAAGCTGCTCGCCTTCCCGGTGAGCGAAGTGCCGGAGATGCCGCGCGGCAAGGGTAACAAGCTGTACGACCTCGGGCATGGAAAAACCGCCGAGCGCGTGGCGGCGCTCGCGGTGGTGCCCCCGCGGGGCTCGCTCGTGGTCTGGTCGGGGGAGAAGCCGCGCACCCTCGCCTGGGCCGATCTGCGCCCGTATCGCGGCGAGCGGGCCCGGCGCGGCGCGGTGTTGCCGCGCGGCTGGCCGCGCAGCGTCGAGCGGCTCGAGGCGCTGCCGCCGCCAGGCTAACGCGGCCGCGTTTCGCTCGCTTGCAGCACCACGTCCTCTGGCGCGTTGACGAAATAGCCCTGGATGTACTCGACGCCCAGCTGCCACAGCACCGCCATGGTATTGGCGTCCTCGACGCGCTCGGCGATGGTCTGGATGCCGCGCTTGGCGGCTTCCTCGGTCAGCGCGCGCACGTGCAGCTGCAGGTCCTTGTTGCGCGAGAGGCTCTGCACCAGCGCGCCGTCGATCTTCACGTAATCGAGCGGCAATGACTCGATCAGCTTGAAGGCGTTGGCCGGGGAGCCGAAGCTCTCCAGCGCGAAGCGAAAGCCCCACTGGCGCAGCTTGCCGACGAGCGCGCGCGCCTGCGGGTTCTCCACCGCGACCGCCTCGGTGACCTGGAAGCACACGCTGCGCGGATCGGTCCGCGCCGAGCGCAGGTGGCCGTCGAGCCAGGTGACGAACGAGGCGTCGCGCACCGTGTCCTGCGAGAGCCGCACGAACAGGCAGCCGGGGCGGCGCTGGGCGGCGAACGACAGTGAGGCGCCCACGACCCAGCGATCGATGTTCTTCAGCAGATCATTGCGCTCGGCCGCCGGGAGGAACTCCCCGGGCAGCACTTCCTTGCCGCGGCTGTCGACCATGCGCAGCAGCACGTCGAACATGTGCGCTTCGCCTCCGCGCAGACTCGCGACCGGTTGCGTGGCGAGGCGAAAGCGGTTCTCGAGCAGCGCGCTCTTGATCTGCTTGACCCATGCCTGCTCATAAGGTGTCACCGGCGCAGCGCCCGCCGCGATCGATTGATTGCCGCCGTGCTGCGCACCACGGGTGCAGGCGTCCGCGGCCGCCGCGATCGCCGCGTCGAGGTCGTTCGACTCGCTCGAGACGGAGGCCAAGCCGACGGTACAGGTCAGGGTGACGGCATGCTTGCCGATATGCACAGTGCGCCGGGCGCATTCCTGCACCACCTGCGCGGCCCATGCGTGCACATCGCGTTGGTTGCCCCGCTCGAGCAAGACCACGAAGCGCACCCCGCCGAAGCGCCCGGCCACCTCGTTCGTGTGCAACGAGTCCTTCAACTGGGTGGCGAACCCCGCCAGCAGTTCCTCGCTGGCCGTCGCGCCAACGAGGCGCTCGGCCGCGGCGAACCGGTCGAGCCTGATCAGCGCCAGCCAGCGCACTCCGCCGGGGCTCGCCATGGCGAGACGCTCGCGGAGCGCTGCCAGCAAATCGCGTCGATGCAGGAAGCCCGTGGTCTGATCGCGATGGACGACTTGCTCGAGGTCCGCGAGCAGCTTGTGCTCGTCGCGCCGCTTGGCCGGCAGCAGCAGCCGCACGCAGGGCTGGCCTTCGTGCTCGCCGAGCTCCAACATGATCTCGGCGCTCACCACGCCGCCGTCGGGGGACAGTGCGCCGGCCCGCAGTCCATGCCCGCTCCAGCGTCCCTGCAGACAGGCCGAAAGCGCGCCCTTGAGCGCGGGGCGCGACGGCTCGTCGAACAGATCCATCACCGGCTGTCCCACCACCGCGTTGTCGGGACCGAACATCGCGAGCCACGCCGGATTGGCATCGACGACGATACCCTCCTGGACGTGAATGATCGCGTCGGCCGGCCGATCCAGCAGCGCAAGCAGCGGATCGTGCGCGGCGTGCGCGGACAGAACAGTCGATTCCAGCGCGTGCTCGAGCCGCGCGGAGCGGAGCTCGCGACGCACCACCGCGGCGAGCCGATCGGGCGCGCCGAGCGAGACCGCGTCGCGCGCGCCGCTGCGCATCGCGGCGGCGATCGCCGGCTCATCGAGGCTCGTGGCTGCCACCACGATCGGCAGCCACGGCGCGACCTGATCGCGCAGCGTCGCCACGGGCGTCCCGTCGTGACCGGGATCGGCGAAGTCGATCAACAGCTC
>JAJYFU010000155.1 GCA_021790795.1 Pseudomonadota bacterium
AGCGGCACCGGCGCGGCGTGACGTCAGATGGCCGCGAAGCTGCGCGAGGCCTCACTCCACTCCGGCGCGCTCGCCAGCGCCGCCGGAACGTCCTGCGGCTCCGCCACGACCTGCCACATCGCGCGATGCCGTTCGTCCATGAACCGCTCCGTCACCGCATGCTCGAGCAATGCCTTCAGCGGTTCGAAGTACCCCCGCGTGTTCACCAGGACGATCGGACCGAGATAAAGTCCGAGCTTCTTCAGCGTGAGCGCCTCGAACAATTCCTCGAGCGTGCCGCTGCCGCCAGGCAGTGCGATCACGGCACGCGCGCCCGTGAGCATCAAGTGCTTGCGGGTACGCATGTCTTCGACCAGTTTCAGCTCACTCAGACCCCGGTGGCCTAACTCGAGGTCGGCCATGAACTGCGGCAAAATACCGACGACCCGGCCTCCGTGCGCTAGCGCGCCGTCAGCCAGCGCTCCCATCGAGCCGACCGCGCCGCCGCCGTACAGGATTGCGATGCCCTGCTTTGCCAGAACCTCGCCCAGCTTGAAGGCCGCTTGACGGTATTCGGGGTGAGACGTCCGGCTCGATGCGCAGTAGACGCAGACGGAACGCGTGATCATCTGTTCCGAAGTGACGCTCATGGGTCGGGATGATCCGCTGTTCGTGTGGCGCCCGGCAAGCCGCGCCGCCCGGCGGCATTGGCGTGGAGAACTCGGGAAGGGATGAGCATGGCGATCACACGCTCCGATGACGGAATATCTGCCGCAGGTAAGCCAGGAAAGTCTCGTCGTCGCAAAGCGTCTTGCCCGGCGAATCGGAGAGCTTCGCCACCGGCTGGCCGTTGCACTCCGCAAGCTTCATCACGATGTCGAGCGCGGGGATCCCCATGTCGTTGGTGAGACGAGTGCCGATCCCGAACGAGCACGGCACCCGGTCGGCGAAATGCGCGTGCAGCGCGAGCGCTTTCGACAACGTCAGGCTGTCGGAAAATACCAGCCGCTTCGTGTGCGCATCGATCCGCAGGCGCTCGTAGTGTGCGAGGGCCTTCTCGCCCCAGGTCACAGGGTCCCCGGAATCATGGCGCAACCCGTCGAAGAGCTTGGCGAAATACAAATCGAAGTCGGCGAGGAAGGCATCCATGCCGACGACGTCGGTGAGAGCGGTGCCAAGATCCCCCCGGTATTCCTGAACCCACTTCTCGAGCGCCGCCTTCTGAAAGTACCGCAGTTGCACGCCTACCGCCTGGAAGGTCTGCAGGTACTCGTGAGCCATGGTACCGACAGCGGTCAACCCGTGCTGCTTGGCGAGATAGATGTTCGAGGTGCCACGGAAGTACTGCGGCACCTCGCGCGCCAGAGTGGCCACGACCTCGTCGTGCCAGAGGCGTGAGAACCGTCGGCGCGTGCCGAAGTCGAATAGTACGAACGGATGGCGTCTCCCAGGACCGGTTCGCTCGAATTCCCTCAGCAGCTCGATCTTGCGTTTCAGCCGATTACGCCCTTCCTCGAAGGCCGCGCGCTCATCGAAGGCCCGGAAGTACAGCTCGTTGACGATTGACAGCACGTGGATCTCGAAGCCCATCACGTGGATCTGTGGGCCGCGCGCCTCGATCGAGAGCCGATCTCCTTCGCAGCGAACCCGCAGGTAACGCGGCTGGAAGCGGAAGATGCGCAGAAAATCGATGAAGTCCGACTTCAGATAACGCTTGGTCGCCAGATATGCGAGTTCCTCTTCGGTGAAGACGAGGCTGCAGAAGTGATCCAGCTGCTCGCGCACCGCGCTCTCGATCGAGGCGAGCGGATATCCGGGCGGGTTGCGGCATACGAAGCGATAGACGGCCTGGTTTCCCGGAAAGGAATGCAGAAACGGCTGCCACATGGTCAGCTTGTAAAGGTCCGTGTCCAGAAGCGAACGGACGACCGGGACGAAGGTGCTCATTGGGACTGCCCGTGCGGTGCGAGCGCCGTTGCGCTCGTGGCCAGCGCTGCGCCCGCCGCGGAGACAGTCTCGAGGAATGCGGCCGCATTCGATTCGAATCCCGTCACGGGACTCATGCAATCCGTCAGCAGCGCCGTTCGGGAGCGCTCCGACGCGCTGAACGCCTCAAGGAGATCGAGCACCGTCGCTTTGACACAATGGCTCGACGCCTCGCCGGCCACGAGCAGCCGGTCGGACGGACCCGGCCGCAGCCGGTCGATCAACGCCTCATTTGTGCCGGTGTGCGGATCGTCCTCGCGCGGCACCTCGGCACGGATGGCACTGTAATGCTCTGTGAGAGGGTGCATGCCCTTCAGCACTTTCGCGGCTGACCGCTGCGTACGCGCCTCCCAGTCGCCGATCACCCGAGCCAGCGGCGCATATATATCGTGGCCCAAGGTACCCCGCACGCAATGCACCGGCCAAACCATGAGCCGATAGCGGCCCAGGGACTCGAGCCGCTGCAGGTAGGCAACGACTTCCGCCAGCAGCCCAGTGTCGCGCGGCAGATAGCTTCCGGCCCGAACCGCGGCGCACGTGATCTCGGTGAAGGGTGCGACGGGCCGGCCGTCGGCCTGTCGCCAGAAAGTCACGCGCTCGATCGCCACGGGCGGATGAGAATCGAGTGTGAGAGTGATTTCCGTCACCGCATCGCCCGATCCTGCGACGAGGTCCGCGAGGCGCGTCAGATCCGCGCTCGCCCCGGGCACCGGGAGTGCCGCCGACTCGATATCGCAAAAATCGTTCTGCGGATCAATGATGAGAAGTTTCGTGCCCATGGGTCTGTCCCACTATTGTCGGCGATCCGGCCGTGACTTCGCCACCGCCTTGGAGGGGCTCATGGATGACGGTGCGCCTGGCGCGAGCCACTGCCTAGCCCGCCGCGCGCGCCTGCGGCGGGTCCGGGGATCGCGGAATACCCCTCGCATTCACGGTGGAACCCGAAGGGGCGGATCAGGCTCCGGCGACGCAATGGGCAGCATACGCATTCCGCACCGGCATCGGACTCGCTTGGACCGAACGGGTCACCGCGCGATTCCGCGTGCCGTGACGAAGCGTCCGACGCGTACCATGTGACCGAGGATGTCCGAGACGGCAGAACGGCGAGGTCTCCCACCCATGCGGTTTCGCCGCCCGGCAGCTTTGCCCGGAACCTGCATACTGCAAAAGACCCGATTGCCGCGCGCGCCGTACCTCTCGTACAATTCTCCGCACGCGGGTGTAGTTCAATGGTAGAACTGCAGCTTCCCAAGCTGCTAACGTGGGTTCGATTCCCATCACCCGCTCCATCTCCCAGGCAACGCCAGGCAAGCTGCGGCAATCGCCGCAGCGGTAAATTTCTGATGGCTG
This sequence comes from Pseudomonadota bacterium, assembly GCA_021790795.1. GTDB lineage: Bacteria > Pseudomonadota > Gammaproteobacteria > Steroidobacterales > Steroidobacteraceae > 13-2-20CM-66-19. The sequence continues at coordinate 3,316 of JAJYFU010000155.1, forward strand.
GGGAAATTCCATGACCACCGCCCGAACGGGTCGGTCTGTATCGTTGCCGTGGGTTGCCCGGCATTACCCCAGCATTCGCACCCATCGTCGCACCTGACTCGGACCGCATACTCCAAGTGCGAATCGGAGGCTGCGAGCCCCCTCAAATCGTCGCAAAGCAACGCATTGCAGTCAGCCACTGGACTGAACTTCCGCTGTCGGCCAGGAGCGGTCACTACTCATTCGAATTGGATTTCCGAAAGGCGGACACTCAGAATGCGACTCTGGCGCCGCTGCCTAGCTTGCCCTGGAACGTCGTCGCAAACCAGGCGGAGCTGCGGATTGCAAAGCCTGATTCTTAATGACGCGAAAAAAAAGAACGTTCATCGCCTGGCTGCTGTTGCTGCTTCTTTTAACGACGGGCGCGAATTACTACCTAAATCTCGGATTTTTGCCGAGATTCGCGAGGCTCTTGATGAGCCTTCCCGTGTGGGCTATTCGTATTAGCCACGCGTTACCGCTACATTCCCGATGAGGCGGAGCGGCATAATGACGAGGATAGTGCCGAGCGGGATACGTGACGTGTTGCTTCACAGCAGGGTTTGCGCCGGGCTTTCCCGAAAGGCGTCGTTGGCGAGTGACGACTTCGGGTCGGTCGCCGTTGGACAATCGTCTAGATTGGCCGTGTGGCATTGATGCACTACTGGCGTAACTGTCCGAACTGCCGACAGCGGATTGATCTCGAATTGGCATTAGGCTTGTCGGGATGGTCAAAGATTGCGCCGGCGAAATATGGCATTCGATGTCCCAACTGCAAGGTGGTTCTAGCTGCTCGCCAGCGACCGGGTGTTGCTATCTTCTGGGCTCTTTTGGTTGTCTTGTTAGCTCTCATGTTCGTCGGACAAGAGACCGGCGGAATGCCCCGCATTGTCGTATGGCTTTTTGGCTTGTGCCTAGTCATCGTCGTCGTGTTCATGCGACGGTGGAGGCTCAGGTCGATTGAACTCAGCGTTCCGCCGCGAGGGCTCAAGCTTCGAGAAGTGACGCCTAGC
>JAJYFU010000156.1 GCA_021790795.1 Pseudomonadota bacterium
ACCAAATCATGCCCCTTCGCGGCGAACTGACGGGCCATCTCAGAGCCGATATCTGAACTTGCACCAGTAGTCACAATTGTTTTTGGGGAGCGCGAAACATGACGCTGCTCCTCCTCAGTGGGGCACTTGCGCATTCCAGCCAAGGCGGTCAGGCATTCCGGTGATGGCGGTCACCCTCGGAGCACAGCGACGCAAGCCGGTGGATTATTTACCAGACTGACCGCCATGGGGCAAGGAGGCAGCCGTCTTTCGCATCGACTCGCGTGCGCTGAGCTCGATGCGGTGTGCGTTATGAATGAGCCTATCGAGTAATCAGCAGTACCGAGTAATGCGCAGTAGCCCGTTGGTGCGCGGCATTTAGCGTGCAAATAGCTTATGTGACCTCACCATTATCGAGGCGCATCCTGGGTGTGGTAGTTCACCCACTCAGGAGATACAGCCATGCCACTTTCCTTTTCTCAGCAACTTCGCTTGCTCGATGATCTGCATCGCCGCCTGCAGGCGGTCGGCTATGCCGCGCAGTCCATTGAGCATCTGTGTTCGAATGCCCACGAGTTCCTTCAGTACCTACGAGAGCGCGGCATCGCACTCGAAGCGGTGCAGCCAGCGAACGTGGCGATGTTTATGCGCCGCCAACTTCAAGACTACCGTCGCCGCCACAAGCGCAGGCCGAACAACAGGAAGGCTTGGCGAACCTGGTGCACGGACGGGGTGGTCCAGCTGCTACGCTTTTCGCGTCCACCGTGGCCACCCGCGCCTCTGCCGAGGAACCGGGGCGAAGCACTCTCGCAGACACTGTGCCGCGACTACCACCGCTGGCTGGCGGACTGTCGCGGCCTCGCCGCCTCGACCATTGACGGGCACCTCGAGGAGACGCAACGATTTCTGACCTGGTATATCCGTCAGGGCGGCCAGGATGACCGCCTTCAGATGTCGGTTCGGCAGATTGATCAGTATTTACAGCTTCGATCCGCGGGAATTCGGCGAACGACGTTAAAGCTGGTCTCCCTTCGTTTGGCCAGTTTCTTGCGCTTTTTGCATCGTGCCGGACACCTGTCCGTCGATCTTTCCCGCTCAATGATTCATCCGACCCTCTACGAGTTTGAGAACATTCCATCGATACTCAAACCCCAGGAGATCGAGGAGATCCTGAAGACGACCCGCCGGGATCGATCGGCATGCGGTCGGCGCGATTTCGCGATCCTCACGCTGCTGGCTAGGTACGGACTGCGCGCGGGTGAGATCGTCCGGCTGGCCCTGGATGATATCGATTGGCGCGCCAACACCCTTGTCATTCGTCACGCGAAGGTCCGCGGCACCACCGTTTTGCCGCTACTGCCGGCCGTTGGCGAGGCATTGTTGGCTTACTTGCAAAGCGGCCGTCCCAAGATCACCGCCCGTGAGGTATTCATTCGCACGTCAGCACCGCGTAAGGGCTTCAGTAGGGGATCGTCTTTGCACGCGCTCGTTCGCCGACGGATGGCCGCGGCGGGCGTTCGGCCAACCGGTAAACGGGGTCCGCATCTGTTTCGACACGCTCATGCCGTCGGGCTCTTGCGCGCCGCCGTGCCGATGAAGACGATCAGCGACCTGCTGGGACATCGGGCAAGCCGCTCGACCGCCGTATATCTCAAGCTCGACAGCGAGGAGTTGCGCAGCGTTGCCCTGCCGCTGCCGATCGCGGGGGGTGCGCCATGAACCGATGGCTGGGTGACGGCCATGCCGTGATTGATCGATATGCGCGATCACTGACCGTGCGCACCGACAAGACGCGGCGGTTATACCGCATGGAGCTCGCGGCCTTTCAGCGGTTTATCCTCAGGCGCGGCAATGGGGATGATCTCAGCGAAAGTGCCGTGACCGCCTGGGTTCAAGCTCGAGCACGCGAGATCCCGCTTTCCCTTCTCATCGATCGTGCCGGCATCGTCAATCGCTTTCTCGATGTCCTGGTTCGGGATGGCGCGCTCACCGCCAACCCGTTCGGGACCATTCGCGATCGATATGGTGAACGCAGGCTCGCGCCCATCGTGCGGGCGCTTGCCAGCACCGATCCGACCGAGGCGCTTAAAGCACTGCGTCCGTTGCCGCGATGGGCAAGCCCGCTCGGGCCGCTCATGCATGATCACCTCGTGCTGATGCGGGCGATGGGGTACCGCTATGTCCGCCAAGAGGTGCGGTTTGCCGCCTTCGACCGATTCCTTCAAACACGTCCCGATCTCACCGGCCAACCGCTTAAAATGATGGTGCAGGCGTGGAGTGAATTCCCACCCACGACTGCCCATGTCTGGAACTGTGCGGAGCTCGCGGCCGAACTCAGCCGGGCGATGCGGCGTATCGACCCGACAGCGGCGTTGTTGCCCCGGGACCCGCGACTGCAGCGACAGGTCCGGAGACAGTATCGGCGGCCCTACATCTACTCGCCCGCCGAGGTGAGCCTGGTATTGGAGATCGCCCGCACGTGGCCGGCACCGCGCTGGCCGCTGTTGCCAGTGACCCTGTACACCATGGTGGTGCTTGCCTACTGTGCCGGACTTCGGCTCGGCGAGATCGTGCGCCTGAACGTAGGAGATGTGCTCTGGGCGGAGTCTGCCATTGAGATCCGCAACACCAAGTTCTATAAATGCCGACGTCTGCCGCTCGCGGAGAGTGCGTTCAGTGCGCTTCGCGATTATCTCGACGCACGCCGACGCGCTGGCGGTCCCGCCGATCCGGCTTCGCCACTTTTCTGGCACGCGCGGGGCAAGGGCCGCTATTCCCTGGTCCGCGCGGAGAAGATGCTGGTGGCCGTGCTGCGCCGTTCGGGGCTGAAGACAGGCCGCGGCCGCACGGGGCCGCGTATCCATGACCTGCGCCACGCGTTTGTGGTCAATCGCATGCTCGCGTGGTACCGCGAAGGGATCGACGCGGGGCCGCGACTGCAATATCTAGTGACTTATCTCGGACACAAGAGCCTGCACTCAACACTCACCTACCTCACGGTCACCCAGGAGTTACTGCAGCACGCCTGCGAACGCTACCGCGCCGCGGGCGGTGCCGACGTGCTGCATCTCGAAGGCGGTGCATCATGAACGGGGCAGCGGATCTGCCGCGGCTGCTGCGGGCGTTTTTTTACGAGTGGGCGACCCAACAGCGCAACCTTTCACCGCACACCATCCGTTCCTATCGCGATACGTGGCGACTGTTCCTTCGCTTTGCCGCCGAGCGATGCCACCGGCCGGTGACCAAGCTCTGTCTTGAGGATTTGACCGATAAAATCGCGCTCGACTTCCTTGAGGACGGTGAACGCGTTCGTCGCGGTTCGATTGGCACGCGTAACTGTCGCCTGGCGGCGCTGCGGGCGTTCTTCGCGTTCCTCGCCGCGCGCGAGCCGTCAGCGCTCGCGCAATGCAGCGCCGTCTTGCACATCCCCACCAAGCGCGCTGCTCACCCTGCGTTGTGCTATCTCGATGCCAACGAAGTCGAGGCGATTCTCGCTCAACCTGATCGCCGCACGCGTGCCGGTCAGCGCGACCATGCGCTGTTGTCGTTCCTGTACAACACCGGCGCGCGGATTCAAGAAGCACTCGATGTGTGCCCAAACGCGATTCGATTTGCCGCACCGGCAACGGTGCGCCTGGTCGGCAAAGGTCGCAGAGAGCGCATTTGTCCCTTGTGGCCCGAGACCATTCAGCTTTTACGGGCACTCTTGAGTCGTCAACCACGCCCCGATGACGAGCCACTGTTTGTCAACCGCTATGGCCAGCCGCTCGGTGCCTCCGGCGTGCGGTTCAAGCTGGCGCAGTACGTGAAGTCCGCGACGCAAACGACACCATCTTTGGCAAAGAAAGACATCTCGCCGCACACATTTCGCCACGCCGCGGCAGTTGCCTTGGTGGCCGCCGGCGTCGATATCGCCGTCATTCGCAGCTGGCTTGGACACGCGAGCATTGATACCACGGCGCACTACGCCCAAGCCAATCTCGCCACCAAACGCGCCGCCCTGGCACAAGTTGCGCCGCCGACAAAGGGCGTTCGTGAACCACGTTGGCGGAAGGATGAGGACGTTCTGAACTGGCTTGATTCTCTATAAACCATGCCAAGTAATGTGCAGGAGAGCCATCGGGAATAGCGCCATCGCAGCCAAATCCGGGATCTCCTGCGCATTACTCGGTACTGCTGATTACTTGACTAATCACCAGCTGGTGATTAGTCCACGATGGCATCGGCAATCCGCCCGCCGCCCAGGTATTCATGCCAGTGTGAGACGGGTAATTGTGACGTCGTGATCGTCGAACCCGTGCCGTAGCGCTCCTCGAGCGTTTCGAGCAGATCCTGGGTC
>JAJYFU010000157.1 GCA_021790795.1 Pseudomonadota bacterium
ACGTGTCCCGGCACGGCATGACCGCCAACCGCTCACCGGCGTGCGTGGAGACCCTCCATACCGCGCCTCGCAACAGCATCGGCTACTGCCCGCAGACCCGCATCTGCACCGTCCGGCGCGTTCCCCACGAATCGGCGAGCCGGCACGGGCCGCCCGAGCACGCCGCCGGGCACGACCGGAGACACGTCGGCAAGCATCACGGACTGACCCGAACGGTCTCCCCGCCATCGCGTCGGGCCATACACTGCGTGTTGGCGCTCGCACATCCCGCTGCCGACAGATCCGCGGTACCACGGAGCGTCACGAACCGTGCCACCGCCCACGATGGCGGCGTCACCGCGAATTTCGCCGTCACCGCCTTGTCCGCCGCAACCTTCGACTGCGCCACCGCAGAGAAGGGCGTGACCCGCCACCTCCCGGGGGCCTTCAGACCCAAGTTCACCTCGCCGAGCGTCTCGGTGCCCCCGGCGCTCAGCGTCACGCTCACTTCCGCGCGCGCGCCGGGCTTGAAGATCTTCGGTGCCGACACCGTCACCGCCCGGCTGCCGATAGAGCGCCTCATCCGGTAGCTCCCCCGCAGCGGTAGATTCGCCAGCGCCGAAGAATCCCCCATATACACCCGATAGGTCCCGGCCGATTCCGTCCACCCACCATGCCCCCACCACCACTCCTGGCGCGGTGTGATCGTGAAATGCACCACCTTCGAGGCGCGCGACGCCAGCATCACCCGCCGGAATCCCACCAGCACGCGCGGTGGCTGACCGCTCGAGGCGGGCATCCCCAGGTACAGCTGCGCCACATCCGCCCCAGCAACCGGACCCACGTTGCTCACCCGCGCGCTCACCCGGATCGCGGTCACGCCGCCGACCCTGCGTCGGCTCAACCGCAAGTCGCTGAAGTGAAACCGCGTGTATGACAACCCGAACCCAAACGGAAACAACGGCTGGATGTGCCGGGATTCATACCAGCGGTAGCCGATCAGCAGACCACCCGGCGAGTAACGCACCTTGCCGTTCACTCCCGGAAAGCGCGCCGGGCTCGCCGCCGGTACGTCCGCCAATCGCGCCGGGAAGGTCACCGGCAGATGTCCGCTCGGGTCCACCTTGCCGTAGAGCACATTCGCCAGCGCCCGCCCATCCGTCTGGCCCGGGTACCAAGTGTCGAGTATCGCCGGCACGCGCGCAATCCACGGCATGACGATCGGAGCGCCCGCCTGAATCACCACCACCGTGCGCGGGTTGACCTTCGCCACCGCGCTGACCAGCGCATTCTGCGCCGAGGGCAACCTCAGATCCGGACGGTCCGCACCCTCGGACTCCGTGTCGTCCGCCACCACTACCACCGCCACCTGCGCGCTCCTGGCGGCCCGCACTGCCTCGTCAATGTCCGCATGCACCACGCTGGGGGGCGCCCACAGCAGCTGATCCCGCGGATCCGCGCCCAGCTTCTTCTGTTGCATCTCCTGCAACGGCTTCGTGAACTTGCGCTCGCGCTTCTTCGCGATCGGCATCATCACCGGACCGGTCACCGTCAACCTATAGCGCCGGCCCTTGCGCAGATGAATCGCCGCCGTGTAGGTCGGGTTCGGCGGCGTGCCCGGATTGTTGACCAGCGTGCGCCCGTCGATGGCAAGGCTCGCGATGCTGTAGCAGTGACAGTTGTTGCTCAGCCCTATGACGTAGGTACCGGTCTGCGGCACTCGTAGCATCGCCGAATACGGACCGGCATGACTCTCGCCCTCGAAGGGCACCGACAGGTCCGTCGCCGGAATCGGCGTCAGCTCGGCATTGGTCGGCAGACCCTGCACATAGCGCACCTGCGCGGACCCCGCCCGCGCCTCGATTCCGGCCAGCGGGCTGATCACCTTCGAGGGTATCACCGAGGCGCTCCCGCCACCCCCCGAGGTGACCTGGGCGGACGCCGCCGGCCCGATCACCACGATTTTCTCACGCGTCTCGAGCGGCAGCAGGTGATGAACATTCTTCAGAAGTACCGTGCCCGCTTCGGCGACCCGGGTCGAGATCGACCGATGCGCCGCCGTGGTCGCCACCGTGTTCATCGTGGCGGGACGCGGATGATCGATGAGATTGAAACGGAACAGCTGGCGCAGGATCGGTGCCACCATTGAATTGACGTAGGCGCGCCTGAGCTGGCCAGCCCTTACCGCCGCCAGGAGCGGCCGACCGTACCAGTGCGCCGGAAGCTCGAGGTCCGCGCCCGCCTTGACCCCGGCGAGGCTGTGCAGCGCGGTGTAGTCCGTGGTGACAAATCCGTTGAAGCCCCACTGCCGCCGCAGCACGTCCGAGAGCAGGTAATGATTCTCGCAGCTGTAGCGTCCGTTGACCGTCGCGTAGGAGCACATGATCGATCCGACTTTGCCGTGGCGGATCGCATAACGGAAAGCGGGCATGTAGATCTCGTGCAATGTACGCCGCGAGACGGTGACGTCGTCGAGCGGCGTGTTTCGATAGGTCTCCTGGTTGTACGCATCGAAATGCTTCACCTGCGCGATCACCCCCTCGCTCTGGATCCCGCGGATCTCCGCCGCGGCAATCCGCCCGGCCAGGTGCGGATCCTCCGCGAGGCTCTCGAACTCCCGCCCCCAGCGCGGATCGCGGTCGATGTTCACGGTGGGACCGAAATCGACGGACATGCCCTTGGAGCGCTGCTCGGCTCCGATCACCTGCCCATACTCGTACGCCAGCCGGCGCGAGAAGCTCGCGGCGAGCGCGGCGCCAGCCGGCAGTTGTGTCACTCCGGTCGCGCCATCGCCGACGCCATTCGGACCGTCCCGCAGACCAACGGGCGGCAGGCAGGTCGGGTCGCTCCGGCGCATTTTTTCAAAACACAGGATGAGGCTGCCGGCGCCCTGCTCGAAGTGATGCACGCCGGCCAACTTGATCTTATCCGCCAGAGTCATCCTGCGCAGGATCAGCGCGACACGGCGCGCGATGGGCAGGTGCGAATTGAGCCACGGGCACTGCGCGCGCGTGCAGACCGGGCGGGATGTCGCTGCCCCCGGTATCTTGCTGCTGCAGGCAACAAGACTCAATGCCGCCGCGGTCATGCCTGCAACCAACAATAACCGCGCACCGCTTGACCCTATGCTGAATCGAAACGTCATATGCGCTCTCCAGTGGACGCACCCTGGCCGGACTCCCCGGTTCGCGGCACCTCGCATTTTCCCGACCCCAGTCTCCGGTTACTGTATCAGCAGGCGCACAGATGCCCAAAAAGCAGAGCGCCTGGCTTATTCGTCCGGCCGTACGCCCCGCCTGCCCGTTGACCCCGGAGAATCTCAGGCGCAGGCTGCGCCCATGAGCACAATCAGACCTCCTGTCGTGCATCGAAGCGCCAGGGCGTCGGGGGCCATCCCATCGCTCATCGCCAGCCTCTTGCTGGCCTATTCGGCCATGGCCGTCGGCGCGATCGCCTCGCTCGATGCTCCTGCATTCTATGCCCGCCTTGCACAGCCGGTCTGGGCGCCTCCGCCGTGGCTCTTTGGACCGGTCTGGACGCTGCTGTACACACTGATGGCCCTCGCACTATGGCGGGTATGGCGCCGCTCGGGCCCGCGCACAGCCGCGGTATGGCTGTTCATGGCGCAACTGGCGGTGAACGCCCTGTGGTCATGGCTGTTTTTTCGCTGGCACCTGGGCGGCGCCGCGTTTGCCTGGATCGTCCTGCTGTTGGTGATGATCGTCGCAACCATCCGCCTGTTCGTGCGCATCGACCGCGTTGCCGCCGCTTTACTGGCACCCTATCTCGGCTGGGTGTTATTCGCCTCGATGCTCAGCTGGTCAATCTGGCGAATGAACCCATCCGTATTGTGACCCAAGAGCGCCTTCCCGAGAACAACTCGGAGCATGCGGCGCGCCCGACGCGCACGGATGTCACCCTTCTCCACGGACCGGTGCCGGATCCTTCGGATAGTCAGGCAGCGGAGCGCGAAGCGAGTGTAAAGAGCAGCCGCTCACCGGGGTGCGTCGCAACCCTCAGAACCGCGCCCCGACGTAGCACCGGCGCGTGCGTGTCGACGCGCAGTCGCACGGTCCGGCGCGCACCCCAAGGATTGGCCAGCCGGCACGGCCCGCCCCGGCGGCTCACGATCCGCACGTACGCCACATGCCCGCCGGTCAATCGGCTCGACACCGAGAAGTCTCCCGCCGCCAGCAGATCACCGAACGAGGCATCCTCCGTCCTCGGCCAGTCGGGAAATACGTGAATGTCCCGCTGGTAGCTCTGTAGCAGCATCGCCGCGATCGTCGTCGGAACAGTGGCCTCGTTCTCGAT
>JAJYFU010000006.1 GCA_021790795.1 Pseudomonadota bacterium
GGATCACGACCATCTACGAAGGCACCACGGGCATTCAGTCGAATGATCTGATCGGCCGCAAACTCGGACGCGATCAGGGCGCGGCGATGCGCGCGCTGGTGACCGACATGCGCCGCGAGCTGCAGGCGCTCGAGGCCTCGGTGGCGGCGGTGGGACAAGTGCGCGATGCGGCCCTGCAGGCCGTCGAGCGGCTCGAGCGTGCGACGCACGCCCTGCTGACGGGAATGTCCGAAAATCCGGCGCACGGATTCGCGGTGTCGGTCCCCTACCTGAAGCTATGCGGGCTGGTCGCCGGCGGCTGGCTATTGGCCAAATCCGCGGCCATCGCGGCCCGTGGACTCGGCGGCGAGGACCGCACGTTCTATCACGCGAAGATCCGCACCGCGCATTTCTATGCGACGCACGTGCTGCCGGCCACGGCGGGGCTCGCGCAGGTGGTCGAGGCGGGCGCGTCCAGCGTGCTCGAAACGGACGCGGAATGCATCTGACTCGGATCTTGCGCGAGTCGCGCAAACGGCGGGACGAGTCTCGGCAGCGGGCGCGGGCTCATGCGATCCGCAGGCGCAGCCGCAACGGCTCGTTGAGCTGATCGAGGAAAGCCTGCCGCTGTGCGGGCTCGAGGCGCGCCCAATCGAGCTTCCCGGAGTTCAGGGCCAGCAGTTGCGCATCTGTGACCGTCGCGCACGCGCGCGCACGGCTCCGCCAACGCTGCGGAAGACGCTTGGTTTCGCCTTGTTTGCACAAATCGATGACGGCGGCCGCGACCCGCGCGTCGAGTGTCAGCTCGCTGTGGGCCGCCCGCGTGTAATACGCCCGCATGCCCTCGGGCGCCGCGCTGACGGCGGGTACGGTGCCGTCACCGCCGCGGGTCACCGTATACACGAATCCGTCCTCTCGCCGCTGCGCCGCGGTTACGGTCGCACGGGCAACGCCCGCGATGGCCGTGAAGCGCTCGTCGGGCTCCGGCAGCGTGCCGTGCAACCGGCTGGCGCGCTCGAGCAGCGCCAGCCGCGGCGCCGGCGCGGTCAACGGCCACTGCATCGGGTTGGTGAGATCGGGACCGTCCCCCTGCGCGCCGGGGAGCATCTGATAGAGGCTCGGGAAGCCAGTCCACACGCGCTCGGCCAGCTCCAGAGGCGAATGGCCGAGGTCGAGTCGTGCGATGTTTCGTACCACCGAGTAAGTACCCCGCAAGGCCTGCAACGGTGCGAAGGCCCCGCGATTGGGGGTACCGAGAAGCACCACGCGCTCGACATGGCGCGTGCCCGGCAGCGCCAACGCCGCACGGCTGACCAACCCGCCCATGCTGTGGGCGACGATGGCGACGGCATGCCCCGCATGCTCGCGCAACCGGGTCGCCAGACCCTGCCCGAGCGCCTCGATGTCCAGCCGCCAGTCGTAGTCATACAGCGTGGCCGCGAAACCCGCGGCCCGCAGACGCAGTTTGAGCTTCAGATGCGAGTAGAGCACGGCGCCGAGCGGCACGATCGGCGCGCCCTGGGCGGGATCCAGCCAGAGCAGACGGCCGCCCTGGATATCGAGCGGATCGAGCCACAGCACGTCATCGGGCAGCGGCTCGCGCCGACGCAGGCCGAGCTGCGATCCAAGGATGCCGGGCACGACGAACACGTGCGGGAGTGACGCATCGCAGGACCGCCGCGCCGCCGCGGCGGCCAGCTCGCGCAGTTCACGGTATTCGCGCGCGCCGAAGTACGCCTCCAGCGCCTGCGCCTGCTGGCCCTCCAACAGGAGGCGCTCGACGGCGATGTCACTGCGACAGAAGCGATCGTACGGGGTGACGTGATCGGTGAGTACGTTGAATCGGCCCACAACCTAAGGATTATGCCATGGCGGCGCCGATCAGCGGCTCCTGGCGCGCGCAGTCTGCGCGCCGCGCTGCGCGACGACCGCACAGAGCGCATCGATTGCCGCTCGGCGCGCGGTTGTCTTGCGCCAGACGGCGCCCACCCGGCGAGTGGGCGCAGGTCTTGCGAACGGCACGACCGCTACGCCGCGCGCGCTGCCGTATGTTCCCTCGGTGGCCAGCTGCGGAAGCAGAGTGATGCCCGCGCCGGCGGCCACCATCTGCCGCAGCGTCTCGAGGCTGGTGGCGCGAAAGTCCTGTTGCTCACGCGCGCCGGCCTGGCTGCACACCGCAAGCGCCTGATCCCGTAAACAATGCCCTTCCTCGAGCAGCAGCAGCGGCTCTCCCGCCAAGTCGCTTGCGTTGATACGCCCGCGCCGGGCGAGCCGGTGCCGCTCCGGCAGCGCCGCCACGAACGGCTCGCTGTACAGCTCCAACGCCTCGAGACCCTCCAGCTCGACCGGCAGGGCGAGAATGCCCAGATCCAACTCGCCGGCTCTGAGCTTTGCGAGCATCGGCGCGGTCTGATACTCGTGCAGATACAGCCGCAGCCGCGGCAGCTCGCACTGGATCGGGCGCGTCACGTACGGCAGCAGATACGGACCGATGGTCGGCAGCAGCGCCACGCGCAGCGTCCCTGCGAGCGGATCGCGGTGCGAGCGCGCAAGCGCACCGACCTCGTCGCACGCCTCGATGATGCGCCGGGCGCGCTCGACGATCTGCCGGCCCGCGTCGGTCAGCGCCACATTGCTCGGTTGGCGCTCGATAAGCTGTACCCCGAGCGAGGCTTCCAGCTTCTTCAGCTGCGCCGACAGCGTCGGCTGGCTGACGAAGCAGCGCTGCGCGGCCCGCCCGAAGTGCCGGGTATCGGCGACCGCCACCAGGTAGCGCAGGTCCTTCAGCTTGATGTCGGACACGGCTGAAGTCCGATGAATTCTCGCGCCACGGGCACGGCGGGTCCGCGCATCGCAGTGACGCGAAGCTCCCGCAACACCCGAACGGTGCACCGACCCGTCCCCGAATCCCGGAACTCGCGCAACCCCGTCACGGCCGATCCGGCTTCAATACAGAAACGGAATCAACATCCGGGTACGCGCCTTGTAGAGCGGATACGCCTCGGGAAAGTGCACCGCGAGCATCCGCTCCTCGGTGTGCGCGCTGATCACGAAGAACAGGCCGATCAGCACGACCGCCGGCAGCCACATGACACCGAGCGCCAGCACTGTGCCCAGCCCCGCGAGCACCAGGCCCGAGTAAATGGGATGGCGCACGCGGGCGTAGGGTCCCGACGTCACCAGCTCATGCCCCTGGCGCATCGACATGGGGATTCCCCAATTGCCACCGAGATACGCCCGCGCCCAGATCGCGAACGCGAAACCCGCCACGCACAGCGCCACTCCGATCCCTTGCCAGGACGGCGCCGGGCGCAGCAGCGCGGGCCCGTGAGCCGCGAGCCATGCGGCGATTGCTGAGCGGCGCACGAACCGCGACACGAGAACGACCACGACGATCATGCCTAGCCGAAATCCCCACGAACGACCTCGCCAGCTGGCGCCGCGGTCGGCCTTCTTGTTGAACAGCGCCCACGTCCACCACAAGACCAGGAAGCCGGCCCAGAGACCCCCGATCAGTCTTGCGATCGTCATGTCGACCACCCTCAGTCGCGAAAGTTGTTGAATTGCAGCGGCAAATCGAGCTTCGCACCGCGCAGCAGCTGGATCGCGGCCTGCAGATCGTCACGCTGCTTGCCGCTGACACGCACCTTCTCGCCCTGAATGCTGCCCTGCACCTTCAGCTTCGAATCCTTCAGCAGCCGCGTGATCTTCTTGCCCGTTTCGGCGTCGATACCCTGGTGCAGCAGCACCGCCTGGCGCGCCGCCGACAAGGTGATCTGCGGCTCCTTCGCCTCGAGACAGGCGAGGTCTATACCCCGCTTGCCGAGACGGAGCTTGAGGATCTCCAGCATCTGCTTGAGCTGGAAATCCACCTGCGCATGCAGCGTGACGGTGTCACCCTCGAGCTCGAAGCGCGCGCCGGTGTCCTTGAAATCGAACCGCTGCGCGATCTCGCGGTTGGCCTGATCGACGGCGTTGGCGACCTCGTGCGCATTGAGCTCGGAGACCACATCGAAGGACGGCATGGCGGCGAACCTGGAGGCTGGACCGGCGGGTATTGTATCCCGCGAGCCGGTGATGATAGGCTCGTGGCCATGCTTCAGCCGCATCCAGCCAATCTGCAGGGGTGGTGGCGCACTCCCCATCCGGAGTGGGCCGCGGGCTGCTCGTTGTAACCTCGCGACAGCGGTAGAACTGCCAAAACCCATTCCGGAAGAACCGCCGGGATGGGTTTTTTATTGCCTGACTGATTCGGAGAATGCGTTGAAGCCACCTTTCGACATACCCGGGGATCTCGACACGCCGGTCTCGGCGTTCATGAAGCTCGGAGCGTTCGCGCCTCACTTCCTGCTCGAGAGCGTCGAGGGCGGCGAGCGGCTCGGCCGCTATTCGTTCATCGGCTTCGGCGACGCCCTCACCGTGCGTCTGGATGGCGACGGCTTCATGATCGGCGCCGAGCGCCGCCCCGTCCCGCGCTCGGCCACGGAACTGCTCGACGGACTGCGCGCCGCGCTGGCGCGCACGCCGGCGCCCGAGCCGGACATTCCGGGCGTGCCGCTCGCCGGCGGATTGGTCGGCTACGCCGCCTACGACATGGTGCGCTTCTTCGAGAAACTTCCCGCCGCGGCCGGCAAGGCGCCCGACGTGCCGGCGCTGCACTATGTGGCGCCTCGCTCGTTGCTGGTGTTCGATCACCTGACACGCGGCATCGCGCTGCTGCATGCCGGTTCGCAGGCCGAACGGTCGCGGCTGCGCGCCGAGATCATTCGGGCGCTGCGTGGCCCGCTGCCGGCCGCGCCCCGGCACGGCCGCTACTCCACGGCAATCCCCTCGACCGGCCGCGCGGACTACGTGCGGGGTGTCGAGCGCGTCAAGGAGCATATCGCCGCCGGCGATGTATACCAACTGGTGTTGTCGACGCGTTTCGCGGGCCAGCACGAGCTCACGCCGTTCCAGGCGTATCGCGCGCTGCGCCTGATCAACCCATCGCCCTACATGTATTTCTGCGCGCTCGGGGATCTGACCGTGGTCGGCTCCTCGCCCGAAGCGCTGGTGCGGCTGCAGGACGGCACGGCGCAGCTGCGGCCGATCGCCGGTACGCGGCCGCGCGCCGACGACCCCGTGCTCGACCGCGCCCGCGAGACGGAGCTGCGCGCCGACCCGAAGGAAAACGCCGAGCACGTCATGCTCGTCGATCTCGCCCGCAACGATCTCGGCCGAGTGGCCCGCGCCGGCAGCGTGACGGTCGATCCATACCGCTCCATCGAGCGCTACAGCCACGTGATGCACATGGTGAGCGGCGTCAAGGGCACACTGGCCGAGGGCCGCGACGCGTTCGACCTGTTCGGCGCGGCGTTTCCGGCCGGTACCCTGGTGGGCGCGCCGAAAGTGCGGGCCATGCAGATCATCGATGAGCTCGAGCCGGTGAGCCGCGGCCTCTACGGCGGCACGGTCGGTTACTTCGGCGCCCGCGGCGACATGGATCACGCCATCACCATCCGTACGCTGGTGTTTCGCGGCGACGAGTACAGCTATCAGGCCGGCGCCGGCATCGTCGCCGACAGCGATCCGCACACCGAGCACGAGGAGGTGCTCGCCAAGAGCGGCGCGATGGCGCGCGCGCTCGAGATGGCTCAGGAGGGCTTCTGATGGCTCGCCTGCTGCTGATCGACAATTACGACTCCTTCACCTACAACCTGGTGCAGGCCTTTCTGGTCCTGGGCGCGGATGTGCGCGTCTACCGCAACGATGCGATCGACGTGTCGCAGGCCACGGCGCTCGCTCCGACGCACCTGTGCATCTCGCCGGGTCCGGGCACCCCGGACGATGCCGGGATATCCATGGACATGATCCGCGCCTTCGCCGGACGCATTCCGGTGCTCGGCGTGTGCCTGGGACATCAGTCGATCGTCGAGGTGTTCGGCGGCAAAGTGGTGCGCGCCGGACGGATGATGCACGGCAAGACGTCCATGATCCAACATGACGGCCTCGGGGTCTTCGCCGGGCTGCCTCGGCCGTGCGAGGTCGGACGCTACCATTCGCTGATCGCCGCGCCGGCCTCGCTCCCCGAGGCGCTCGCCGTCAGCGCCTGGACCGAGGCGAAGGAGATCATGGGGGTACGCCACACGGCGCTCGCGGTCGAGGGCGTACAGTTTCATCCCGAGAGCATCCTCACGCCCCTCGGGGCACGGCTGCTCGGGAACTTCCTGGAACAAAGAGCCGGGGGCGCGGCATGACCGAGGCGCGTGAGCTGCTCGAGCGGCTGCTCGAGGGCGCGGATCTGACTCAACCGCAGGCCGAGCGCCTGCTGGGCCTGCTCACGCAAGCCGACACCTCTGCGGCGCTGATCGGCGCGGTGCTCGCGGCCCTGCGCGCCAAAGGGGCGGTTGCCGACGAGGTGCGCGGGTTCGCCGAGGCGATGCGCCGCCTGGCGCGCCAGCCGGACCTGCCCGAATCGGTCCGCGCCATCGACATCGTCGGCACGGGCGGGGACCGCTCCGGCAGCCTGAACATTTCCACCGGCACGGCGCTACTGACCGCGGCCTGCGGCCTGCCGGTCGTCAAACATGGCAACCGCTCGGTCTCGAGCCGCGCCGGCAGCGCCGACGTGCTCGAGGCGTTGGGACTGCCGATGCCGCTCGGGGAGCGGGCGGTGGGCGAGTGCCTGGCGCGATGCGGCTTTACGTTTCTGTTCGCCCCGCACTACCACCCGGCGACCCAGGCAGTGGCCGCGGCGCGGCGCGCACTCGGGGTGAGGACGGTATTCAACATCCTCGGGCCGCTGACCAACCCGGCCCATCCGCCGCTGCGCCTGATCGGCGCGTTCAGCCTCGAGGTGGCGGCGCTCATGGCGGACACCCTCGCGGGCATGCGGATCGAGCGGGGATTCGTGATCCACGGCGCGGAGGGCTGGGACGAGCCGACGCCGGTGGGCCCCTTCACGGTCTTCGACGTAAGGCCGGGCCGAGTCACACGCGAGACGCGCGCGCCGGAGGATTACGGGCTGCGCCGCTGCCCGCCGGCCGCCCTGATCGGCGGCGATGCCCGCCACAACGCCGAGGCGCTGCGTGCGGTGCTTTCGGGACGGTCACACGGCGCGCAGCGGGACTGTCTGCTGCTGGGCACCGCACTGGCGCTGGAGGTTGCCGGCGAGTCGGCCGACCCGCGCGCCGCGATGGATCGGGCCCGTGAAGCCATCGACGGCGGAGCAGCGGGCCGCATACTGGACACGCTGACCCGGACGGGGAGCGAGGCATGAGTCGCGCATTTCTCGCGCAGATGGCCGCCTCGAGCCGCACGAGGGCCCAAGCCGCCCGGGGCGCCTGTCCACCGGAGCAGATGCTGCGCCGGGCCCGCGCGCAATCGCCCGCACCGCCGCTGCGATTCACACCCGGCGAGTTCGGTCTCATCGCCGAGGTGAAGCTGCGCTCGCCGGCCGCAGGATCCCTGGCGGAATCGGCGGGCGACCTCGGGGCGCGCGTCGGTACCTATGCCACCGCCGGCGCAGCGGCCGTCTCCGTCCTGACCGAACCGGAGCGCTTCGACGGTTCCCTGGAGCATCTGCGGACCACCGCGGCTCAGCTCACCCCGCTCGGCGTCCCGGCGATGCGCAAGGATTTCCTCGTAGACCCCTATCAGATCGCCGAGGCACGCGCTGCCGGGGCCGGCGGCGTGCTGCTCATCGTGCGCATGCTCGAGGACACTGCGCTCGAGGCCATGATCGAGTGTGCCCGTGAGCTGGGCCTGTTCGCTCTGCTCGAAGCGTTCGACGAGGCCGACATCGAGCGCCTGCACGCGCTGACCGCGCGGTTCGGTGGCGAGGGACTGCTCGCCGGCATCAATTGCCGCGATCTGAGCACGCTGGCGGTGGTTCCGGAGCGCCTCGAGTCGCTGGCCCCTCTGCTGCCGCGCATGCTGCCGCGCGTGGCCGAGAGCGGCGTCACGAGCGCCGAGGACGCCCGCCGCATGGGCCAGGCAGGCTACGATCTGGTGCTGGTCGGCAGCGCACTCATGCGCGCCCCCAACCCGCTGGCGCTGGCCGCTGATCTTTTGAGCGCCGGGCGCGAGGGCCGGCGGCACGCGGGCGGACAGGGTGTCCCGGTCGACGCGGCGGCTCGTCCAAACGGCTTCAAATGAACGCCACGTCCGGCACCTTGTGGATCAAGATCTGCGGACTCACCACGCCGGAAGCCGTCGAGGCCGCACTGGCCGCGGGAGCCGACGCGATCGGCTTCGTGTTCGCCGAGTCGGTACGGTGTGTGGACACCTCGGCAGCCTGCCGACTGGCAGGGCCGGCGCGGGGCAAGGTGCCCTGTGTGGCGGTCACGCGCCATCCCGAGCAGCCGCAGGTCGATGAGATCATCATGGAATTCCGTCCCGATATCCTGCAGAGCGATGCGCAGGACCTGGAGCGGCTGGCGCTGCCGCGCGAACTCGAGCGGCTGCCGGTACTGCGCGCGTGGCAAGCGGGCGAGACACTGCCCCGGCGACTGCTGTTCGAGGGCGCGGTAAGCGGCGCCGGTCGTGCCTGCGATTGGCAGGCGGCGGCGGCGGCGGCGCAGCATGCGCAATTGGTGCTGGCCGGTGGGCTCGACCCGGATAATGTGGCTGACGCGATCGCCGCGGTCCGGCCGTTCGGGGTCGACGTCTCGAGCGGTGTGGAGTCGGGTCCCGGGATCAAGGATCCCGAGGCAGTCATGCGGTTCGTGGCCGCGGCACGCACCGCGCGCCCGGCATCCCTGGAGCAACGATGAGTACGAATTCCGACGCGCTGCAGGCGCTGATCGCGGGGCGCTTTCCCGATACACGCGGGCGGTTCGGCCCCTTCGGCGGACGCTATGTGCCCGAGACGTTGATCCCGGCGCTGGAGCGGCTGGCGGAGGGTGTGCGAACGCACCTGCACGACACCGAGTTCCGCCAGGCGCTCGGCAGCGAGCTGGCCACCTGGGTGGGCCGACCGACGGCATTGACCTACGCGGGGCGGCTGTCGGCCGAATGGGGCGCGCATATCTGGCTGAAGCGTGAAGATCTCGCCCACACCGGCGCGCACAAGATCAACAACGCCCTGGGGCAGGCGCTGCTCGCGCAGCGCCTCGGCGCCCGGCGCATCGTCGCGGAGACCGGCGCCGGGCAGCACGGCGTGGCCACCGCGGCTGCCTGCGCGCGGCTCGGACTGCCGTGCACCGTCTACATGGGCGCCATCGACATGGAGCGCCAGTCGCCGAATGTCGGGCGCATGCGGTTGCTCGGCGCCCAGGTCGTGCCCGTCACCAGCGGCGATCTGACCCTGCGCGCGGCCATCGACGAGGCACTGCGCGAGTGGGTGTCGGACCCCCTGGGCACCTACTACCTGCTGGGCTCGGCCGTGGGACCTCACCCCTACCCTTACCTGGTGCGCGAGCTGCAGGCGATCATCGGCCGGGAAGCGCGCGCCCAGTTCCAGGAGGCCGCGGCACGGCTGCCGGATGCGGTGATCGCGTGTGTCGGCGGCGGCTCCAACGCCATCGGGATGTTTCATGCATTCGTGCCGGACCGTGGCGTCGAGATCATCGGCATCGAAGCCGGCGGACGCGGCGCCATGCTCGGAGGAAATGCCGCGACGCTCTCCTTCGGGCGTCCCGGCGTGCTGCACGGCAGCTACTCGATGCTGCTGCAGGACGCCGACGGCCAGATCCAGGAGACGCACTCCGTGTCCGCGGGTTTGGATTATCCGGGCGTGGGACCGGAACATGCGCTGCTGGCGCAGAGCGGCCGCGTGCGCTACGAGACGGCCGGCGACGAGGAATCCCTCGCGGCGGTGCGCGCGCTGTGCGAGCTCGAAGGCATCCTGCCGGCTCTCGAGAGCGCCCACGCGCTCGCCGGCGCCCGGCGTTGGGCGCGTGCGCATGCCGGCGGCACCGTCGTGGTGTGCCTGTCCGGACGCGGTGACAAAGACATGCCGACTTTCCAACAGACGCTGCTGGCGGAGCGGCCATGAGCGCCCACGAACGGATCAGCGCGGCGATCCGGGCGGCGAACGCGCGCGGCGATCCGGCCCTCGTGGCCTACCTGACGGCGGGCTTTCCGGGCCGCGAGCGCTTCCAAACGGACCTGCGGCGCATCGCCGGGGCAGCCGATGTCGTGGAGATCGGCGTGCCGTTCACCGATCCGATGGCCGACGGCGTGACGATCCAGCGCTCGAGCCGCGCCGCGCTGGAACAGGGTGTGAGCCTGCGCTGGATTCTGACGGAGCTGGACGCGATACGGCCCCGGCTGGCGACACCGCTGCTGTTGATGAGTTATCTGAACCCGCTGCTCGCCTTCGGCATCGACTCACTGGCTTCGGCGGCCGAGCGCGCCGGCGTCACGGGATTCATCGTGCCGGATCTGCCCTTCGACGAAGGCGATGCGGTGCATTCGGCGCTCACGGCGCGCGGACTGGCGCTGGTGCAGATGGTCACTCCCGTCACCTCGGAGGAGCGGCTCGCGCGGATTTGCGCGCGCGGCCAGGGCTTCCTGTACGCCGTCACGGTCACGGGAACCACGGGCCGCAACACCGGCATGCCGACCGATGTCACCGGCTATCTCGACACTGTGCGCCGGCACGCCACTGTACCGGTGTGCGCCGGGTTCGGCATTCGCGGCCGGGAACAGCTCACGCAGCTGCGCGGACACGTCGACGGCGTGGTGATTGGCTCGGCGCTGGTGGAGCTTCTGGAGCAGGGAGGCGATCCGGCCGAGTGGTTGCGGTCGCTGCGAAGCGCGCCACGGCCCTGAGCGGCGCTCCCAGGGGCGCCGCTTGCGCCGACCGCAACGTGTTCCTGATCCTGAGGGAGGACCCGACATGCCGACGATCATGATTGCCAAGCGTTTCCGCGGACCGGCGGAATCCGCCAACGGCGGCTACTTCGCCGGATGTGTCGCCGCACAGGTCACGTATCCGGTCACGGTACGGCTGTTGCGTCCACCGCCGCTCGATGCGCCCCTCGACGTCCAGCCCCAACCCGACGATACGCTCGCCATCCTGCTCGGATCGGAGCGGGTCGGCGTGGCGCAGCCGGCGGACCTGACCCTCACGCCGCGCCCCGGGCCCACGTACTTCGAAGCCGTGGAGGCCTCGCGTCGCTACGCCGGCTTCAAGCGCCACCGATTCCCGAGCTGCTTCGTGTGCGGCACGCAGCGCGTCCGCGGCGATGGCATGCGAATCTTCGCCGGACCCCTGCCGGAGCGCGATCTGGTGGCCGCCCCGTGGGTGCCCGATCCCTCGCTCGACGCGGGTGACGACAAGGTGCGGCCCGAATTCATGTCCGCGGCGCTGGATTGCCCGGGCTTCTACGCCGTCAGCCCCGATGACCGCATGATGCTGTTGGGCGAGATCACGATGCGCATCAGTCGCCGCGTACACGTCGGGGAACGCTGCGTCGTGATCGGCTGGCGCATCGAGTCCGAGGGCCGCAAACACTCGGCCGGCACGGCGGTCTACGGCGAGGAGGGCGAGCTTTGCGGCAGCGCACGGGCCCTGTGGATCGAGCCGAAGAGCGCCTGAGCGGCACCCGTTGCTGCAACCGAGCTGCCGACCCGCGATTGCGGGGCCAGCGGGAGCTGGGGTAGGCTTGCGACCAGATCGATTCCAAGACCCGCACAAGAATCAACAGGCGCATGCGGCATTGGGAAACAGGAGGCGTGGCCGCGACGCTTGCGGCGATCGCGATGTTGCATCTGACGCCGGTGGCGGCGGCGCAATGCAGCATCGAGGAATTCCCCGCGGTTGCCGTCACCATGAAGGGCATGCAGCCGCTGGTGTGGGCCAAGATCAACGGCGCTCCCGCACGCTTCATCATCGATACCGGGTCGTTCTGGAACATGATCAGCCCGGCGGCCCGCGCCCAGTTTCATCTGCCCGCCGGGCCCTGGCTGCAGGGGGTACGGATCAACGGCGTGAATGGTTCCACTGCGGTGCGAATCGCGTCGGTGCGCACTTTCAAGTTCCTCGACGTACCGTTTCGGCACGCGAAATTCCTCGTCGGCGGCAACGCCTACGGTTCGGGTGCCGTTGGTCTGCTCGGCGGGACGCTGCTGCGTCTGCAAGATCTCGAGCTCGATTTCGCCCGGGGGCGGATGCGCTTCATCAAGAGCAGCCACTGCAAGGGCGTGCCGCTCGCCTACTGGGCGCAGCGGCTGAAAGAGCCCATCGGCGTGGTCAGGCTGCAGGCCTCGAGCACGCGTCGCCCGTATCTGATCGGGCATGCCTCGATCAACGGCAAGCGCATCCGCGTCCTGTTCGATACGGGCGCTTCGCGCTCCGTGCTCACCTTGCGAGCAGCCAGACGGGCCGGGATCACGCCCTCGAGTCCAGGCGTCAAATGGCTGGGCTCGATCGGCGGTGGTATCGGCAGGCGGTGGATCAACACCTGGATCGCGCCGGTCGCGACGTTTCGGATCGGTGACGAGGAAATCGAGCATACGCACATCGTGGTGAGTGCGATCCACATGCCCGGATTGAGCGTCGGGATGATTCTCGGTGAAGACTTCTTCCTGTCGCACCGTGTTCTGGTGGCATACAGCCGGCGCCGGCTCTACTTCACGTACAACGGGGGTCCGATCTTCGACATCGGGCACCGCTACCTCATTCAGCGCGGCGCCTCGGCACCCGTGGAGATCGGCCCCGGAGAGCACCCCGTGGCGAGCCGGCAGGCTCCGGGCGATTCCCGCGAGGCACGACCGCGACGCTCCGCGGCAGCCCGGCGTGCGCAGGCCAGCGCGCTCATGCGGCGCGGCATGGCGCTCGCGTCCGATGGGCAGTACGAGCGCGCACTGGCGAAAATGACCCGCGCGAGCCGGCTCGAGCCCAAGAACGCCGCATATCGTTTGCGCCAGGGCAACCTTGACTGGGCGATGCACCAGCCGGCCAAGGCACTGGCGAACTTCAGCGCCGCCATCAGGCTGCAGCCTGACCTCTATACGGCACACCTGGCGCGCGCGCAGCTGCTGCTCAACTGGCAGCACGCCCCGCCGGGCAGCGCCGCTCAGGCCAGGACCGACCTAAACATCGTAGAGCTTTTGGCGCCCAATGAGTCCGACGTGGGACTCACGCTCGGTAGTCTTTACGCCCGTATCGGGCATTACGCGGCCGCCGTACGGGCCATCAAGCTGTGGATCTACTACCACCGTCACGACGTCATGCTGCCGATCGCGTGGAATTCACTGTGCTGGGCACGAGCCGAAGGTGGCATACAGCTGCGCCGGGCACTGCGGGACTGCAATCGCGCGCTTGCACGCCTGCCCCGCTCGGCCGCCATTCTCGACAGCCGCGGCTTGGTTTATCTGCGCCTGGAGCGGTTCGCCCGTGCGATCGCCAGTTACGATGCGGCGCTCGCCATCTCCCCCAGACTCGCCACTTCGCTCTACGGCCGCGGTCTGGCGGAGCTGCGCGAGAAGAACGCCGCGGCGGGCCGGGCAGACCTCGCGGCTGCCGTCAGATTCTCTCCCGGCGTTGCGCAAATGTTCGCCCGCATGCACCTCGCGCCCGAGGGACCGCGCGCCGACGGTCAGGCTTCGGGAGCCCCGTACACCTCGCGATAGTCCTCGATGGCCGCGCGGATCACGCGTGCGGCATCCTCGTGGCCGTAACGGCCGGTGAGCCTGATGCCCGAGGGCTCGCCGACGACCATCTTGTACGTCACGAAATAGTGCTCGAGGCGCTCGATCAGTGTGGCCGGCAGGTCGCTCAGCTCGCGCGCGCCACCCCACACGTAATCGCCCTCGAGAACCGCGACGATCTTGTCGTCGGCCTCGCCGCGATCGACGATCTTCAAGCCGCCGAGGATGCGCGCGCGAAGCAGGATCTCCGAGTGAGTGATCGGCCGCTCGCTGATGACGCAGATGTCGAGCGGATCGCCGTCGCCGCGCTCGCAGCCCGGCGCGAGTCGCCGGACACGCTCGCCGCAATAGGTCTGCGGGATGAACCCGTAGAGTGCCGGCGGATGCGAGGATGTGCGCTGCGGTCGGTCCACGCGCAGGTAACCGGTCACCTTGTCGACCTCGTACTTCATCAGGTCGAAGGGGGTGATCTCGATGTAGGCGGTCACCACCTCCGGGCATTCCGGTCCGGGTGACAGACCGTGCCAAGGATGGGGCCGCCAGTTGAAGTGGGCGGAAGGAGTAGTCATGAAGGGTCTCGAACCGTCGGCCTTGCCGGCCGCGGCCATGCCGCGGTCCTGCCGCCGGGAAATCTCACGCCCGTTATTTCCGGACGGTGCGCTTGCCTTTCTTGGCGGCGGGATCTTTCGGCCGGGATTTGCCGAATGAGCCTCGGTAGATCTTGCCGCGGCGGCTCCTGATGTCACCCTTGCCCATTGAATCGTCTCCTTGGACGTCTGAGATCGCGGGCGCGAGTCTAGCAGAGCGCTTCACTGAAGCGCCCAAAAACCAGATAAAGCGAACCGGCCCCGGAAGGGACTCTCCCGGGGCCGACCGCCTAGGCTCGAAGGATTACCAGCGCCGCGGCGCGCCGCCGCCGCCGCGTCCGCCGCCGGCGCCGCGCTCCTGGGCCTCATTGACCCGCAGCGGGCGGCCGCCCAGATCCTTGCCATTGAGGTTCTGAATGGCGCGGGTGGCATCCGCGCGCGCCATTTCCACGAACCCGAAGCCACGCGGCCGGCCGGTCTCCCGGTCGGTGATCAGGCTTACGGATTCGACCGTCCCGTGCTGCGCGAACAGCTCGCGGACTTCGCTCTCAGTGGCCGAAAACGGGAGGTTTCCGACGTAAATCTTCGTCATGCAATCAGACTCCAGAAACGGAACTGGTCATCCCGATGCGCTCTGTTTGTGTTTTGCGGTCGGGATGAATTCCGGACAACTACCGGCAGGATTACTGCCACCTGGTCGGGCAACGATTCGGCTTTTCTCCGTACGTCCGCTCGGCACCCGAGCAGGCCGCAGGCGACAGGAAAGGGAATGGTCACAGACCCATTCCTACGATAACCCAGTCCGGCCATCGCACACAAGCGGTATGCGTCGGACGCTCACCGATAGCGGGCGAGGACCTTGCGCAGCCCAGGGGATCCGGGCGAGAGCTGCTCGAACGGCAGGCTGTTCAGCGGCGCCTCCGGCGTCGCGTTCACCTGGTGGAACTCCGGGTGCCTGTCGGCCGCGTCGACGTAGATCAGCCCCGTCAGATATTCCCCCGAGCCCCCCCGGGCCTGCACAGCCGCGCCCGCCGCCGCCCGGTCGGTGGGGTCGTATTCGGCACCGATCTTGCGCAGCACGATGCGGCTGCCGTCATGCAAAGCGATCTGGCGGGCCTCACCGGGGGCGTAATCGACGGTGATGGGCTGCTCGCGGGGCACGAAGTCGGCGCGCACCGCCGGCTCATAGTGCTCCCGCGTATACGCGTAGCTCTTGGTCGAACCCTCGTGGTCGTTGAACGTCACGCAGGGGGAAAGCACATCGATGAGCGCAAAGCCACGATGCTTCAGGCCCGCCTCGATCAGCGGCACGAGCTGGCGCTTGTCGCCGGAGAAGCTGCGCGCCACGAAGGGAGCGCCGAGGTCGAGTGCGAGCAACACCGGATCGATGGGCGGCTGACGGTTGGTCTCGCCCCTCTTGGCGCGGCTGCCGATATCGGCCGAAGCGGAGAACTGGCCCTTGGTGAGACCGTACACCCCGTTGTTCTCGATGATGTACAGCATGTCGAGATTGCGGCGGATGGCATGGCAGAACTGCCCAAGCCCGATCGAGAGCGTGTCGCCGTCGCCGGAGACGCCGATATAGCTCAAGCGCCGGTTGGCGGCATTCGCGCCGGTCGCGATCGAGGGCATGCGGCCGTGCACCGCGTTGAAGCCGTGCGCCCCGCTGACGAAATAGGCCGTCGTCTTCGATGAGCAGCCGATACCGGAGAGCTTCACGAGATTCTGCGGCTCCAGCGACAGGCCCCAGCAGGCTTCCACGATCGCCGCCGTGATCGAATCGTGGCCACAGCCGGCGCACAGTGTCGAGAGCGCCCCTTCGTAGGCGCGGCGCGTGAGGCCGAGCGCGTTCTGCGGCAGCGACGGGTGGGTGACTTTGGGTTTGGCGATGAACGTCATGGCGGGTTCCGGCATCAGGCGGTGGTCGTGGTTTTTCCCGGCGGCAAAGCTTCCCGCCCGGACGTCGCGGCAGACTCTCCCGCGGCATCCGATCCAGTCCGCGCCGCCGGGGCCGGGCGTTCGCGGCGGGCGCGAGTCGCCCCCGCCGCGCCGCGCACATCGGCGAGGACACCCTCGACGATGAACCGCGAGCTCACAGGCAAGCCGCTGTAGTGCAGCAGGGATCTCATCTTGGCCTTCTCGACCGCAGTCTCCAGCGTCAACAGGGAGCGCAGTTGCGCATCGCGGTTCTGCTCGGCAACGAACACCCGTTGGTGGTCAGCGAAAAACCGCTCGACCTCCTCGCCGAATGGGAATGCCCGCACCCGCAGATAGTCGATCGCGACACCCTGCGCACGCAGCAACGCCAGCGCCTCGCGCACCGCGCTGTCGCCGCTACCGATCGACACGATGCCGATCTCGCTCCCCTCGCCGTCGATCAGCGCGCGCGGCACGCGTTGCTTGGCGGTCTGCCATTTATTCATCAGCCGGTCGAGGACCTGTTGGTACTCCGCGGCGTCCTCGGTGTACGCGCCGAACTGGTTGTGGCCCGAGCCGCGTGTGAAATAGGCCGCCTTGGGGTGCACGCCCGGGAGCGTGCGCCAGGGAATACCGTCGCCGTCCACATCGAGGTAGCGGTGGAACTTCTCCAGCGACTCGATCTGCTCGCGGGTCATCATCTTGCCGCGATCGGGCCGGTAGGCGTCGTCCCACTGGAACTCGCGGACCATCCAATCGTTCATGCCGATATCGAGGTCGGACACGACCAGCACGGGGGTCTGCAGCCTCTCGGCCAGATCGAACGCCTCGACGGCCATTTCGAAGCATTCTCCGGGGTCGGCAGGGTAGAGACAGATGTGGCGCGTATCTCCGTGCGAGGCGTAGGCGCAGGACAGCAGATCGCCCTGCTGCGTGCGCGTCGGCATGCCGGTTGAAGGACCCACACGTTGGATATCGAACACCACCGCGGGCACTTCGGCATAGTAGGCCAGGCCGAGGAACTCGTTCATCAGCGAGATACCGGGCCCCGAGGTCGCGGTAAAAGCGCGCGCGCCGTTCCATGCGGCGCCGAGCACCATGCCGATCGCGGCCAGCTCATCCTCCGCCTGAATAAACGCGAAGCGCTTCGCGCCGGTGTCCGGGTCGATGCGCAGGCGCTCGCAGAAGCTCTTGAAGGCGTCCATCAGCGACGTCGAGGGCGTGATCGGATACCACGCCGCGACGGTCGCGCCGGCGAATACACACCCGAGCGCGGCGGCCGTGTTGCCGTCGATCATGATGTGCCCGGCGGTGCGGTCCATCCGCTCGACCGACAGCGGCAGCGGGCAGGGGAAATGCGCGCGCGTGTACTCGAACCCGAGCGTGATGGCCTTCATGTTGCTTTCGAGCAGCTGCGGCTTGCGCCCGTAGGTCTCGCTGAGCAGATCGCGGATCCGGTCAACGTCGAGGTTCAGCAGCGCTGCGAGCGCGCCCGCGTAGCAGATGTTCTTCATCAGGATGCGGGTGCGCACGCCGGTGAAGTTCTCGTTGCACAGCTTCGCCAGCGGCACGCCGATGACGGTAATGTCGGCGCGCGACAGCAGCACCGGACGCGGCCAGGTGGAGTCATACAGGAGGAAGCCGCCCGGCGCGAGCTCGCGAACGTCGCGGGCGTAGGTCTCCGGATTGAGCGCCACCATCAGCTCCACCGTGCCGGAGCGGGCCACGTGCCCGTCCCGTGAGACTCGAATCTCGTACCAGGTAGGCAGCCCCTGGATGTTCGACGGAAAGAAGTTCTTGCCCATCACGGGCACGCCGCTTCTGAATATCGACTTCATCAGCAGCATGTTGGCACTCGCCGAGCCGGTGCCGTTGACCGTGGCGATCTTGATGGTGAAATCATTGACGCGGTTGGCGGTTGTCATGGCGCTTGGCGAGTCATTGACGAACGGTGCATCTGATTTGAGACGGTCCGCAGGAGATGGCATTCCCCGAGCCGCCGCCGGCGTGAGCCCGCCGCTGCGGCCGGGGCGTCCGTGTACGGCCCCCCGGGCGGTCAGCGGCGAGGCTCAGGACGGGCAAGCATGCGGGGTCCGTGGCTGTTACCGATGGTGGCTCCACGATGGCGGGATCAGGCGATCTTGGGCTTGCGCTGCTCGAGCGCGCGGGCCTCGTCCTCGGCGTGCGGCCAGTGAAGCAGGGATTTCTGCATGTCCCAGGCGGCGGTGGGACAGCGCTCGGCGCACAATCCGCAGTGCACGCACAGGTCCTCGTCCTTGACCATCACCCGGCCGGTCTGGGGCAGGGCCGCCGACACGTACAGCGGCTGCGCGAGGTTCTCCGCGGGAGCCTTCAGGCGCGCGCGCAGCTCGGCTTCCGGGCCGTTGTTCGTGATCGTCAGGCAATCGACCGGGCAGATGTCGATGCAGGCGTCGCACTCGATGCACAGCTTCGCGCCGAATACCGTCTGTACGTCGCAGTTGAGGCAGCGCTGCGCCTCCTCGGCGGCCTGCTCGGCGCTGAAGCCGAGTTCCACCTCGATATTGAGCTTCTTGAACCGCTCCTTCAGCGACACGTGCGGCATCAGCCGGCGCTCGATCTGCGCATAGTCGTTCGCGTATGCCCACTCGTGCATGCCCATCTTGCGGCTCTGCAGGTTGACTCCCGGAGAGAGCCGCTCGGTGAGCGGCTCGCCCTGGCAGTGGCGGTGAATCGAGATCGCCGCCTGATGGCCGTGCTCCACGGCCCAGATGATGTTCTTCGGTCCGAACGCCGCATCGCCGCCGAAGAAGACGCCTGGACGCGTGGACTGGAACGTTTTCGCGTCGACGACCGGGACGTTCCATTTGTCGAACTCGATGCCGATGTCGCGCTCGATCCAAGGGAAGGCGTTCTCCTGGCCGATCGCGAGGATCACATCGTCGGCGGGCAGGAACTGCTCGCCGACGACCCGCTCCGCCACGATGCGCCCGCGCGCGTCCAGCTCGTATTCCATGCACTCGAAGCGCATGCCGGCGAGGCGGCCGTTCTCGATCATGAACGCCTTCGGCGAGCGGTTGACGAGGATCTCGACGTTTTCCTCTTCCGCGTCCTCCAACTCCCAGGGTGAGGCCTTGAAGAAGCCGCGCGGTTTGCGCGCGATGACCCGGACCGTCCGGGCGCCGAGCCGCAGGCTGGTGCGGCAACAATCCATCGCCGTATTGCCGACGCCGATGATGAGCACCCGCTCGCCGATGCGATCGACGTGTCCGAAGGCGACCGACTCGAGCCAGCTGATGCCGATGTGCACGTTGGTCGCGGCCGCATCGCGCCCCGGCAGGCGCAGCTCCTTGCCCTTCGGCGCGCCCGAGCCGACGAATACCGCATCGAAGCGCCCGGACTCGATCAGGGCGCCGAGGCTGTCGATGCGCTCACCGAGGCGCAGCTCGACCCCCATCCCGAGAATCAACCCGATCTCCTCATCGATCACCGGCTCGGGCAGGCGGAACGCCGGAATGTTGCTGCGCATCAGCCCGCCGGGCCGGTCGTACTGCTCGAAGATCGTCACCTCGTAGCCGAGGGGCAGCAAATCGTTGGCCACCGTGAGCGAGGCGCAGCCGGCGCCGATGCACGCGATGCGCTTGCCGTTCTTCAGGCGCGGCACGGGCGGCAGCCGCCCGGTGATGTCGCCGCGATTGTCGGCCGCCACGCGCTTGAGCCGGCAGATGGCCACCGGTTTGCTCTCGATCCGGCCGCGCCGGCAGGCCGGCTCGCACGGCCGGTCGCATACTCGGCCGAGAATGGCGGGAAAGACGTTGGATTGACGGTTGAGAAGATAGGCCTCGGTGAACAGGCCCTGGGCGATGAGACGGATGTATTCGGGAACGTCCGTGTGCGCCGGACAAGCCCACTGGCAGTCAACCACTCGATGGTAATAATCGGGGTGCGAGGTATCGGTGGCGTCCACGAGATTCCACGGCTGGCGGCGGATGCACAATGATAGTGCAAGCCGAGCCCGCAGCCCTAGCCGGCCGCGGTCCGAGCGCCGGGGAATCCAATAAAAAAGGCCGGAGGGGTTTGGACACCGTCCGGCCCCGAAGGTTTCAAGACCCCCGTACGCGGCGCAGATTGTGTGCTCCGCATGCACCAAATTGCAAATACTTCCCTCTTCCCGATGGTGCTTGACGCCGCGACCGCGGTCGCGGTAGAGGGCCCTTCGGGGATCCGGCGGGTCGCGCCCGAAGCGCCGCCCGAGGATACAATGCCCGGGTCTTTCCAGCCGGCGAGCGAAATGAGCGAGGATCAGGCGACCGATTTCGGCTACCAGCGCGTGGCGTGGGACGAGAAAGCCCGCCGCGTGCGCGGCGTGTTCGACTCGGTCGCGGGCCGCTACGACCTGATGAATGACCTGATGTCAGGCGGCGCGCACAGGCTGTGGAAGCGATTCGCGCTGGCGCTCACCGGGCTGCGCCCGGGTCAGGCCGCGCTGGATGTCGCAGGCGGCACGGGCGACCTCACCGCCGGGCTCGCCCGCCGGGTCGGGGAGCGCGGCCGCGTGGTTCTAAGCGACATCAACGCGGCGATGCTCGAGCGCGGCCGCGACCGGCTCACCGACTGCGGCGTGGTTGGAAACGTCGAGTACGTGCAGGCCGACGCGCAATGCCTGCCGTTCCGGTCCGAGACCTTCGATTGCGTGACCATCGGCTTCGGGCTGCGCAACGTCACGGACAAATCCGCCGCGCTGGCCTCCATGTTCCGCGTGCTCAGGCCGGGCGGCCAGCTGGTGGTACTGGAGTTCTCCCGCCCGGTGCTGCCGGGACTCAAGCCCCTCTACGACGCGTACTCGTTCGGCATCCTGCCGAAGATCGGCAAGTGGGTGGCGCATGACGAGCCGAGCTACCGCTACCTGGCCGAATCGATCCGCATGCATCCGCCGCAGGAGAAGCTGCTGGAAATGATGCGCGCCGCGGGCCTCGAGGGCTGCCGCTATCACAATCTCTCCGGCGGCATCGTCGCCGTCCACCGCGGCTACAAGTACTGACCCTCGCACATGCTTCGCTCGACTCTGGAGAACCTGCTCAATCGCGGCCTGCCCCGCTCGGTGCGCGCGGGGCAACTGTGCACGGAACTCGACGGACGCCGACTGGCCGTCGAGGCGCCGGGCCTGGGGAGATTGCTGATCGAGTCCACGGGTACGTCGCTGCACCTGCGCCGCGGGTCTGAAACGGCGGACGCATCCATCGTCGGCGGCCCGTTGAGTCTGCTGCTGACCGGCGCAACCTCGTCCCGCGAGCCGCTGCGGCGCGGAACGGTCGAAATCCGTGGTGACGCGCAGATCGCGGAGAAATTTCAGGCGCTGTTGCGGCTGCTCACACCCGACCTCGAAGAGGAGCTGGCCTTGCTCGTCGGTGACGTCCCCGCCCACCGCGCCGGGCAATTGGTGCGCGGCACACTGCGGTGGACCCGATCGGCCCTCGATACGCTGTGGCGGGACATCGGCGAGTACGCGAGCCACGAAAGCCGGGACCTGGTGTCGCGGCCCGAAGGCGAGGCGTTCCTGCACGACGTCGATGCACTGCGAGAAGATGTCGACCGGCTGACCGCACGCCTGGAGCTGCTAGAGCACCGAGCGGCCGCGCCGTGACGCCGGCGCGCCGGATGATCAATCTGCGGGTCCTGGCTCGACTCGTGCAGATCCAGCGCGTGCTTTTGAAGCACGGCTTGGACGACTTCGTCCACGCCACCCATCTGTACCGGCCGCTGCGCTTCCTGTTCTATCTCGCGCCGTGGATGTGGTTCCGGCGCGGCCGCGACGCGCCGCGCGGATTGCGCCTGCGCCTGGCTCTGGAGGAGCTCGGGCCGCTTTTCGTGAAATTCGGCCAGGCCATCTCCACGCGCCGCGACCTGCTGCCGCCGGACATCGCCGACGAGCTCGCCAAGCTCCAGGACCGCGTGCCGCCGTTCGAGGCCGCGACCGCGCGCGCGACGATCGAGCGCAGCGTGGGCCGGCCGATCCGGGAGATCTTCGCGACATTCGAGGACGTGCCGCTGGCGGCCGCCTCGATCGCGCAGGTGCACGCGGCGCGCCTGGAGAACGGCCGCGAGGTCGTGGTCAAGGTCCTGCGGCCGGACATGCGCGCGCGCATCGAGGGGGATCTGGAGGTGCTCTATACCCTGGCGGGCCTAGCGCAGAGCTACTGGCGCGAGGCGCGCCGGCTGCGCCCGCTCGAGCTGGTGCACGAGTACGAGAAGACCATCCTGGACGAGCTCGATCTGATGCGCGAGGCGGCCAATGCCGCGCAGCTGCGGCGCAATTTCGCCGGCTCCGATCTGCTGTACGTGCCGGAGGTGTTCTGGGACTACTGCCGCACCGACGTGATGGTGATGGAGCGCATCCACGGCATTCCGATCAGCGACATGACGCGGCTGAAGGCCATGGGCACCAATTTCAAGCGCCTGGCCGAGAACGGCGTGCGGATTTTCTTCACCCAGGTGTTCCGCCACAACTTTTTCCACGCCGACATGCACCCGGGAAACATCTTCGTGCTGGCCGACGACCCGGCCCGGCCGCGCTACGCGGCCATCGACTTCGGCATCATGGGCACGCTCGACCCGCGCGACCAGCACTATCTGGCCGAGAATTTCCTCGCGGTATTCCAGCGCGATTACCGGCGCGTGGCGGTGCTGCACGTCGAGTCCGGATGGGTGCCGCCACAGACCCGCGTCGATGAGATGGAGTCGGCCGTGCGCACCGTCTGCGAGCCGATCTTCGACCGCCCGCTCGCCGACATCTCATTCGCCCACCTGCTGCTGCGGCTGTTCGAGATCTCACGCCGCTTCGACATGCAGATCCAGCCGCAGCTGATGCTGCTGCAGAAGACGCTGTTCAACATCGAGGGACTGGGACGGGAACTGTACCCGCAACTCGACATCTGGAGCACGGCCACGCCGATCCTGCGCGAGTGGATGCGCGAGCGCGTCAGCGTGCGCCGCGTGGTGAAGAGCCTGTGGCGCCAACTGCCCGAAGTGCTCGACTCGCTCCAGGGCCTGCCGGTGCTGCTGCGAGCCTCCCTGCGGCGCGCCCAGGAGCCGGAATCGCACACCGAGGTGACGGAGTTGAGTCCGCTGCGCGAGGAGCTGCGGGCCGCGGCGCGGCGGCGCGACGCAGTGACCGTGGCCGGAGCAGTACTGCTGGGCGGGCTGGTGTGGACAGCCGTGGGCCACCCGGTATGGCCCGGCTGGGTGCTGACGGCGGGCGGCGTTGCGGGAGTCCTGGCGGCCTACCGCTGGCTTTGACTGGAGCGACTCATGTACACGCTGTACATCGCCAACAGAAATTACTCCTCCTGGTCGCTGCGCCCCTGGCTGTTGATGCGGACCCTCGGGATCTCGTTCGATGAGCGGCTGGTTCCTTTCGGGAGCGCCGCGCAGCCCCATGACTTTCGCAGATTCTCGCCCAACGGCAAGGTGCCTTGCCTGCATGACGGCTCGACCGTCGTCTGGGATTCGCTCGCGATCGTGGAGTATCTGGCCGAGCGCCATGCAGGCGTCTGGCCGGACGATCCGGTCGCGCGCGCCTTCGCGCGTTCGGCGGCCGCCGAGATGCATTCGGGCTTTGGCGCCCTGCGTCAGATCTGCGGCATGAACTGCGGTCTGCGCGTGCGCCTGCATCGCATCGACGACGCGCTGGGCGCCGATCTCGACCGGGTGCAGGCGCTCTGGCAGGAAGGCCTGCGGCGCTTCGGCGGACCCTACCTCGCCGGCGCGGACTTCGGCGGCGTGGATGCGTTCTTCGCGCCGGTGGCGTTCCGCATCCAGACCTACGAGCTACCGCTCGCCCCGGTGGCGCTGGAGTACGCGCGCCGGCTGCTGGAGCTGCCGGCGATGCGCCGCTGGTACGAGGCGGCTCTCGCGGAGCCCTGGCGCGACGAAGTCCACGACCAGGAGGCGCGCGCCGCGGGCGCCGTCACTCAGGATCTGCGCCGCGCCGGGCGGAACGCTCAGAACGCGTAGACCAGATTGACCGTCTCCGTCGAGTTGAGGCTCTTGATGCCGGCCGGCGGGCGGGTGTTGTCCTGAATGTTGTAGCCCAGGCTCATGGCGAGCTTGGTCGAGATCTTCACCACGAAGGCAAGCTGATTGGTGAGGAGCGTGTTTTGCGATCCCGCGTCCACCAGCAGCTTGTCGGTGATCGTCGTGGTCGAGGTGATTTTCTGATCGTAATCGATGCCCGCGGTGACGATGGCGTAGTTCTGATCGAGCTGCGGGATGCGCTGGACCACGGCGCCGAGCGCGTTCCGGATGAGCAGTTCCGGCCGTGACATCATGTAGCCGGCGCCGAGCTGTGTGCTCAGCGTGATGGACTTGGATTTGAGCACCGTGTAGCCGAGGCCGCCCGATAGGCTGCGCTGGTACTGAAAGCCGTCGAACATGTCGTGCTCGTAGCGCAGCGAGCCGAACGCGAACGTGTCGGCGCTGATGCTGCGGTTGGTCTGCCACAGGACCGTCCAGCGCTCTGCGGACACGATGCTCTGGCTCTGTCCGTAGAGACCGGTCAGATCCAGCATGTGCTTCCAGGGCCCGATGACATAACTGAGATTGAGCGCGACGTTGGCGGACTTGCCTTGCGCGTTACCCTGAGAGGCGAGGAAGCCGAGCTGGCCCTTGCCGGTAAACTTGCCCGAAGATGTCGCGCTCGGCGCCGCGGCGGCCATTGCCGCTGCGGGCACGAGGACCAGGGTGAGGATGGCCAGGGATACGGCTTTCATCGCGTCGAGCTCCTCTCAAGTTCGCGTTTCTTGGGATCCGGCCGCTGAGGTCGACCGACCGGATCAAATTGGCGCGCCCGACTGGATTGCGCCCTACCGTCCCGGGCGGGTGCCCCGTCGGGACCGGTGCTACGCACCGTCCAAACGCGCTCCCGGCGTTTGTCGAACCAGCGACCCGGCCGCTCAGGTCGACCGACCGGATCAAATTGGCGCGCCCGACTGGATTCGAACCAGCGACCTGCAGCTTCGGAGGCTGCCACTCTATCCAACTGAGCTACGGGCGCACCGCACAACGGCGCGCGCCTGGCCACGGATGGCCAAGCTGAGGGCTGTCCAGGGACGCGTCCTGCACGGCCCCTTCCGCCGGGGACGGGAATGATACGCGGCTCTGCGCGCGCCCGTCCATGGAGACGCCACCGTGACCCCGGGGAGCCCGGCGGCCTGCCCGAGCGCCGCTTCGCGCCCGCGAGCGGTTATACTGCGGCTTCCGCGTTCACAGATTCCCCAGAGAGGTATCGTGAGCAAGCAGGATTCGCATTTCATCACGGTGTTCAGCCTGGTGATCGGCACCCTGGCGACGGTCGCCATCGTCATCTTCGTCATCGCCCGCTACGTCGGCGCCCACACGCAGGAACGGGAAGTCTTGTCGGAGACCGAATACATCCACCAGGTACGAAGGAACGTCGCGCCGTTCGAAGAGGAAGCGGTCGCCGGGCAGAGCAATGCCGATCTCGCAATCGCGCCCGCGGCCGGCGCCGCAAACGGCGGCGGCCTCAGCATGCCGACCACGGGTAAGCAGCTGTTCGAGCAGACCTGCAGTGCCTGCCACGGGCCGGGCATCGCCGGGGCGCCCAAGGCCGGCGACAAGGCGGCCTGGGCACCTCACCTGGCCAAAGGGCTGGCGACGCTGTACGACCACGCGCTGCACGGGTTCCACGGCTCGACCGGCGTGATGCCGGCCAAGGGAGGGCGTCCGAACCTCCCGGATGCGGTGGTCGAGCGGGCCGTAAACTACATGGTGTCGCTGGTCGATCCGCAGATGGTCAAGGGCAAGCCGAAATGAGGCGCTCTCGATCCAAACAGCGCAGCATCACCGCCTCGCCGACCTGTGCGGCGGTGATGCCGCCCGTGTCGGACTCGAGATCGGCGATGGTGCGGGCCAATTTCACGATGCGCCGGCGGGCCCGCGGCGAGAGATGGAAGCGCGCGGCGGCCTGCTCCAGGAGACGCTCGCCCGCCGCATCGGCGGCGCACCAGCGCTCGCAGTGCTCGTCGGTCAGCTCCGCATTGCAGCAGCCCTGGCGCGCGATCTGACGCGCCCGGGCGCAGGCGGCGCGCTCGGCGAGCGCCGCACTGTCTTCGCCGCGCACCGCGCCGGCGCTGAACGCTCCAGGTTCGGGCCGATCCACCGGCACATGAAGATCGAAGCGGTCGAGCAGGGGACCGGAGATCCGCGCCCGGTACCGGGCAACCTGCGCCGGGGTGCAACGGCATGGGATCTGCTCATCGCCCTCATGGCCGCAGGGACAGGGGTTCATGGCGGCAATGAGCTGAAATCGCGCGGGATAAGTCGCATGCGCCGCCACCCGTGACACGTTGACGACGCCGGCCTCGAGCGGCTCGCGCAGCGCCTCGAGCGCCCGGCGGTCGAACTCGGGAAGTTCGTCGAGAAACAACACCCCATGGTGGGCCAGAGTGACTTCCCCGGGAAGCGCGCGGGCGCCGCCGCCGACCAATGCCGGCACGGAAGCAGTGTGATGCGGCTCGCGAAACGGCCGCTGTCCGTAGCGCTCCAGCCGAAATCCCGCCTGGCTGACCGAGGCGATGGCCGCGCAATCGAGCGCTTCGGAGTCCGTGAGCGGCGGCAGAAGCGCCGGCAGACGTCGGGCCAACAAGGTCTTGCCGCTGCCGGGTGGGCCGATCAGCAGCAGGTTGTGGCCGCCCGCCGCCGCGATCAGGAGCGCCCGTTTGGCGCGCAGCTGGCCGCGCACATCGCGCAAGTCCGGCTGATGCGCCGGCCCCGATCCCGAGGGTCGCGACCCGTGGTGCAGCGGCAGGCTGTGGCCTCCGGACCAGTGCGCGCACACTTCGCGCAGATGCGAGGCCGAGCGCACCGGTGTGCCGGCGACCAGCGCTTCTTCGAGATTGGCCGCGGGCACGATGAGCTCGTGGCCGGCGCGCCCGGCGTGCGCGGCCGCGAGCAGAATGCCGCGCACCGGTCGTATTTCGGCGTCGAGACCGAGCTCGCCATACACCTCGCACGCGGTCGCGGCGGGCTGCGCCGCCAGTTGCCCGGATGCCAGCAGGATGCCGATGGCCATCGGCAGCTCGAAGCGGCCGCCGTCCTTGGGAATCTCCGCCGGGGCGAGATTGACGACGATGCGTCCGGCGGGAAACTCAAACCCGCAGGACAGCAGCGCGGCGCGGACCCGCTCGCGACTCTCCCTCACGACGGGTGCCGGCAGCCCCACGATGTGGAAGACCGGCAGGCCGCCGGCCAAGGTGACTTCCACGTGCACGAGCGGGGCCGCGAGGCCCACCTGGGCGCGGCAGATCAATCGCGCGAGCGAAAAGGACATCGCGCACGCGAGCGGCGCGGGTCAGCGCATCCGGGTCACTTGCCGGCGGGCGGGGCGCCCTCGAGCGCCGCTAGCCGAGCCTCGAGCTCGGCAAGCCGCTCCCGCGTGCGCTGCAGCACGCGAGTTTGGGTATCGAATTCCTCGCGGGTCACCAGGTCGAGCTTGCTCAGGCTGGCGCGCAGCACGGCCCGAAAATTGGTCTCCAGATCTCTTTGCACCGCGCGCACGGCCGGCGGGACGCTCTCGGCAAGCCGGCTTGCGATCGCATCAATACCGAACAAGTCCGTCATCACTCACCTCGCATGCCCTGTATTGGGGCGAAGTACCTCGGGCCGGGCACCGAAACAGTGCGCGCATGAGGCGCCAACACGTTCAAGCTTTTGAAACGACAACGAAAACCTCCATGGCACGGTTTCTGCACCAGCGCCCGAGTCATCAGCTTACGCGTATCCCGGCCGATCGTGCAGCCCGAATTGCGGCGAGATTGGCCAGAAACGCGCGACTCAACCGAACCGCTCGGGAGACAACGTGCACAGCACCACAAAGACCCTCAGGTCCTTCGTATCGAAGGCGGCCCTCCTCCTCGCGGCGCTCAGCCCCTCGTTGGCCCACGCGGGCACCGCTGTACCGAACAAGGGCGACACGGCATGGATGCTGACCTCCACCGCGCTGGTGTTGCTGATGTCGGTTCCCGCGCTCGGTCTGTTCTACGGTGGCCTGGTCCGCACCAAGAACATGCTCTCGGTGCTGATGGAGGTATTCGTCGGGTTTTCCCTCATCACCGTCCTGTGGTGCGTCTACGGCTACTCTCTGGCGTTCACCTCCGGCAACGAGTTCATCGGCGGATTGAGCCGCCTGTTCCTATCCGGCACGTTCAATTCAGCGACCGGCGCGTTTTCCACGGTCGGCACCTTCGACAAGGGCGTCGTGCTCAATGAACTCGTCTACGTTGCGTTCCAGTGCACTTTCGCCGCCATCACCTGCTGCCTGATTGTGGGTGCGCTGGTCGAACGCGTGAAGTTCTCCGGAATCCTGCTGTTCATGGTGTTCTGGTTCACGTTCTGCTACTGCCCGGTGGCACACATGGTGTGGTACTGGCCGGGACTCGACACGGCACCTGGCGCGAAGCCGGTGGGCGGCCTCTTGTGGCAGTGGGGCACCTTGGATTTCGCCGGCGGCACGGTGGTGCACATCAACTCCGGGGTCGCCGGGCTGGTGGGTGCCATATTCCTCGGCAAGCGCATCGGCCTGGGGAAAGAACCGATGCCGCCGCACAGCATCACCATGACCATGATCGGCGCCTCGCTCCTGTGGTTCGGCTGGTTCGGCTTCAATGCCGGCTCGGCCCTCGAAGCCAATGGCTCGGCCGCGCTCGCCTTCATGAATACCTACCTCGCAACCGCCTGCGCGGTGCTCGCCTGGCTGGGTACGGAGTGGCTGATCAAAGGCAAGCCATCCATGCTGGGTGCCGCCTCGGGCGCGGTCGCCGGGCTGGTGGCCATCACGCCCGCGGCCGGTAATGTCGGCATACCCGGAGCCTTCGCGATCGGACTGGCGGTCGGGCCGATCTGCTTCTGGGGGGTCACGGGACTGAAGAAGATCATCCGCGCGGATGATGCGCTCGATGTCTTCGGCGTCCACGCCCTCGGGGGCATCTTCGGCGCCCTGGCTACCGGCATCTTCAACGACCCTGCGCTCGGAGGCCCGGGCGGCTCGGCATACCCGGGCATCTGGGCCCAGCTGCTGATCCAGGCCGAAGCCGTCGGCGTGGTGATCGTCTGGACCGCGGTCGTGGCGGCGATCGGCTTCTACCTGGTCAAGCACACGGTCGGGCTGCGCGTCTCCGAGGAAGACGAGCGCGAGGGCCTGGACACCACGCTCCACGGCGAGCGGGCCTACGACATGTAGCGCGGCGGATCCCCGGCCGGCCCTGCCGGCCGGGGATCTCATTTTTGAGAGCCAGGCCTTGGCCTGCCGGGTCCCGCTGTGCCAGAGTAAAAGAAAGGGTGCCGCGAGGTCCGGTTCGCGTTCCGCGACGCCAGGAGCCGTCTATGTCACGCACTGCGATCTACATCAGCTCGATTGCCGCCCTGCTGCTGGCCGGGGCCCTCTCTCTAGCCCACGCCAACGTCTATCGGTGGGTGGGCAAGCACGGTGTGGTCCACTACAGCGATCAGTGGCGCCCCGGGGCCGTACGCATCAGAACGCAGACCGGGACAGCGGCCACCTCGAGCGGCAACGGGACGCATGTGCACGACACCGTCGCGACCGAGGATCGGGCGGCGAACCGCAGGATCGAGCACAGGAAAGCCGAACACATCGTCGCAGCGGTGGAAGCAAAGCTGCGCGCCAAGCGCTGCAAGGAGGCCAAAACCGTCTACCAGCATCTGCTGTATGCGCGGCGCCTGTTCGTCGTCGGCAAGAACGGCCATCGCCATTACATGACCAGTGCGCAGGATGATGCCGCGCGCGTCAAAGCCCGCGAGGAAATGGACCAGCTCTGCGGATCAGGGTCGAATTCCAGCTCCTGAGCACGGTTCCGCTCTCGTCCCAATAACCCTATAGTCGCACTTGCGGACTAGAATCGCGACCGACGCGTCGTGATGACCGTCCCGGGCGGTACGGCGCCGCGCGGTTGCGCGCGGACGTTCCTTGCCGCCGCAGTGTGTGCTTCGGCCGCGCGCACATCGGCGTACCAACGCTCCACGTGTCGCGGCCGAGCATGATGGGCAACGAGCGGAGGGGCAGCGACAGCGATGCGTGTGGGATTCGTCGGACTCGGCGCGATGGGCGCGCACATGGCTCGCAATCTGCACAAAGCGGGCCTCCTCAGCGGAATCTGGAACCGTACGGCGCAGAAGGCCCAGACGCTCGCAGAAGAGCTCGGGGTCGCCCCCGCCGCATCGCCGGCCGAGCTGGCAGCGAGCGTCGAGGCGGTGGTGACTTGCGTCTCGGCGGATAGCGATGTGTTGGAAATCGCCGAGGCGCTGGCCATGGGATTTTCGGCCGGCGCGCTGCTGATCGACTGCTCAACCACGGCCGCGGACACCGCGCGCCGCGCAGCCGACCTGCTCCGCCCCCGGGGCGTGAACTTCCTCGACTGTCCGGTGAGCGGCGGTGTGGAGGGCGCGCGCGATGGCACGCTCGCCATCATGTGCGGGGGCGATCCCGAGTGCTTCGAGCGGGCTCGTCCCGTGCTCCAGGCCATGGGCCGCACCGTGACGCTGTTCGGACCGGTCGGCAGCGGCCAGGCCGCCAAAGCCACCAATCAGATCATGTGCGCGGGCATCATCGAGGCGGTCGCCGAGGCGATGGCTTTCGCGCACGCGCAGGGCCTGCCGCTCGAGAAGCTCATCGAGACGCTGAGCAAAGGCGCCGGCTCCAGCTGGTACTTCGTGCATCGCGCGCCCAACATGGTACGCGGCAGCTACCCGGCGGGCTTCCGCGTCCGGCTGCACGCCAAGGATCTGACCATCTGCCGCGATATGGCGGCGCGTTTCGGCGTCTCACTGCCGGTGGTCGAGC
This sequence comes from Pseudomonadota bacterium, assembly GCA_021790795.1. Taxonomy (GTDB): domain Bacteria; phylum Pseudomonadota; class Gammaproteobacteria; order Steroidobacterales; family Steroidobacteraceae; genus 13-2-20CM-66-19. The sequence goes on from JAJYFU010000006.1 coordinate 30,913, forward strand.
GCATGTTGGAAGAATATGCCGAGCTCATCGCGCGTGGCCACGGTGACGAGGACATCTCGGCGACCTTTCGCCTGAAAGCCGAGCTGTTCGAGCCCGCCAGAAACGGCGATCCGCACGCCTGAGAGGCGCGTCAGGGCGCATCCGGCTGCGCTGCGGGCGCGGCGCCGGCGAACGCCGGGAGCGTCTCGAGATACGCGCAGACACTGCGCAGGGTCGGGTAGGGCGCCAGATCGCAGTTGAAGCGACGGGCGTTGAAGACCTGCGGGACCAGACAGACATCGGCCAGCGTGACATGCCCGCCGTACAGATGGTGGCCATCGCTCGTATGCCGCGCCGACCGCTCCAGGGCGCGAAAGCCTTCGGCGATCCAGTGCCGATACCAGGCATCGACCGCGCTCTCGTTCTGACCCAGCGGCCCTCGCAAGTATTTCAACACGCGCTGGTTGTTCAGCGGATGCAGATCACAAGCGACGGCGAGCGCCAATGCCCGCACGCGTGCGCGATCGAGCGCCGTGCCGGGCAGCAACGGCGGCTCGGGATACCGCTCCTCGAGGTACTCGATGATGGCCAACGACTGCCCGAGCGTCGTGCCGCCGTCCTCCAGGCTCGGCACGAGGCCCTGCGGATTGTGCTCCAGGTACTCGGCCCCGCGCTGCGCGCCCGCCTGCAGATCCACGGGCACCTGCTCATAGGCGATGCCCTTGAGGTTCAGCGCGATACGCACGCGGTAGGCGGCGGAGCTGCGGTAATACGTGTAGAGCTTCACGGCGGCGCGCTCGCTTCCGAGACACGAGGGATGGCGCTAAGAGTGCCACGACCCGTGCCCCGACGGAAAGGCGTGGCATCGCGGGATCGTCGGCGAGTCGGAGCGCCTCGGCCATCGAGCGCCATGCTGACCGTGCGCGTTCCGGGCTAGAATCCGATCACATGAGCATCTGGTTCAGCGACATTTCACGCCAATCCCTGGCGCAGGTCACGCGCGGCGGGTTCGCCGAGCGCATCGGCATTCGGCTGTCGGACATCGGGGCGGAGTTTCTGTGTGCGACGCTCGAGGTCACGCCTGATTTCCACCAACCCTACGGCGCCCTGCACGGCGGCGTATCGGCCGCTCTGGCCGAGACCGTCGGCAGCGTAGCGGCCAACCTCTGCGTCGATCCGGAGCGTTTCATGTGCCTCGGCCAGGAGCTCAACGCCAACCACCTGCGTCCGGTGATCTCCGGCGTGGTGACGGCGACGGCACGGCCCTTCCACATAGGCCATCGCAGCCAGGTCTGGGGCATCGAGATCCGCGACGAGCGCGAGCGGCTGATCTGCGTCTCGCGCCTGACGATGGCGGTCGTGCCGCGCCGGGCGTCGGCGACGTGAGGCGCTCATGATCGCGCGCATCACTCGTCTCGTCGCCGCCGCCTGTTTGTTCGTGAGCTGTGCGGCCTGCGGGTTCAAGGGACCGCTCTATCTGCCTGCGCACAGGGCCGCCGTGGTCACGCATCCGGCGCCCTCGAGCACGGCAAAATCCAAGCTGCGCGATACCACGCGGGCGGCCGGGAAGCACCCGGGCGAGGGGACCGCGAGTCCGCCTGGAGCGTAAGCGCTGCGGCAAGCGTTCGTTATACTGGGCGCATGCCCGATATCCCGGACCTGGTGCTCTTCGACGGCTCGTCGTATCTCTACCGCGCATTCCATGCCCTGCCGCCGCTGACCAGCTCGCACGGCGAGCCGACCGGAGCCCTGCTCGGCGTGCTCAATATGCTGGCGAAGTTCCTCAAGGAATATCCGGCGCGACGCGTGGCGGTGGTGTTCGATGCGCCCGGCAAGACGTTCCGCGACGAGCTGTTCACCGCCTACAAGGCGCACCGGCCGTCGATGCCGCGGGAGCTGCGCGCTCAGGTGGCCCCGCTGCTGGAGATCATCGCCGCGCAGGGCCTGCCGATGCTGCGCGTCGAGGGCGTCGAAGCCGACGACGTGATCGGCACGCTCGCGCGGCGCGCCGCCGCCGCGGGAAGCCGCGTACTGATTTCCACCGGCGACAAGGACATGGCGCAGCTGGTCGACGGCGCGATCACGCTGATCAACACGATGAGCAATACACGGCTCGACCGCGAGGGTGTGAAATCGAAGTTCGATGTCCTGCCCGAGCAAATCATCGACTATCTGGCGCTCGCGGGCGACAGCTCGGACAACATCCCGGGGATCCAGAAGGTCGGACCGAAGACCGCAGCCAAGCTGCTCGCGCAGTACGGCTCGCTCGACAACCTCGTCGCACACGCGAGCGAGGTCGGCGGCAAAGTGGGCGAGAACCTGCGCGCCGGTCTCGACACGCTGGAACTCTCGCGCAAGCTGGCGACCATTCGTACCGATGTCGAGCTGCCGATCGGTCCGGATGACCTGGCTCCGGGCGAAGCCGACGTGCCGCGGCTGCGCGAGCTGTATTCGCGCTTCGAGCTGCGCTCGCTGTTGCGTCAGCTCGACGGCGAGCGCCCGGGCGCGACGGGTTCCGATGCCCGGGAAGAAGCTGCGGACACGACAGCCACGCCGGGCGCCGCCGCGGGCCACGACGCCGATGCCGGGCCGCACCAGCCGGCCGGAGCGCCGACTGCGCGGGATTACGAGACGGTGCTGACACGTGAACACCTGCAGCGCTGGCTGACCCGGTTGGAACAAGCCGAGCTGATCGCCTTCGACACCGAGACCACCGGTCTCGATTACATGCGGGCGCAGATCGTCGGCCTCTCGTTCAGCGTCGAGCCGGGCAAGGCGGCCTACGTGCCGCTCGCGCACGACTACGCGGGCGCCCCGGCCCAGTTGGATCGCGGCGAGACGCTCGAGACCCTGCGGCCGCTGCTCGGGGACCCGCGGCGCGGCAAGCTCGGCCACCATCTGAAATTCGATGCCCACGTGCTCGCCAATCACGGCATCGCTCTCGAGGGTATGCGCTACGACAGCATGCTCGAGTCTTACGTGTGGGACAGCGTGGCCACTCGGCACGACATGGACTCCGCCGCGCGCCGGTATCTCGGAGTTCACACCATTGCCTACGAGGCAGTGGCCGGCAAAGGCGCCAAGGCCATTCCCTTCAGTCAGGTGCCGATCGCCAAGGCCGCCGAGTACGCCGCCGAGGACGCCGACATCACGTTGCAGCTGCACCGGACGCTGTGGCCCAAGATCACGAGCGTGCCGGCCCTGGAGCGCCTCTACACGGAAATCGAACAGCCGCTCGTGCCGGTGCTGCTGCGCATGGAACGCCGCGGCGTGCTGGTCGACCGCGGGCGGCTTCACGCCCAAAGCGGCGAGCTGGCCGCGCGGATGGCGCAGCTCGTCGGGCAGGCGCATGAGGAGGCGGGCACGGCGTTCAACATCGATTCGCCCAAGCAGCTCCGAGAGGTGCTGTTCGAGAAGCTCGGCCTGCCGGTGCTGCGCAAGACCCCGACCGGACAGCCGTCCACGGCCGAAGACGTGCTGGAGGAGCTCTCGGGCGCGTATCCGCTGCCGCGCACGGTGCTCGACTACCGAGCGCTCGCCAAACTGAAGTCGACCTATGCCGAGAAGCTCCCCGAGCAGATCAATCCGCGCACCGGGCGCATCCACACCTCGTACCATCAGGCGGTGGCGCAGACCGGTCGGCTGTCGTCCACCGACCCCAACCTGCAGAACATTCCGATCCGCACGCCCGAGGGGCGGCGCATTCGCCAGGCATTCCTTGCGCCGCCCGGGCATGTGCTGCTTGCGGCGGACTACTCGCAGATCGAGCTGCGGATCATGGCGCACCTGTCGGGCGATGAGGGCCTGCTGCGCGCCTTCGCCGAAGAGCGCGACGTCCATCAGGCAACCGCGGCCGAGGTGTTTGCGGCCTCGCCGTCGGAGGTGACGCCCGACCAGCGGCGGCTCGCGAAAACCATCAACTTTGGACTCATCTACGGCATGTCGGCGTTCGGCCTCGCGCGTCAGCTCGGCATCGATCGCGCGGCGGCGCAGAGCTACGTGGAGCGCTACTTTCAGCGCTACCCGGGCGTGCGGCGCTTCATGGACGAGACGCGCCGGCAAGCGCGGGAGCAGGGCTATGTCGAGACCGTGTTCGGCCGCCGGCTCTATCTACCGGATATCCGCTCCGGCAATGCGCAGACCCGTCAGTACGCCGAGCGCAGCGCCATCAATGCGCCCATGCAGGGCACCGCCGCGGACATCATCAAGCGCGCCATGATCTCGGTCGACGCCTGGTGCGCCCGCCACGAGGACCAGGCGCATCTGATCATGCAGGTGCACGACGAGTTGGTGCTCGAGGTCGCGCGCGAGCATGTCGCGGCCGTCACGGAGGTGGTCCGCACGCGCATGACGGAGGCCGCGGCGCTGCGTGTACCGCTGCGGGTCGAGATCGGCACCGGCGCCAACTGGGACGAGGCGCATTGAGCGCGGGGCGCCGGCTACACCCCGACGCACAGATACTTCATCTCCGTGTACTCCAGGATGCCGTGGCGCGAGCCTTCCCGGCCGATGCCCGACTCCTTGACCCCGCCGAAGGGCGCGACCGCGGTCGAGATCAGCCCGGTGTTCACACCCACGATGCCGTACTCGAGCGCCTCGGCCACGCGCCAGCTGCGCGCCAGATCGCGCGTGTAGAAATAGGCGGCCAGCCCGAACTCGGTATCGTTGGCCATTTCGATCGCCTCGGCCTCGGTGGCGAAGCGGAACAGCGGCGCGACCGGTCCGAAAGTCTCCTCGCGCGCCATCAGCATCTCGGCGGTCGCGCCGGTGACCACGGTCGGCTCGAAGAACGTGCCGCCGAGCGCATGGCGGCGGCCCCCGAGCAGGATGCGCGCCCCTTTCTCCACGGCATCGGCGAGGTGGCGCTCCACCTTGGCGAGGGCCCGCGCATCGATCAGCGGTCCCTGATCGGTGGGCCCTGACAGTCCGTCGCCGACACGAAGCTTGGCGACCGCGTCCCGCAGCTTGTGCGCGAAGGCGTCATACACGCCGCCTTGCACCAGCAGACGATTGGCGCACACGCAGGTCTGGCCGGAGTTGCGATACTTGCTGGCGATCGCACCGGCGACCGCGGCGTCGAGATCGGCGTCGTCGAACACGATGAACGGCGCATTGCCGCCAAGCTCGAGCGAGATCTTCTTCACCGTGCCGGCGCATTGCGCCATCAGGGTCTTGCCCACCGCCGTCGAGCCGGTGAAGGTGAGTTTGCGCACCCGCGGATGGCCCGTGAGTTCCGCGCCGATCACGGCCGCATCGCTGCCGGTGACGATGTTGAATACGCCGGGTGGGATGCCGGCGCGCTCGGCGAGCTCGGCCAGCGCGAGCGCGGAGAAGGGCGTCTGGATCGCCGGCTTGCACACGAACGTGCAGCCCGCGGCCAGCGCCGGCCCCGCCTTGCGGGTGATCATCGCGGCCGGAAAGTTCCACGGCGTGATGGCGCCGACCACGCCTACCGGCTGGCGCAGCACCAGGAGCCGCTTGTCGCGCTGATGCCCGGGAATGATCTCGCCATAGAGACGCTTAGCCTCCTCGGCGAACCATTGAATGAACGAGGCCGCGTAGGTGATCTCCCCGCGCGCCTCCGTCAGGGGCTTGCCCTGCTCGGCGGTCATGAGCGTCGCCAGATCATCCTGCTGCTCCATCAACAGCGCGTACCAGCGCTCGAGCAGCGCCGCGCGCTCGCCTGCGGTCTTGGCCGCCCAAGCCGGGAAGGCCGCGTACGCCGCCTCGATCGCTCGGCGGGTCTCGGCGCCACCGAGTTCCGGTACGGTGCCGAGCGTGGCGCCGGTGGCCGGATTGCGGATCGCGGCGCGCGCGCCGGAATCCGCATCGATCCAACGGCCGCCGACATAGGCTTGCGTGCGCATCAGACTGGGATCGCGGAGTTTCACCATAATTTCTCCGATGGACAGCGGGGCGCCGGCCTCCCGGCCGAGGCATGAGACGTCATTCTGGGGAAGGGGCTTCCCTCCGCGAAACTGTATATAGCACCAGCCGCGAGGACCCCCGGCGACAGGGAACTTCCCGGTGCGGTCTCAGTCGAATTTGACGAGTGCTACGGCATTCCCCGCTTCCCTCCCTGAGCGGGTCAAAACCCGGTTCACACGAGACCTGTGCCGGGTTGGTCTGCCCCGGTGGCCTGCGCGGCCATCGGGGTCTTTTAAGAGTGGATGGCGAGCCAGGCGGCCAGCACCTGCCGAGCCTGCTCGACGCCCTCCCCGCCGTGCGCCGAGAACAGCTGTACCGTCGCCCCTTCACCCAGCGCTTCTCGGGTGTCCGCAAGCGTCTTGCGTCCCTCGGCGCGGGAGAGCTTGTCGCACTTGGCGAGCAGCACGTGAACCGGCCGGCCCACCGCCCACTGCAGCAGCGCCGCATCCCCCTCGCCGAATCCGCGCCGCGCATCCACGATCAGAAACACGCCCCGCAGCGAGTCGCGCCGGCGCAGCGCTTCGATCAGCGCCGGCCAGGCACGCCGCTCGCGCTCCGGCGCGCTGGCGTAGCCGTAGCCCGGCAAGTCCACCAGCCGCGCCTCGGCGGCGAGCGCGAAGAAGTTGATCAAACGGGTGCGTCCAGGAGTCTTGCTGGCGCGCGCGAGCGCCCGCTGCGCCACCAGCGCATTGATCGCGCTCGATTTGCCGGCGTTCGACCGGCCCGCGATTGCCACCTCCGTGCCGTGATCGGCGGGAAATTGCGCGGCCGCGGCGGCGCTCAGCAGAAACTTTGCATGGGGAAATGCGCTCATCCGCCTAGTGTACAATTCCTGGCTTTCGCACCATCGGGTCGGAATCAAAGAGAGCGAGCCATGGCGGAAAAACGCGTTCCCCTCGCCCTTGCAGCCGTCGTCGCGGCATTTTCGGCCGGGCTGGCCGGCGCGGCCTCCCCCGGCGTGCCGGTCGTCAAGGCGGCCGGCGCGCCGGTGATCACGCCGGATCCGTATACTCAGGGGACGGTGCAGGCCGGAGCGGCCAAGGCCACGATGTGCTTCGCCTGTCATGGACCCAATGGCAACAGCACCAGTCCGACGTATCCCCGGCTGGCGGGACAGGGTGCCGTCTACCTCGATGAGCAGCTGCATCTGTTTCGCGACGGCAAGCGCCCGAATCCCATCATGTCCGCAATGGCCGCCGGGCTTTCGAACCAGGACATCGACGATCTGGCGGTGTATTTCGCGGCCCAGACTCCGGCCGGCCTCGACGCCGACCCGGCGCTGTGGAAGGCCGGCCGGGCGCTGTACATCTCCGGTGACCGCGCGCGCGACGTGCCGGCGTGCGCCGCCTGCCACGGACCGACCGGCCAGGGCAATCCCGCGGCCGGCTACCCGGCGCTGCGTGCGCAGCAGTCGGCCTACGTGGTCGCGCAGCTGCAAAGCTACGCCAACGGCACGCGCTACAGCGGACCCGATCCCGCCACGACGACACCCAACGGCGGCATCATGTTCACGATCGCCAAACGCCTGACCTCCGCGCAGATGCAGGCGGTGGCCTCGTACGTGCAAGGTTTGCGTTAGGCAGCCCAGATTTAAGGAGTAGCCCAGACCATGATCCGCCAGCTCGCTTTGTCCGCCGTGGCCGTCCTTGCGCTGTGCGCCTGCAGCTCCCGCCAGCCGCCGCCGACCTCGAGCAGCGCCGCGTCGCAAGCCACCGCCGCGAGCGCGAGTGCGTCGGCAAACAATACGGCCGCACAGCCAGGCACCTCGAACGGCGCCTCCTCCGCCTCGATCCGCTCGGCCGCGGACAGCCCGCTGGCCCTGCCGGCCAGCAGCCAGTGGCAGCCCGGCGTCAACTACGACGTGGTATCCCCAGCGCAGCCCACCAACGCGCCCCCGGGCAAGGTGCAGGTCATGGAGGTGTTCTGGCTGGCCTGTCCGCACTGCTACGCGCTCGAGCCCTATATCCGCGCCTGGCGCAAGACCCTGCCGTCCTACGTGCAGTTCGTGCGCGTGCCGGTGATGTGGGGGCCGGTGCAGCAGGCACATGCCCGGCTCTTCTATACGCTGGAGGCCCTCGGACGGAACGATCTGATCGGAAAGGCGTTCCAATACATCCATGCGCTGGAAACCCGAACCGGCTCGGAGTCCATCCTGGTGGGCAGCAGCCCCGGCAACACCTTGAGGATGCAGGAGGCGTTCGCCGCGAAGAACGGCGTTTCGGCCGCGGCGTTCGCCAGCGCCTACGGCTCGTTCGACGTCAACACGCATCTGCAGCAGGCCGAGGAGATCCAGCAGACCTACGAGGTGGATTCCACGCCGACCATCATCGTCGATGGACGGTACAAGACCAATCCTGAGATGGCGGGCGGCGAGCAGCAGTTGATCGAGCTGATCGACTTCCTGGCCAAGTGGGACCACGAACACGTGCAAAGGAGCTAAGTCGATGCGAGTCGTACGCAATTCAGGGGGGCTGGCCGTTTCCGTTGCGCTGCTGGCGTGTCTCGTCGGCGGACTGGGCGCCCGCGCCGCGGCGGCCAATCTGCCGGTCAGCAGCCGGTGGAAGGCCGGCACCAACTACAAGGTGCTCGATCCCGCCCAGCCCACGAACGCGCCCCCGGGCAAGGTGCAGGTCATGGAGTTCTTCTACCTCGCCTGTCCGTTCTGCCATGCGCTCGAGCCCCACATCGTCGCCTGGCGAAAGACCAAACCGGCCTACGTGCACTTCGTGCAAGTGCCGGTCATGTGGGCACCCTTGCAGGTGTCGGATGCGCGGCTGTTCTACACGCTTCTGGCGCTGCGACGGGACGACTTGGTCCCGACCGCGTTCCACACCATCCACCGGCTCGAGCAGGCGACGGGCGGTAACGAGAACGTCATGATCGGCGGCACGAAGGCGCAAACGATCGCGCTTCAGGAAGCCTTCGCCGAGCGGCATGGCATCTCCGGCAGCGCCTTCGTCAACGCCTACAACTCATTCGACGTGCACGTCGAGCTGGAAAGGGCGCGCCAGCTGGGAACGGTGTTTCAGATCACCGCGACGCCGACGATCATCGTCGACGGCCGTTTCAAGACCGGACCGTCGTTCTTCTCCTATCACGGAAATGAATCGCGCCTGGCCAGCGGCGACCGGCGGACGATCCAGCTCATCAACTTCCTCGCCCAGTGGGCCCACGATCACCCGCACGCGTGAACGGCTCGGCGGCGGTCGACGCCCGGCCACAGACCGGACGGCGGAACCGCCGCCATGCTGACCAAGGTTGACGCCGGGAGGCGGCGCCCCGCCGCCATGCCCGGCGGTTCGGGTCAGAGGATGTAGCGGCTGAGATCCTCGTCCTGGGCGAGATTGTCCAGATGCTCGTCGACGTAGCGCGCGTCGATGGTGATATCGGCGCCTGATTGCTCGGACGCATCGTACGAGACCGCCTCGAGCAGCCGTTCCATGACGGTGTGCAGGCGGCGCGCGCCGATGTTTTCGGTCCGCTCGTTGACCTGATAGGCGATCTGCGCGACGCGCTGAACACCGTCGGTGGTAAACCGCACCGTGACGCCTTCGGTGCTCATCAGCGCCTGATATTGGGCGGTGAGTGAGGCATCCGGCTCGGTCAGGATGCGCACGAAGTCTTCGACCTTAAGCGATTCGAGCTCCACGCGGATGGGCAAGCGCCCTTGCAGCTCGGGAATCAGATCCGAGGGCTTCGAGAGACTGAAGGCGCCCGAGGCGATGAACAGCACGTGGTCGGTCTTGACCGGGCCGTACTTGGTGGCCACCGTCGAGCCTTCCACGAGCGGCAGCAGATCGCGCTGCACGCCTTCGCGCGACACGTCGGCGCCCATGGTCTCCTGCCGGCGCGTCACCTTGTCGATTTCGTCGATGAACACGATGCCGTTCTGCTCGGCGTTCTCGATCGCCTTGATCTTCAGCTCGTCCTCGTTGATCAGGTTGGCCGCCTCGTCTTCGACCAGGAGCTTCACCGCTTCGCGCACCTTCAGCTTGCGGCTGCGGGTGCGGCTGCCGCCGAGATTCTGGAACATCGACTGCAGCTGCTGCTGCATCTCTTCCATCCCCGGCGGCGCCATGATCTCCACGCCCATCGGCACGGTGCGCAGCTCGATCTCGATCTCGCGCTCGTCGAGCTCGCCGGCCCGCAGCATGCGCCGGAATTTCTCCCGGGTTTCGGCATCGCGCGGTTGCGCCGGCTCGTCGGTCGAGAAGCCCATCACGCGCGGCTTGGGCAACAGCGCATCGAGCACGCGCTCCTCGGCGGCCGCAGCGGCGCGTTGCCGCACCTTCTCCATTTCCTGCTCGCGCGTCATCTTGACCGCGACGTCGGCCAGCTCCTTGACGATGGAGTCGACATCGCGCCCGACGTAACCCACCTCGGTGAATTTCGTGGCCTCGATTTTCACGAACGGAGCATTCGCCAGCCGCGCGAGGCGGCGCGCGATCTCGGTCTTGCCGACGCCGGTCGGCCCGATCATCAGGATGTTCTTCGGCGTGATTTCCTGGCGCAACGGCTCGAGCACCTGCATGCGCCGCCAGCGGTTGCGCAGCGCGATGGCGACGGCGCGCTTGGCGGCGGTCTGGCCGATGATGTGTTTGTCGAGCTCCTGGACGATCTCGCGGGGAGTAAGCGTGGACATGATGTGCGGCGTCCGCCGAGTCCCTCAGGACGCGTCGTGCCTCAGTTCCTCGATGGTCAGATTGCGGTTGGTGTAGATGCAGATGTCGGCGGCGATCTCGAGTGAACGCTGGACAATGTCGCGGGCGGGAAGGTCCGAGACCGCCAGCAGCGCTCGCGCGGCCGACAGGGCGAATTGTCCACCGGAACCGATTGCGGCCGCCTCGAATTCCGGCTCGATCACGTCTCCGTTGCCGGAGATCACGAAGAGCTTATCCGGATCCCCCACCAGCAGCAGCGCCTCGAGGCGACGCAGGTACCGGTCGGCGCGCCAGTCCTTGGCCAACTCGATGGCCGCGCGGGTCAGATTGCCGTATTTCTCCAGCTTGCCCTCGAAGCGCTCGAACAGGGTGAACGCGTCGGCGGTGCCCCCGGCGAAACCGGCCAGCACCTTGCCGTCGTACAGGCGGCGCACCTTGCGCGCATTGCCCTTCATCACGGTGTTGCCCAGAGTCACTTGGCCGTCGCCCCCGAGAGCGACGCTGCCGTTGCGTCGAATGCCGAGAATGGTCGTGCCGTGCGGGTCGAAAAAGGATGTGTGATCAGTCATGAATTGCTTGCCGGGTCGAGTCATTGGGTGTCGCGCAGATCCCGCGCATCAGGACTTGCGCCGCGCCCGCGGATGCGCCGCATCGTAGATGCGGGCGAGATGCTGGAAATCAAGGTGAGTGTATATCTGCGTCGTGGCGATATCGGCATGGCCGAGCAGCTCCTGTACGCCGCGCAGCTCGGCGCCGGATTCGAGCAGGTGCGAGGCGAAGGAATGACGGAACAAGTGCGGGTACACGTGCTGCGGCAGGCCCTGACGGCGCGCCCAATACAGGATGCGCTTCTCGATCTGTCTGCGGCCGAGCCGCCGGCCGCCGCGCCCGACGAACAGTGCCCGCTCGGACCCGGCCGCCCAGGCCACACGCTGCTTCAGCCAGCGCTCGAGCGCCTGGACGGCCTTGCGGCCGACGGGCACGGCGCGCTCCTTGCGGCCTTTGCCGAGCACACGCACGGTGCGGTCGCGCAGATCGAGATGCTCCAGGTCGAGCCCGGTGAGCTCGGCGAGGCGTAGTCCCGAGGAGTACAGCAGCTCCATGATGGCGCCATCGCGAACCGCGATGGGCGTGGTGTCCGTGAGGGCCAGCAGCCGCGCCATCTGGTCCGCGTCGAGCGTACCGGGAAGCCGGCGTGCCGCCTTGGGCGCGCGCACCTCGATTGCCGGATTACCCCGCAGCGCCCGCAGGTCGCCGCCCGGGCCGGCGGCGCCCCGCTCACGCTGCACCTGGGCTTCCCGCAACAGGAAATCGAAAAAACTGCGCACCGCCGAGAGGCGTCGCTGGACGCTGCGCGGGGCCAGTCCGCCGGCATGCGCTTTCGCGGCGAACACGCGCACCCGCGCGGCGTCGAGCCCGCTCCACTCCGGGATTCCCTCCCGCTCGCAGAATTCGCCGAGCGCACGCAGATCCCGCAGGTAGTTCGAGACGGTGTGCGGCGATGCGCGCCGCTCGTTCGCCAGATAGCGCCGGAACCGCTCCAGCCAGTCGCTCGCTCCGGGACTCATCGGCGCCGCCGCGGCCGGTTGCCGCTCAGGCGCCGCGGCGCAACGTCAGGGCATCGACGATCAGGTCCGCCATGCGGGCCAGGAACTCGGTGCTCATGCCCGGATGGAATCGGTCGCGATCGGGACTGCCGAGTGTCAGAACACCGAGCGGCGCGCCCTTGTCGATCAGCGGCACGAGCGCCACCGAGGCGATCTGTGCCGAATCCGGCCCGAACAGCAGCTCGCGGTGCGAATCGCGTGCCTGACCACAGCGCGGCTTGCCGCCGCTGAAGAGCGTCTCGAAGGACTTCAGCACCGGGCTTTCCCGGCTCACGGCATGCACGAAGCGCTGCGGCGCCAGATCCGGGTATTCCCCGATCAGCAGCAGCACACTGTGAAAGGCGTCGAGGTCCTCGCGCAGGCTGGCCTCGATCCGCCCGATCGCATCCGCGCGGCTGCCGGCCAGCAGCAGCCGCCGAGTGAATCGGTGCAACTTGTCGGCGACGACATCGTTGGCGCGGGCTACGCCGATCAGCTCGGCGAGCTTGCCCTCCAATTGCGCGTGCTTCTCGCGCATCACCTCGATCTGACGCTCCACGAGCGAAATGGTCGAGCCGCCGCGCGCATGCGGCAGCCGCATGCGCAACAGCAGCGCCTGGTGGCGTTCGAAGAAATCCGGGTTGTGTTGCAGGAATGCGGCGATGGACTCCTCGTCCACTTCGCCCGTGGTGATTCCGTGGGCTTCGCGTGTTGTCATGATGAGTGGAAGCTCCTCATAGATCGATGTGACCTTCGAAGGCGACTTGAGCCGGTCCGGTCAGCCAGATGGGCTCGCCGGGGCCACCCCAGCTGACGAGCAGCTCGCCGCCGCGCGCGCCGACGCTGACCTCGCGATCGAGCAGGCCCCAGCGGCGCCCGACCGCCACCGCCGCGCATGCGCCGGTGCCGCAGGCGAGCGTCTCGCCGGCGCCGCGCTCGTACACGCGCAGACGGATGTGCGAGCGGTCCAGCACCTGCATGAACCCGGCGTTGACCCGCTTGGGAAAGCGCCGATGATGCTCGATCGCCGGACCCAGGCGCGCCACCGGCGCCGTGTCGACCGAGTCGACGGCGAGTACGGCATGGGGATTGCCGATCGAGACCGCGCCGATCTCGAGCGCCTCGCCGTCGACCTCGAGGCGATAGCGGTCGGCTTCCTGTGGCGCATCGAACGGCAGGGCGGCTGGATCGAAGCGCACCGGCCCCATATCCACCGAGACCGGTCCGCCGGGCCGCACTCGCGCGTGCACCAGCCCGGCCGGACTGTCGAGCGTGACGGCGCCGCCGCGGCCGGCGCCGCGCCCCGCAAGCAATGCGGCAATGCAGCGTGCACCGTTGCCGCACTGCTCCACTTCGCGCCCGTCGGCGTTGAAGATGCGGTAGAACGCGTCCGTTTCGGCTCGCTGCGGCGGTTGCAGCAGCAGCGCCTGATCGAATCCGATGCCGGTGTGACGGTCGGCGAGCCGGCGCAGCTGCTCCTGCGCCAGCGGCGAGGGCCCGGCCGGCGCATCGAACACCGCGAAGTCGTTGCCGAGACCGTGCATCTTGGTGAAGCCGATGCGCATCGGCGCGAGCATACCGTAACTGCCAGCCCGCGGTCAGACCCTGAACCGCTCGCGCAGCTCGCCGGCGAGTCGGCGGCTAACCGGTAATGGAGTGGAACACCCGCGCAGCAGGACGCAGTAGCGCCCGTCCGCGTCGCGCACGATGCGCTGCAGGTGGCGGGTATTGACCAGTGTATTGCGATGGATGCGCACGAATTCCGCCTCGAGATCCTCCTCGAGCGTGCGCAGCGACTCCTCGATCAGGTCTTCGCCCTGGGTGTGCCGGACCGTGGTGTATTTCTGATCCGCCTGGAAATACAGAATCTCTTCCACGGCGATCAGGCTGACTTGATCGCGGCGCCGTGCCGCGATGTGCGTCCGGCCACGGGCGCCGGTCGCCGCGGCCAACTGCCGCAGCTGCGGACGCGTCAGCCGTCCCGCATGCGCGAGCGCCGCGGCGAGCTTGTCCTTGCGGATGGGCTTGAGGAGATAGCCGGCCGCGTGCGTTTCGAAGGCATGGACCGCATATTGATCGTATGCGGTGGTGAAAATGACCGCGGGTGGTTCCTGCAGAGCGCTCAGGTGACGCGCCGTCTCGATGCCGTCCAGTCCGGGCATGCGCACATCGAGCAGCACGACATCCGGCGCCAGTCGCACCGCCTGCTCGAGCGCCTCGAGCCCCGTGGACGCCTCCCCGGCGATCTGCGCGTCGCCGATTTCCGCGAACAGCTGCCCGAGCCGCTCGCGCGCCGGCGGCTCGTCATCGACGATGAGCACCCTGAGCATGATCTGCCCTCAGCCTCCCGCGCCGCTCGCTGGCGCCAGCGCCGGAATGTACGGAAACCGCAGCGTCACGATATATTCCTCGTCGAATCGGCCGGCCTTCAGCAGCGCCCGCGCGCCGTAGTGCAGCGTCAGACGCTCACGGATGTTCTGCAGCGCGAGCTGATTGCCCTCATGCTCGCGCACCCGCGCACCGAGTGGATTGCGCACCACCAGCGAGAGCAGTTCGCCGGCGCGCTCACCGTTGATTTCGACGATGCCGCCGGCCGGTCGCGGTTCGATGCCGTGGTAGATCGCGTTCTCGAGCAGCGGCTGCAGCAGCAGCCCCGGCACACGCGCATCGAGCGGCAGGGTCTCGACACGCCAGACCACGCGCAGCCGCTCGCCGAGACGCAGCTGCTCGATGCGCTGATAGGTGCGTGCGATCTCGAGCTCATCGGCGAGCGTAATGGTCTCGAGCGGCTCGGCAAGCGAGGCCCGAAACAGGTCGGCCAGATCCTGCACGGCCTGCTCGGCCTCGCGCGGCGCCGTGCGAGTCAGCGCGGCGATGGTGTTCATGCTGTTGAACAGGAAATGCGGACGGATACGCGCCTGCAGGGCGTGCACCCGCGCCGCGGCGCGCAGCTCGATGTTGCGCCGCCATTGGTGCGTGACGTAGAAATAGCGCAGCGTCACGGCCGCGATGACGAAGCCGATGGCCGTGTTGCGCATCACGAACGGCCCGAGGCGCCGCGGGAACAGAGTGTTCGCGCCGGCGGCCCGTACCAGATGCGAGTGGCCGAGCAGAAACACGCCGGCGGATACCGCCGCGACCACCGCGGTCATCAGCACCAGCGCGACGCTCGAGCCCCGTTGCTCCCCGAGCCGCGCGAGCAGCGGGCGCAGCACGCACAGCAGCGCCGCCGACATCAATCCGACCCACAGGAGAAACAGCGAGCTGAGCGCCAGCTCCGACCAGAAGCCCTGCGCCGCGCTGCGCGCGATCGATACCACGATGGCGGTCAGTTCCGCCACGACGACGATGGCGAACGCGGCCCGCGAAGCACAGAAATTCGGGAGATAGAAGGCGTCGCCGCCGCGGAAGGCCCGTTCCGAAGGCGCCGGCCGCGGCAGATTCTGAGAGCGCACCTGGCCGATCACAGCGGCATTATGCCTGAACCGTCGGCGCGAAAGCGCGCGGCCTCCGGGTCGCACGGCGCACCGGACATGCCTAGACGGCATGCCGCCCGGGTGCGCCGCCGGAACTGGCTCGGGCACCCCGTGGACATTGAACTTCAAGTCCATGAGGCTGCGAATCGAAAAATGCACCGCAGTGCTGATCTTGTGGATCCGGCGGCCGGGGCGGAACGTCGCGGTCATGGGGGCCGACAGTGCGCCGGCGGCGAGCCTGCTGCGCTGGGAGGCCTGGTCTATTCCGATCCCTTCAGTTTCGCCGCCACGCGCCGGTAGGCCTCGCGAAAGGGAATGCCCTCGCGCACGACCAGGCGATTGGCTTCCTCGGCGGCGTGGATGGCCGGGTCCAACCGGATGCGCTCGGTTCGGAACGAGAGCGCGTCGAGCGCACCGGGCAGGATACCGAGCGTCTCCAGCGCCAGATCGATGGCGCGGAACAGCGGAAACTTCAACAGCTGCAGATCGCGTTGGTAGCCCGACGGAAGCTTGGCACAGATGGCCAAGGCCTCCAGCAGGCATGCCTGGGCGGTGGCCGAGCGGCCACGGATCAGCTCGAAGACGTCCGGATTGCGCTTCTGCGGCATGATCGAGGAGCCGGTGGTGAACGCCTCCGGCAGCCGCACGAAGCCGAATTCCTCCGTGTAGAACAGCAGCACGTCGGCGGCCAGGCGTCCGGCGTCCTGCAGCAGGACGGTGACGTGGAAGAGCAGCTCCGCCTCAGCCTTACCGCGGGAGAGCTGCACGGCGGTCACGGGTTCCTGCACGGACGCGAATCCGAGCTTCTCGCGTGTTGCCTCGCGGTCGAGCGGCAAACCCGGCGTGCCGTAGCCGGCCGCCGATCCAAGCGGATTGCGGCCCAGGCGGCGATGGACGTGGCGCAAGGCCTCCGCATCGTCGCGGATCTCGGCGGCGAAGCCGTCAGCCCACAACGGCACCGAGCTCGGCATCGCCTGCTGCATGTGGGTGTAGCCCGGGAGCGCGGTGGTCTGCTCGCGCGCGCCGAGCCGCTCCAGCGCCTCCGCGACCGATATCGCGCCGGCGCTCAGTTCCTCGACCGCCTCGCGCAGATAGAGCCGCAGGGCGGTGAGCACCTGATCGTTACGCGAGCGCCCGAGATGGACACGGCCCCCCGCGGGGCCGATTCGTTCAATCAACCGGCGCTCCAAGGCGGTGTGCCCATCCTCGTCGGCGAGCTCCACGTGCCACTGCGCCTGGGCATGGGCTTCGCCGAGCGCCGTCAGGCCGCCGCGGATGGCCTCGAGGTCCGCCTGGGCGAGCAATCCCTGGTCGTGCAGCATCTCGGCATGCGCAATCGACGCGCGGATGTCATAGGCGATGAGCCGCTCGTCGAGGTTGAAATCCTCCCCGGCGGTGAAGCGCAGCACCCGCTCATCGAGCGGCGCGCCTTTGTCCCACAGCCGGCTCACGCTCAGCTCCCCGCACCCTGCTGCTCGGCCGGCGTCAGCGCAGTGACGTCCGCGACGATCAGCGTGCCGGTCCCCTCGTTGGTGAACACCTCGCCGAGGATGCCCTCCGGCGACTGGTACGACACCACGTGGACGCGGCGCACCCCGCCGCGAATGGCTGCTTCGATGGCCCTGGCCTTCGGCAGCATGCCCTCGGCAATGCCCCCCTGCTCGCGCAGCTCGCGCAGGCCGGCCAGATCGGTGTAAGAGATCAGCGAGCCCGGATCAGCCCGATCCGCGAGAATTCCCGGCGCGCCGGTGCACAGGACGAGTTTCTCGGCGCCGAGCGCCGCGGCCAGAGCGGCGGCCACCGTGTCGGCATTGATGTTGAGCAGGGTTCCTTCGTCGTCGGCCGACAGGGGGCTCACCACCGGCATCAGATTGCTGTCCAGGAGCTTGCGCAGCACCATCGGATCGACCACGTCGATGTCGCCCACGAACCCGAAGTCGACCAACTCGCCATTCGACGCCATCTTGACCGGCGGACGCTTGTGCGCACGCACCAGGCCGGCATCGACACCGCTTACCCCGACGGCCTCGATGTTCAGCTCGCGGCACACGCCCAGGATGTGGGTATTGATCGTGCCGTTGAGCACCATCGCGGTAACGTCTATCGAGCGACGGTCGGTGACACGGCGGCCCTCCACCATGCGCGAGTCCACACCGAGCGCGTTGGCCAGCTCGGTGACCTGCGGACCGCCGCCGTGCACGAACACGACGCGGACGCCGAAATAATGCAACAGGGCGATCTGCTCGATGAGCGCGCGCGTCGCGGCGGCGTCGACAAACACCCCGCCGCCGACCTTCACCACGAACGTCTTGCCGCGATACATGCGGATGTAGGGTGCCGCGCTCTTCAGCGCGCGTATGGCCAGCGTCTGGTCCTCGGGTTGCATGATCATGTCAGTTGAAAGCCTTCGTCCAAATATCGATAGCCATGGCTGAATCACAGCCCCTTCAGTAGACGGTACAACACCGCCATTTGCGCCGTCAGGCGATTGTACGCCTCGCGCAGCACGACGCTGCGCGGGCCGTCGAGGACCTCGTCGGCCACGGCGACGTTGCGCCGCACGGGCAGGCAATGCATCAGGCGGCAGTCCGGCGCCGCGTGCTCGAACCAATCGCCGCGCACGCACCAGTCGGCGTGCGCGCCGCGCAGACGCGCGTCCGCCGCCGCATCGCCGTAACTTTCGGTCGCACCCCATTCCTTGGCGTAAATGACATCCGCGCCCGCGAGGGCCTCTCGGCGTACGTCGCTCTCGCGAATCGAGCCGCCGCTGATCGAAGCGGCGCGGCGCGCCTTGTTCATGATCGCCTGCGGCAGCGCAAAGCCCTCGGGCCGCAGCACCACCACCTCCATTCCGCGCAGCGCCGCCATGTGCAGCGCCGCGGCCGGGACCGCCAGCGGCAAGGGCCGGGGGTGATAGACCCAGGAAAGCACGAAACGGCCATGCCGCGGCACGCCCAGATCGTCCATCGTCTTCCAGTCGGCAAGCGCCTGACAGGGATGATTGACGGCGGACTCGAGGTTGATCAGCGGCTTCGCGGTCAGCGCCGCCATGGCATTGAAGTTTGTCTCGGCCAGATCGGCGGCCAGATCCCGGCCGTCGGCGAAGGCGCGGATGCCGAGCGCATCGCAATACGAGGCCAGCACCGGGATGCCTTCACGCACATGCTCTGCGGCCGCGCCGCTCATCACCGCTCCGAGGCGTGTCTCGAGCTGCCAGGTACCCTGTCCCGGTGTGATCACGAATGAGCCGCCGCCGAGCCGCGCCATGCCGGCCTGCATCGAGGCCAGCGTGCGCAGCGACGGGTTCATGAACAGCAGGCCCAGGATCTTGCCCTCGAGCGCGCGCGGCTCCGGCTGCCGCTCCAGCCGTCCGGCCAGATCCAGCAGCGCGAGCACTTCCTCGCGGGCGAGCTCCGCCAGGTCGAGGAAACGCTTCATTCTCCGATGTCCGCCAGCGCCCGGCGCAGCAGGTCGACGTGCTGCGCCTGGAGAATGAAGGGCGGCAGCAACCTTAGGATCTCGGGATCGGTCGCCGTGCCGGCCAGGATGCCGCGGCGCAGCAGCTCGGCCTGGACCTGCTTGGCCGGGCGGCGCATCCGCAGCCCAAGCAGCAGCCCCTCGCCCTGAATGGCGCTCACCGGCCCGACATGGCAGGTGCGCCGGATCATCTCCGACATGCGCCGGACGTTCTCCAGCAACTGCTGCGATTCGATCGCCTCGATGCAGGCCAGCAAGGCCGCACAGGCCATCGGACCGCCGCCGTAGGTCGTGCCGAGCTGACCGATCTTCAATGCGGCCGATACCCGCGCCGACGCCAGGAGCGCCGCGCATGGAAAGCCGTTGCCGAGCGCTTTTGCCGTCGTCAGCAGGTCCGGCGTGACGCCGTACAGCGTGGCGGCGAATGGTGCGCCCACGCGACCGAGCCCACATTGCACCTCATCGAAGATCAACAGCGCGCCGACCCGGTCGCAGCGCTCGCGCAATGCGGCGAGGTACGGCGCGCCAAGATCGACGGCGCCGGCCAGTCCCTGCACAGGCTCGACGATGACGGCGGCCGTGCGCTCGGTCACGTGCTCGGCGATGGCACCGAGGTCGTGCCGCGGCATGAAGCTGACATCGAAGGGCTTGTGGGGAAAGCCGTACCAGGCCTCGGAACCCCAGGTCACGGCCGCCGCCGCCGCGGTCCGCCCGTGAAAGGCGCCCTCGAGCGCCGCCACGTGCGGCCGGGACGTCATCCGTAGAGCCAGCCGCAGCGCGTTCTCGTTGGCCTCCGCACCGCTGTTGACCAGGAACACGCTGGCGAGATCGAGTTGGGAAAACGCGAGCAGCCGCTGCGCCGCGCGCGCGCGGATCGCCATCGGCAACGCATTGGTCTGGAACTGGCAGGCGCGGGTCTGCGCGGCCAGCGCTTCGGTCCACCCGGGGTGCCCGTAGCCGAGGGCGGCCACCGCGTGCCCGCCGTACAGATCGAGCAGGCGCTCGCCGCGCGCGTTGATCAGCCAGACCCCCTCGGCGTGATCCACCTCGAACGGATATTGAGCATAGACCGGCGCCAGACCGTCGCGGGGTGTCTCGGGCGCGTCGGATTGGACGGGTGTCGTTGCGTTCATATCGCTCTCTTTCGCCTCAGGTCCAACCGGGCGCCGGTGTCGTGAGGCCCTCGGTCTCCGCCAGGCCGAACAGCCGGTTCATCCACTGCACCGCACCGCCGGCGGCGCCTTTCGTGAGATTGTCGAGAGTGCACATCACAGCCACCGTGCGCCCATCGCTCATCGCGCTCAGGTGCGCGTAATTGCTCGCCACGACGTCTTTCACGCGCGGCGGCGCCTCGAGCACCCGCACGAACCGCGAGCCGGCATAGAACTCGCGCAGCGCACCGATCACCTCGGCGGTTTCGAGCGGCCGCACCAGCGGCGCCTGCACCGTCACGTGAATACCTCGCGCGAACGGTCCGGAATGCGGAACGAACGCGATGTCCGCCCACACACCGGAGGCGGCGTGGGCACACTCGGCGATCTCGGGCGCATGACGGTGCTCCAGCGGGCTGTAGGCATAGA
The DNA here is from genome assembly GCA_021790795.1 of Pseudomonadota bacterium. Classification (GTDB taxonomy): domain Bacteria; phylum Pseudomonadota; class Gammaproteobacteria; order Steroidobacterales; family Steroidobacteraceae; genus 13-2-20CM-66-19. The sequence continues at coordinate 51,600 of JAJYFU010000006.1, forward strand.
GATCGCTGTGACGCACGGGGTGATGGGTACCGGCCACCGGTTTGCGTCCCGACCCTGTGCTACCGGTCACCCCCGATACGAACAGCTGCGGCGGTGTCAGTCCCAGGGCGAGCAGCGGCACGCTCGCCAGCAGTGTCGCGCTGGCGAAGCAGCCGGGATGGGCCACGTGCGGCGTGCTCGATTCGGCCAGATGCTCCGGCACCGCGCAGGTGAAGTGTGCGAGCCGCTGCGGCGCGCCGTGCGGATGTTTGTAGACCCGCTGATACGCGTCGGCGGACCTGAAGCGGAAGTCGGCGGATATGTCCACCACGCGCGGCCGGGTGCCGGCGGTCTCGGCGGCGGTGAGCAGGGAATCGATGAGCTGAGCGGAGACTCCGTGCGGCGCGGCACAGAACACCGCGCTGTGCGGCACGCGGGTCAGCAGCGACTGGATCTCGTTGTGCGGCTGGAAACATGCCTCGCCGTAGGCCGCCGCAAGATGGGGGAAGGCCGTCCCGAGCGGCTCGCCCGGCTGGCTGTCCGACATCACCGCGCGCACTTCGAAGCGCGGATGACCGGCGAGCAGCCGCAGCAGCTCTCCGGCCACGTAGCCGGTGCCGCCGAGCACCACGGCGGGAATCCGCTCGCTCATGACTCGCCCGCGCGCGCCAGGCCCACGGCCTCCATGACACGCTCGCCCAGTTGCGCGCCGCTGCTGATGGCGTTGAAAGCGGATACCCGCAGCTGATCCGTGATCAGATCGACACCGACCTGGTTGTCGGTGGCCGGTCCGGTCACCACGCACGGCTCGATCTCGAAGCGCTCGCGCAGCAGTTTCACGCCACCCCAGGCCGCCACCGGATCATTGGCCGAAAGCACCACGCCGGTCAGCGCGGCGCGGATGTCGGGACACTCCAGGATCGCATCCACACCGTAGGTGCCGAGGATGCCGTCGCCCAGCTCGAAGACGATCACGTCGGGCTTGCCGGCGGCGAGCTCGGTCAGCATCGCCCGGGTCAGAGCCGGGCCATTGACGCGCGTGGTGGTGACGACGCCGAAATCCGTGAAGATCGCGGAGCGGCGCGCGCCGGCATCCTCCATGGCGAGAATGTCGCGCCGCAGCGAGACACCGGTGGCCTTGAACGCATCGATGGTCAGGCCGCGATGGCGCATGCGGCTGATCACGGCGCAGGCGGCCGCGGTCTTGCCGGCCTCCATGCACGTCCCGGCGAGCGCCACGACCGGTACGTTGAGCGTCTCCAGCCGCGCCGACGGATCGAGCTGGCGGTGACCAACCCGCGCCGGTACACCGATGCGCTCGCCGAGGTAGGGAAAGCGCAGAACGACGCCGATCACCCGGCAGTCGAACGGCTGACCCTTGTCGGGGTTGATCGAATCGCACACCCCGAGTACCCCACCGATGTTGAGCATCTGGATCACGTCGCCCACCTTGACCGTCGGCGGGATGTGCCCCGAGTAGCCGAACAGGGCCTTGCGGTGCCCCAATGCGCCGACCACGATGTCGCCCTTGCGCACCTTGGCCATGCGGCCGCTGCTGAGCTCCAGCTGATTGTAGGTCGCCTTGTTGGTCAGCACCTCGACCACGATCACCACGCCCTCCTCGGCGGGGATGTCGGCCGCAATGCGCACCTCGTGCGAGAGCGCACACGCTTGGGCCACCGAGGCGATCTTGTCGACGACGACGCTGCGCATGCCGTTGGCCATCTCAGGCGCTCTCGGCCGGCGCGCCGGCCCGCCGGTGAAACACGCCGGTCAAGGCGACGATCTTCGAGAAGCCGAGCGCGTCCTGCGCCGTCCACTCGCCGGCGGCTTCGCCGTAGACACCCTTGGAGGCGCTCATCAGCGAGTGAGGCGACTCGACGCCCTCGATGAACAGATTGCCGGGACGCAGCGCCACCCGTACCGTGCCGGTCACGCGCGCCTGCGAGGACTCGAGCAGCGCCTCGATGTCGCGGCAGACCGGATCGAGCAGTTGCCCTTCGTGCACCAGATCGCCGTAGGGTTGTGCGAGCAGCTCCTTGATGCGCTGCTGGCGGCCGGTCAGGACAAGCTTTTCGAGCTCGCGATGCGCGGTGAGCAGCACCTCGGCGGCCGGTGCCTCGAACGCTACCCGGCCCTTGGTGCCGATGATGGTATCGCCGAGGTGGATGCCCCGGCCGATGCCGAAGGGCGCGGCGATCGACTCCAGCGCCTCGATCAGCGCCACCGGCTCGAGCGAGCGGCCGTCGAGGGCCGTCGGCCGGCCGCGCTCGAAGGCGATGACATGGTGCTCGGGCGGGCGCGGACGTGTGAACGCCTCCCGCGTCAGAACCCAGGCTTCCTCGGGAATGCCGCCCGAGGAGGTCAGGGTCTCCTGGCCGCCGATGGTCACGCCCCACAGGCCTCGGTTGATTGAGTAGGCCGCACCGAACGGCGGCACCGGCAGACCGCGCTCCTGCAGGAAGGCCAGCTCTTGCGGCCGCTTGAAGGCGCGATCGCGCACCGGGGCGAGGACCTCGAGCTCCGGCGCGAGCGTGCGCAGCGCGACCTCGAATCGCACCTGGTCGTTGCCGGCTGCGGTGCAGCCGTGCGCGATCATGGAGGTGCCGAGCTTGCGCGCCATGTGGGCGAGCGTCTGCGCCTGCATCACCCGCTCGGCGCCCACGCACAGCGGATATACCTGGCCGCGCCGGACATTGCCCATGATCAGGAACCGCAGCACCTGCTCGAAGTACTGGGCGCGCGCATCGATCTGGTGATGCTCGATCGCTCCCAGCGCGCGGGCTCGATCCGCGAGCGTGCGGGCTGCCTCGGCATCGATGCCGCCGGTGTCGACCGTCAACGTGATGACCGGCCGGCGGTAGGTCTCGGTCAGCCAGGGCACCAGGAACGAGGTGTCGAGGCCGCCGGAATAGGCTAGAACGATGGGCTGATTGCCCGGAGTGGGAGCTTTGGGCATGGGCTAGATCCGAAAGAGCGCCTGCAGCCGCGCGACAAGCTCGTCCTGCGCGCGCGGTGAGGCGGTGGCTATGAAAATCGTGTCGTCGCCGGAAAGGGTGCCGGCAACCTCCGGCCAATC
>JAJYFU010000158.1 GCA_021790795.1 Pseudomonadota bacterium
TTCGGCCAGGTGGCTGCCGTCCTCCCCCGTCTCCGCGACGTCGACGACGAAGCCGTTTTCCTCAAGCCCCCGTCTGAGGTAGGCCGACGTTTTGCGCTCGTCTTCGACGACCAGAATTTTCATGCAAGGTCACGACTACCGGCTGAACTCTATGCACCTACAGCCGAATCTTACCGCAAGAGCACATGCGCGGTAACTGATGCTGCCCCATACGAATGACAAAGCGATTGCGCCGCGGTATTTTGCTAGCCGGGAAAATTCGTGAACTGTGAAAGACAAAAGCCCCTTCCGTGGTAGAAGCGGCTTTGCAACAAGTCGTTCAACGACTCGAAAAGCTTTTGCGTCACAGAGGATGTCACGAGACAGGGCGTGCTGTTCCCCGATCGGCTTTGCCGCCCGGTGGCGGTGAAGTTCGACCAGCCCCTCTCGAGTTCCGACGGGGGCGAAATTCCGCCGAAGGGGTGCGACGAGCGGCCGCGGCTGACGGAGCCGCTGGCACGATGCACTGAAAACACGCGACAAGCGGGCAAGGTTGAGCACTCGTCCATGGACCTGGTTCGCCGCTGTATGGGAGCGCCTGCGGGTATGCCGACTGCAATGACGCTACGGTCACCACCACCGCGTCCATGCCGAGGTCACAAAGGGACCGCCGGATTCTGGGTTACCGTTACCTCGACTCCAACTCCTGCCGACCGTTTTGCGGGATCGGCTTTCCTCAGAAGCGCGCACAAGCTCACGCTCCCGCACGGCCATCCAAAGACCGCACTGACACTGCTCAGGGCACTCCGCTGATGGGCCGACCGCCCGCCATCCGCGAAGGGTCATAAAAGCCATTCATGTTTTCGCGCAGAGTTGCCATCGGGCAATCCACGCTTACAATGGCGCTGACTCAGCAGCCCTGCCCATCGGGCGTCTGGCGTGTGATCCGAGGCCGATCTTTCGCATGGTTGAGCCGTCTTCTCCGAGGATCTACATTCAGACCGCGGCCCGTGACCGCGTCCCCTACTTCAAAACACCGCCACTTGCGGCTGGCGGGCGCAGCGGCCTATACGTCTTCGAGCATCGGGCCGTCGAAGCCGGCAGTCTGCCCGCGCACACCTTCGACACGGACATATTGATGCTGCCCGTTGGACCTCAAGCTGTGCGCTTTCAGAGCCGGCTGAATGGACGGAAGGTCTCGGGCTTGATCGAGCCGGCGCGCTTTCGATTTCTAGCGCGCGGCGACACGCTCTCGACCGCCTGGGACGCGCCCGTGCAGGGACTGTTTCTGACGCTCACTCCCGCCCTGATGAGCCACGCGCTCGGCGACGACAGGGACAGCCGGCCAATGGAGCTGGTGTCGAACATATTTCCGCATCAGGATCAGCTCCTGTGCCATCTCGTGGAAGCGATCGCGACCTATGTTGCCGGCGCACGACCCGGAGGCACTCTTTTCGAGCAATCTCTGTTGGTCGCTACCGCAGTTCACGTCCAGATGCACTACTGCGCCGGACGGCGCTCAGACCGCCCGGCAACATCCTTGCCGCGATGGAAACATGCGCGCCTTGCGGAATATATCGCCGCGCATCTTGGGCAAGAAATGCATCTGAAGGATCTTGCCGCGATCGTCGGCCTGAGTCCGTATTACCTCGCGCGAGCATACAAAGCCTCCACCGGTAACAGTCTGTGGCAGCACGTCCTCGAGAGCCGCGTGACGGAGGCGCGCCGGCTCATTCTCGCCCGCACGGAGCTGCCGCTCGCGGTGGTTGCCAAGGATTGCGGCTTCGACTCCTATCGTCAGTTCATCGCAGCGTTCCGGAAATTCTTTGGCGTGTTGCCGAGTGAGTATCGCAAGTCCCTTCGCGCCGGCTGATCGCGACAGAACAAGTCAATAAACCGCAATTATCCGCAAGAAACCGCAGTGAATTCGTCGCGGCCCGATTGAATTTCAGTCTGTCTTCATGACATGATGAATCAGTAGCTATTACGTGGATCTGGCTGCGGGCTCCTCGCGAGCTTTCTCTGGCGGGATTCGCGACCGAGTCGTGGCGAGAACGATAACCGCAAGAGACTCGACAATCATCCTGCGTCCGTCACCGGAGACCCGGCATGAGCGTATTCTGTGCAAATGGGCGCGGCGCATACCGCAACGGCCTACGGCGCTGCGCAGTCATGGCGGTGATCTCCATTCCCTTGACCGCATGGGCGACAGCGCCTTCGACGAGTTTGCTCCGGCACGGCCGTTATCTGGTGCGGGACGTCGGCATGTGCGCCGATTGTCACACGCCGCGCGATCGGCACGGAAAGGAAATCGTGGCACGCTGGCTGCGTGGCGGCCCGCTGAACTTCAAGCCCGCGCATCCGATACCCGAGTGGGCGAGACATTCGAGCGATCTGATCCACTTGGCGCGACGCTGGACCACACAGCAGTGGATCCGCTTTCTACGTAGCGGCATCGCTCCAAACGGCAAACCGGCTCGCCCCCCCATGCCGGATATACATCTGTCGTACTACGATGCGCGCGCGGTCACGGCGTATATCCGCTCCCTCAAGCATTGAATGATTGCGCCGGCGCCTTGCTCTGAGAATGGGGAGATACTCGATGTCGCATACTGTGCCCGAAGCGCTTGACCCATCTGTTCTGCTGCAAACACACTTCTCGTTTGCGCCCGCACGCACGCTGGTTGCGGCGGCGCGGTTAAACGTGTTTTCGGCATTGGCGGACGGCCCACGGAGTGCCCAGGAGGTCGCCGACCGCATTGACGCGACGTCGCGGGGAACCCGCATGCTGCTAGATGCGCTCACGGCGATGCAATTGCTCGCCAAGGACTCCGGCAGATATCGTCTGCTCCCGCTCTCAGAGCGCTATCTCGTGCGCGAAAGCCCCGACTACCTCGGCTCTCTTTTCGAGAGCGACGCGCTCTGGCAGGCGTGGGCGGGACTCACTGAGACGATCCGTGGCGGGCAGCCCCCGCAACGGGTCGACCAGGAAGACAAGGCACAAGAATTCTTTCCGATCCTCGTGCGCAGCCTGCATGTGGCAAATCGCGCCCCGGCGGAGAGGCTCGCACAAGCGCTCGAGATTGCCGATCGGCGCCCGCTCGCCGTGCTCGACATCGGCTGCGGCTCGGGCATCTGGGGGATTGCGATCGCCGAATCGGCACCTCACGCGCGGGTGACGGCGCTGGACTTCCCGCAGATCCTCGAGCTGACGCGAGAGTATGCAACACGCCATGGCGTGCAGGACCGGTTTGAATACCTGCCGGGGGATCTGCGCACCGCGGCTCTCGGCACCGCGCGCTTCGATCTGTCCATCCTCGGCAACATCGTACATTCGGAGGGCGAGAAATCTTCCCGGGCATTGTTTCGGCGTCTGCACCGCGCCACGCGGCCCGGCGGTCAGCTCGCCATTTGCGACATGGTGCCAAACGACGAACGCACCGGCCCGATCTATCCGCTGCTGTTCGCGCTCAACATGCTGGTGAACACTACGGCGGGGGATACCTTCACGCTGGGCGAATATTCCGCATGGCTCGGCGAGGCGGGCTTCACCGAAGTGCGGACCTGCGAGATCGGCTCGCATTCCCCCGCCATCGTCGCAACCAGGCCCTGACCGGCACGGCGAGCGCACGAGACCGCCTCATGGCGGCGCGGGCAATCGGGGTAACGTTAGGCGTTGGCGCAGCCCCTCGGAGGCAGCGCCGCGCTCATCGGCACGCGAAATCGATCCGGGTCGGCCCCGCGACGAGATTCCCATTCGGCAGCTTCGGCCGGCGCTGATGCGGGCCTCTTATGAGTCGATAGCCGTCCGGGCACATCTTTTTCGCTTCGTTGACACATTGATACCAGAATGTGCATTTGACCTGATAAGCCGTCGTTCCATTCGGCTCTTCGAACGGCTGAGTCGTCGTGCAGCCCGACAAGGCCACACAGACCACTCCCAGTGTCACGAGCAAACCGAACAGACCGGCTCTTGCTGCTCTTCGTGTCCGCAAGCTCATGCGCGGCTCTCCCAGGACGAAATTGCGGACACGATAGGCCACCTCGGAAAAGGCCGAAGACGCTCGGCGATCCGGATGATGATCCCGTTGCGGCTGCCACAACAAGTTCGGATTTCCCGCGTTCGAGCTGTCCGTACCCGGCAGATCTGAAGTGTCGCTCTGGCGGCACCAAATCCCGGATGCATTCGTGACAACCGGTCCGACGCCATCGGGCTGCAGCCGAACACGGACCTCGAGCGGATCATGGAATCTC
>JAJYFU010000060.1 GCA_021790795.1 Pseudomonadota bacterium
CGGCCGGATCGGTCACCTTGTCGAGCCACCACTGCCAGGGGGTGCCGGTGTTGGCCGGGGTGACTTGAGAATTCCCGCCGTTGCCGTACTCGTACGTCACCCCGTTGCGGTCTTTGACCTCGAAGTATGCCGGTCCATTTCCGGCCGAGCCGTACAGGGTCACTTGCTCGAAGTTCTCGACCTCGGTCTCGTAGACCGAGCCGCTCGCCCCGTAGGTGCCGGAGACCAGCCGCAACCGCTCCCCGTCGAGGCAGTATCCATCACTGCTCGCGAGCGTGATCGGGGCCGCCGTGCCGTCCTGGGCAACTGTTTTATTGCACCGGGTGATCGCGCTGATGCCCGTGAGGCTCCAACCGACGCCGAGATCGCCATCGCCACCATGACTGTCGTATTGCAGCGCGATGTGCGGCTCGAGGCCGTTCGGCCCTGGGGGCGTCCAGATCGGGATGGTGTATAGCGCCCCGCCGTGGGCCGACACTCCGAAGGTCGCCGGCGTGCGCCCGACATTGGCGTGGGAGAGTGCGGGCATGAGGAATGCGCTCGCAAGAAAGCTGAGGACCGCGGTGGGTCGCCAGATTGATGTCCTCTGCGCTGCGGACGTTTTAGCGATGGTGGATAGAAGACCCGTGATCATGCACCGCTCTCCCCGTGATCAAGTGCAAGCCCCTGTGGCTGTGCGGATCGTGCCGGGTCACCACGTGAACCTGTGACCCGGTGATGTCGAGTTCGATGACGCCAGGACCCCGAAGCCCCCCGACCTTTCTGTGCCGCAGGGCGTGAATCTCCGTCAGTGCCACTACCGTAGCTTTGGCACGCAGGACCGCCGGGGGCGGCGCGGGCTCAAATTGGCCCGCCGGGGCACCCGGCGCATACGCCGTTGAACGGAATTCGAGCACGACCTGTGGGGTGAATACCGCGGGATTCGCAGGCGCGGACAACGGCGAGGCATCCTCGATGGCGCGCACGAGCGATGCCTGCCAAGCCCATGAGCCGTTGCACCGTTGCAACGTAATATCACCGACCGCACCGTCGCGGCGCTGATCGATGCGTACTCTGCAGCGAAAGAGATCGGCCCCGATGGCCGTTCGCGGTCGTAGCCACGCCCGCTCGATCCGCGCTTGGATCTGTCCGAGATAACGTCCGTAGAGCACCGCCAGTGCGGGTTGCCCCGCGATCGGCGCTGCACGCGGCATCGCAGAAAATGTGCGCGCAGGCGCGAGCGCATCGATACTCACAGCGCGCAACACCGGGGGAGAGAGCCTGGGCGGCGCGCCGGCCACACGAGGCGAGGCCACCTCGAGGATGACGCCGTGAATGACACTATCGGCACCCAAGAGAGTCCGTTCGGAGGGAACATTCGACTCCCCGAGCAGTACCGAGGTGAGCACCAGCGCATGGACTGAAATGACCAGCACCGCCACTGCAACGTGACGCTGCGCCCGTTCATCGCTCCAGAATGCAGAGAAACGCTCACCGACTAGGGAACAGGGCCCACGAGCCACCCGGATCGCCACAGCCGGCACACGCTCACGGAACGAGCGAATCTGGATCCTCCCCCGCAACTCGGCTGCTTGCTGTTATATGCCCGATGTCGCTTGCACAGGCTAACTCCACCGCACGCGCGGCGCAAGACTCTAAGGATCAGGACGGGAAGCTTTCTCCGTCACGCGACACGAGCGTCTCGATTGCACGACCGCTCATAGCTCAGGCCCGTGATCGCGCGAGCGGGACCGCCCGCGCGAGTGCTGGGGGCGTTGGTCGGGTTCATGCCCCGGCTCGAACGGCTGGCCGCCCCGTGCGAGCGTCTGTTGATTCTGCTGCTGCGGGTGTTGCTCAGCCTTCAGAGCCTGGCGCTGCTCAAACGCCTGCCGGAACTTCTCCGCCCCCGCCTCGGCCTGCTGACGCAGTGCAAACTTCTCCTTGAACGCCTCGACGCCGGCGGCGACCCGCTCCGGATCGGGCCCCGACACGGACAGCCCGAGCGAGCGCCTCGCCGCCGCGATCTTCTCCAACACCCACTCGCCCACTCGCTCGAGCCGCTCGCGCAACCACTCCTGCATCCGCTTCGCCTGCGCGAGGAACGCCGGCGCGATCTGCCGATCACGAACCTTCCGCTCCCGCCGCTCCACGCGCCGCTCGGCGAGTGCCACCGCGTGCTCGAGCCGCTCGCGCCGATCGGCCTCGACCGCTCGCACCAGTCCCTCATCCTCGGGTTTCACCGCCAGCAGCGCTTGCCGCTCCCGCTGCTCGATGCGCTCCTGGTGCAGATCCCCTCTCGCCAACACCAGCGCTGCGCTCGCCTCCCGTTCGGCGCGCACCGCCCGGTTCCGATCCCCCCGCTCCGTCTCGACCCCGCGCCGCTCCTGCGCCGCAGCCGCCGGCCCCAGGTGTTGCGTGGGCGTGACCTCGAGCCCCCGGCGCTTGAAGCTCCGGTGATCCACCCGCGCCGCCTCCCGCGCCTGCTCGAGCGCCTGGTTCTGCAGCCCCGCCCACAGCCCCCGGATCGACTCGATCTCCTCGGCCGCTCGACCCAGGCCCCGGGTCTTGCGCTTCGTATCGGAGAGCTCGAGGTCCGACTTCTCCCCGAGTCTCACACCACCGCCCTCCTCCCTCCCCTCGACCCGCCGCGTCGTCATCAAGAGATGGGCGTGGTGATTGCGCTGATCCCCCCACGCATGCGGCGCGTGAATTGCCACATCCACCGCCACCCCATAGCGCCCGGCGAGCGCCCGGGCAAACCCCACCGCCAGCGCCCGCCGGGCATCCCCCGAGAGCTCCGCCGGCAGCGCGATCTCCACCTCCCGCGCCGTGCGCGCGTCTTTGCGCGCCTCGGCCGCCTCGGCGGCATTCCACAGCGCCGTGCGCTCGAGACCCACACCGCCCTCTGCAGCACCATCCACTAAAGACTGCGGCAGGCAGATCTCCGCATGCACCACATCGCGCCGATGTGTGTAGTCGTGCACCACCCCGTCACGCGCATTCACCAACCGCTCGCCCGCCCGATAGGCAGCGGACGCCACCGCGCTGCGCCCCGAGGCACGCGCGATCGGTTTGACCGAGAGGTGATAGCTGGCCATGGCTAACGGCTCCAAACGCTCAGGGCGTGGCACCGAGCAGCGCTCGCGTGCCGCAGGGACGAGATCGCGCCAGATGCAGCCAGCGTGCGGCGCAGTCCCTCTGGCCGGTGCCGGCTGCAGGCCGTGGCCGAAGCCCCGGAGCGCTGCGCGCGCAGGGGCTGCTGCCCACGGCTCTCGCTCGGGCGGCGCGTGGACCGCGCCGCTCCGCTCTTCGGCTTTGCGCACTCGGCCGGGACGGCCGGACTTGGGCGAAGGCGCGAAGCGCCGAAGACCAAGTCGTAAGTGCGCACTCTATTTGTATGGATAGTTCGTATGTCACTCATAATGGGCCAGAGTATACTCTTTTCCCACCGCTCGATTCACGCACTCAGAAGATCAAGACCGGATCAGGAGAGGACAATGGCCAGACTCACCCCAGCCCAGCGCATCGCCCGCGCTCAGGCTGAAATCGCCCGCGCCAAGGCCGCCCAGCGATCCCTCGAGACCGGCCAGAAGGTCGTCATCGGCGCAGCCCTCCTGGCCGAAGCCCGCGAGAACCGAGAGGTCAGAAAGCTCCTGATTCAGGTCCTCACCACCCGTGTCACGCGCGACGCTGACACCTCGCGCATCGCCGCGCTCCTGGCAGAACTGAACGCACTCCCATGAGCCCCGCCATGAGTCCCGAGGAACAGCTCTACGGGCTCATGGCCCTTGCCCAGGAACAGCAAAAAACCGCCCAGGCCGCCCTCGAGCGCCTGGCCACCGAACGCGCCGCGCTCGCCAAAGAACGCCAGGCGCTCGCGGAACTCGTCACCGAGTCCTACCGCATGAGCGCCACCTTCGGTGAGGTCGCGGAAAAGACCGCCCGCACCGCCCTGCGTCAGGCGGTGCACGAGAACCTTGCCAACCTCGGCGAGATCACCACGAAGTTCCTACAGGAAGCCACCGCCCCGGTCATCGCGCGGTTGAACGGCGCCGAGCGCATGGTGCGCCGGCTGCATACCGCCGCCCTCGTGCTCGGCGCGATCCTCAGCGTCATCCTGCTCGCAGGCGGGGTGCTCCTCTGGCGTCTCCACGACCTGCGCGTCACCGCTGCCACCCTCTCCACCCGGATTCAGCGCGAACAGGCTACTGTGACCGAACTCGACAAGCGCGGCGGCCGGGTCCGCTGGGGGTACTGTGGTCCGCACAATCGACTGTGCTTCGAGATCGCCCCCGATCAAGGCGGCCGCACGTCCGTGCCTTACCGGGGCGCGTGGCAAAACACCCAAACCGGCACGCAATTCGTCATCCCCAGAGGGTACTGAAGGCCACAACGCAGCTGCTCTGTCCCACCAGGATCCGTGCCGGACAACGATACTGGCGACACCCACCGCAAGATTCGACACACCACGGAAGGGAGCCCTGGGGTCTCAGAGGGCTGGACGGTGATGGCCTCGGGAAAGCCCCTCTGAGGCCGCAGGAGCGGCCTTCCGGGCAGGAAGCCCTTCTTCCTCGCCCTGACGGAGATCGCGGCGCTGAGCCGTCCTAGGGCGCTCGGAGCGAAGTCGCGTGATTCAGCTCGCAGAACCGCTTGGGGGCGGCGGGACGGTTTGGATTGGAACTGAGACCGGTCACACGGCCGAGGATGCTTGGAGTGGCACCGCAAGGCAGGATGCCGCGCAGTAGGCCGGCGCGACGCGCCGGGGCGAAGGCAGGGATGCCGAAGGGTGGGAGCGGCGTCGGATCGTTCGGGTGGATTATCCACTGTGGGGTGGGCCCTACTACAGGTCTTTACTACAGGGAACTATAGGAAGGGGTGAAATTCTCCCATGGAATCAATGGTCAAAGCACCATATGCGTCACCGTTTATGCGTAAAAGCGTCACCGTTTATGCGCAAATCTCCGGGAAATGCGTCACCGCTTATGCGTGGATAAGTGTCGCCATCCGCAGGCTTATCCACAGACGGGATATCGGATCTACGTATTGTGCTATTGCGCAATGGCGCAATAGCACGTCAAGGCGTGGTGAGACGGCGAGACTCGCCGGCAACGTGAGGCGGACTGGGCTTCAGCTGCAGGCCGCTCTCAGCTTCCGAGACCCTGGCTTCGGGGTAGACAGCCACAACGGCGGCGAGTTGATGGAGGAACTTCGCCTTGAACTGGCGCGTAAGCCGATAATCGGAGCCGAACTGGGTCTGCAGTGCCCCCCAGGGGATGACCGTCGGTCGGCGCAGATAGCTCATCCGATGCGTGAGCCAGCAATAGATGTCGAGCGCCATGGGTGAGCGACGCAGCGCCTTCAGCGCCCGCATATCGATCGGGACCGGCGATTGGATAGCCTCTTCGTAAAACCGCTCCCCGAGAACGACCACCGATCGCCAGAGGGCAACCTGCTCGGGCGTCTTGGGACTCCACCAAAGATCCGCCCGCTCGGCCACCCGCACCGAATCCATACTCCAGCGATTCCCGTCCTCATACGTGCAACTCACCGAGGCAGCAAAAAGACGCTGCATCTGCTCGCGAAGGCGGGTGATCGTGCCCCATCGCCCTCCCGTGGGAACGAGATCCAGCTGCGTCATAAACTGCGACAAAGTATCCCCGAGCTCGATGCGTCGGTCCCGCGTGCGAACCGCTTCGGTCGTCAGCCAGGCCACGAGAAGCCGGGGCACGCTGCCATAGGGCAGTCCAACGCGGGATGGCGCCAGCATGGTGAGCGTGAAGGAGCCGTTGCGCCGCTCGAATTCATTCTCGAGAGTGCGCCTGTGGGGCATGGTCGCCAGCGTCAGCGCCCGGGCCATGTAACCAAGGGCACCGGCCTCGCGGGCCTCGCGGGCCTCTATCTCGAGAGCCTCGCTGATCAGGACATCGATGCGCTGGAGCGTCATGCGCTATTGCACAATAGTGCCATGGCACAACAATGCTACGGCCGTTTGGCCAGCCAGTCCGCTAGCGCCTCTCGCACCACCTCGGCGAGACGGGCATTGCGCTCGAAGGCAATACGTTTGAGCTGCCGGTACTGCTGCTGGGTCACCTGCACATGCAGCCGCTCGAACCCCTCGACGGTCCTTTTCTGCTCCACAAGGCGCGCATCTTCACCTGCGGCACCCTTGGTCGGTCTAACGGCCCGCATGAGCGAACTCCTCGACTTCCTGGGCAAGTGCACGGATCTCCCGGGCAGCGACACCGTCCGGTTCGGTGTCGAGCACCGTGCGTCCGTTGGACGAGGACTGGGCATAGGCGATGCGCTGGCTGGTATAGGCGTTGAGGATCGGGAAGCCGAGTTCGAGCAACGCCTGGCGGCTTTCGACCGCGAGCCGGGTATTGGTGATCTGGCGACTCACGATGAAGGCGGCCTTGGGGCGCCCCTCGGTAAGTTCGCGCCGCTGCTTGACGAGATCTACCACCGAATTGGCGGCCCAGAGATCGAAGCCCGAGGGCTGCACCGGGATCAGCACAACGTCGGCTACAGTAATGGTGGCGGCGATCATGCCGATCGACTTCGGACACCCATCAACGATCACAACGTCATGCTGGCCGGAGACGCTCTTGATGTCCTTAATCATTGCCGGCTTGTCCATGGCGATCATGGGAGGGTAGTCGCCGCCTTCGCCGGCCGCGGCGAGCCAGTCCCTGAGGCTCCCCTGGGGATCGGAATCAACTAGGAGCACCTTCTGCCCGGCTTTTTGGAAGGCCCGGGCAAGATTGGTGGCGAGGGTGGTTTTTCCGACCCCGCCCTTTTCGTTAAGAATGGCGATAATCATGCGCTATTGCACTATGGCTCAATAGTGTCATTGCACAATAGCATGGTAACGGCCTCGAATCCAAACGGGAAATGGACTATCTTTGATCCATGATTCAAGAATACACGGGCGTTGATGACAGCTTGCTCGAGTCCGCAGCGCGGTGCCTCGATGCCGAGAGCGTGCGCGCCCTCGGCGCGCTGCAGCTGACACGAGCCGACCAGTCGCGCCTGGATCTGCTGGCCCAGAAGGCCAACGATGGGCAGCTCAGCGCGGAGGAAGAGCGGGAATACGACCGCTTCATCGAGCTAGGCGACATCATCGCCACCTTGCGACTGAAGGCCGAGCGACAGATGCAGGTCGCGCGCGGCTGAGGTGAGCGAGGCGGTTCGCCAGCAGGTTCGCGAGCGTGCGGGCAGGCGCTGCGAGTACTGCCACCTGCCGGATTGGGCGCCTCCGCTCGAGCCGTTCCACCTCGAGCACATCGTCGCCCGCCAACATCGCGGCGAAACCGTCCTCGAGAACCTCGCATGGGCCTGTCATCGCTGCAACCGCCATAAAGGCCCGAACCTCACCGGCATCGACTCCGACACCCAAGAAATTGTTCTGCTGTTTCATCCTCGGCGCGCCGCCTGGACAGCGCATTTCGCATTGCGCGGCATAGAGCTCGTCGGATTGACTCCGACCGGCCGCGCCACCGTCGAGCTCCTGCAAATGAATGCGCCGCGCCGTATCGAGCGACGTGCAGAACTGATCCGGCTCGGCTGGTTCTGACGACCGAGAAGGGCATCCTCTCGAACAGGACAAGGTCGTTGGAAAATGTCCGGTTTCGGGGTATTCACGGGCCCGGCTCCCCGCCGCAGGGGGACGTTAACCCGAGAAGACAAGTCGGCGTATTTGGCTCCAATCGATGGATGGCGGCCCCACCGGGTGCGGCCAGGAGCAGGGCGCAAAGCCCGGCCAAGGCCTCAAGCTCGCGCACGAATGGTCGCGGGGGATGGCAGCCACGCAAAATGGCGAAGAGGGCAAACGAGTGAGTTTGCAGATCGCGCTCACGCCGGAACGGCTGATCACTCACATTCCGAGCCGCTGCAGCGCCCGATACAGCGTCACGCGCCCCACGCTGAGCAGCGCCGCCACATCCTGCACCCGCTGCCCGCCCTCGATCAGCTGCCGCGCGTGCGCGATCTGGGGCGCGGAGAGCTTCGGCTTGCGTCCGAACTTCACCCCGCGCCGCTGGGCCGCCTTGACGCCGGCGCGCGTGCGCTCGGTGATGAGAGAGCGCTCGAGCTCGGCGAGCACCCCGATCATCTGCCACATGGCACGCCCCGTCGCGGTGTCCGTGTCGATCGCCTCGGTGAGCGAACGGAACTTCACTCCCCGGTGCTTCAGGTCATCGAGCATGTGGATGAGGTCCCGGAGACTCCTCCCGAGCCGATCGAGCTTCCAGACGATGAGCGTGTCCCCGGCTTGCAGCGTCTTCAGACACTTGAGCAGGGCAGGGCGCTGCGCCGTCGCTCCGGAGATCCCCTCGTCCTTGAACACCGTCCTGCAGCCCGCCTTCTTCAGGGCGGCAAGCTGCAGGGCCGGATTCTGATCCTCGGTCGAGACGCGCGCGTAGCCGTATTTCATGCGAAATAGGATGCGCAGGACGGGGTCACTTCATGCCCCGCGGCCGCCCGAACAGCTCGCGCAGCAGCCGTTCTGACTCCCGTGCGCCCTCCTCGGTGAGCAGCACCGAGTGCGCCTTGCTGACCGGATCGGTGATGTAGCCGTGCTCGTGCAGCCGGTTCATGACCGCCCAGTCGAAACCCTTCCAGACCCGGTATCCCTCGTGCCGGCCGAGGGAGAGCAGCGCGAGGACGGCCTGATCGATCTTGTCGGTATCGAGTTCCATGATGGACCTCACGAGGGATGCTCGGCGATGTCCCCGTTGTCCCAGAACGTGCCTTCCCACCCGGCGATGCGTCCCTCGTCATGGCAGCGGGGACAGAACCAGAGCACATCGTTGTTGTCGACGTCGAAGAAAATGGTGATCAGGGTACCGCAGGGTTTATGGCCCGGCCGTCGCCGGCAGAGCAGTGCCGTCGGATCGTCGTACTGCGTCGCCTGGGAGACGATTTCCGTCCAGTAGGCGAAGAGCCGCTGCGCCTTCGGCGGCAAGGGCGCCACCTTGCCGTCCGGCAACAGGAAATGGCGCAGATCGACGACCCAGGACTTGATCATGCGCCCCCTCAGTGCACGACCCGGTCGCCGGACTCCGGGGCCCCACAGCAGCGTTTGTACTTCTTGCCGCTGCCGCACGGGCAGGGATCATTGCGGCCGACCTTGGGTCCGGCGCGCTCGTACGGCTCGGGCGGTGCGCGCCGGGCAGCCGCCTGCGCATACGCGAGCCGGTCCTCCTTGAAGTACCGGTACGCGCGCGCTGCCCCGGCGAGCATGTCCGTCCACATCGCGCTCGACTGTTCCTCCGTGAGGGGCTCCTTCGGCCAGGCCGGATTGACCTCTCCGGCCACGATCGGAATGCAGCGCACCTCATTCTCGCGGTCATCGTGCAGGATGCGGCTCCACTCCTCCGGGGCGAGCCGGATGCCGTGCAGGTAGCCGCGCGCCCAGGCGCGGCCTGGAACACCGTCCTCGCCGGATTCGTCACGGTGGGCGACGTGGAAGGTTTCGTGCTCGAAGTCATGCGCGATGCCATTCCAGAGGCGCATCAGGAGCCCCATCATCTCCTGCACGCCCGCGAGGTCGCCGAGCAGCCCGCCCTCGCCGAGGGTCCCGCCGAGAATCACCGGCAAGTACTCGTGCGGCATGACGAGGGCGGGGCTCGCGATGAGCGCGCAGAAGAGACCGTCGATCCCCTCGAGCGAGAGGGCGCCCGGGTTGCGATTCGCAGCGAGGAGCGCCGCCAGGCGCTCGATCTCGGCCTCGGAGAGCGATGGAGACACGGTGCCGCTCATGAATCGTGCGGCAGGAGCTCGTAGCGCTTCATCCAGCGATGCAGATCGCGATCGCCGTTCTTGAGGTGCTTGTGGACCTCGCGCTTGCCCAGCCGGTCGTAGTTCAGGTAATCGAGACACGCATTGGCGAGCTCGGTGTCGAGCGCCCGCAGCTCCCCGAGGTCGAACGGATAGTCCTCGCCGTTGTAGACACCCGCCAGGAACTTGACCAGGCGGCGCGCCTGTCCGGTACCGGGATGCGCCTCGATCGCCGCCTCGATCCTCTCCAGGGCGGCCATGGCGCGGCTGACGATCTCGCCTTCATCGCGCGCCAGAGTGTCCATCCGCGGCCGCTCCCCGGCGGCGATCGCCGTGATGGCGCGGTCGAATTCATCGAGCTGGCTCGCCGGGATGTCGGCTTCAACATGAACCTTCTTCCCGGAAGGGGGCAGGCGGGTCACGTTGCTCATGGGAGGTGTTCTCGTCCGAGGGACAAAACCGGAACCAATTATGAAACTGACTTATGAAACCTGCAAGCCTTTGAGTCGAGCGGGGTAGGGCAGCGTTTCAGAACTTACCCTTTGTGAGACGAGCGGACTACCTTTGCAGCCACGCCTGCAGCAAGTGCTTGATTGGCCGGGCGTCCCGTCAACTGCCTTCCGCAGTTGGATCGGATCGACCCAGGTCACAGCGGCTGCGACGACATCATTCTTGGCTTTAGCCACAAAGAGCATAACTCACCATGCTCGTCAATCTCGAAGATCACTCCTGAAAAAACTCTAATGGCCGACCCGAGCTCTTTCTTCGCCTCAATTTTTATCCAGCCCGAACACTGATCAAAAAGGGTAGGAAGGTACTTGTTCTGATTTACCGGTACTGAAACCCCTCGAGCTATCGGCGTATCACTATTTACAGATACAGCCCCAACCTCCGCCAATGGCGGCCTGAGAGTCGCATCTTTCCACCTCGTGTACGGACAAACTCCCCAGACAGAAACAACTCTCCCTGTGTTGTCAACTTCGATATTCAAATCATCTATCAAGACGGACGAAAAATTCCGATTCGGCGGCGGCTCCATGTCGAAAGAATACTCATTTCGACGATAAAGTAACTCTCGACGCGGAACCTGCCGAACATCACGCACTACTTGGAATCGCACCGTCATTTCCCGCTCGTGAATAAGAAGTGATATACGGTGCCTGTATTGGGATCGATGACCAACTGCCACGTCCCATTACTGTCATTGAAAGATCCGGGGACATCGTAACGAAGTGCATCAGGTAGCCCGCCTGGATCCGCCACCCCAAGGCCGGTCGATTGAATTTCTTGTATTGTAAGGGGTGAATTGAGATACGGTCTCGATCCAATATTGTTCTCAACGGTCCGAGTCAAAGTGAATTCACTCTGAGTCGCTTCTGCAGACATCCCTCCCTCTGCGGCCTCCGGAGCCACGGCAGCAATCACTATGGTCGCTAGAACTCCGCAAGCCGCACGCTTGCAACCAATCGCCCCCAGAATCTCGTTTTGCACATAACCCAAGAACTGAGACCCAAGGAAATCCAGGCCGGCAAACCCCGCCTGCTGGACTGCTCCACTATCGGGCAGTACATAGGTTGGCGTGACGACGATTGTCTGCAGAGTTGTAGATGGTGGGCTCCCTTGCGGTTGACTTGCAGAGTTGCACAAGAAGACGACGGAACCTCTGCATCCGTGCGTGTAATTTGACCCGCTCCCTCCAGGGGAGCCGCCCCCGAAATTCAGCAGATTCAACCATCCCTGGCCATTCTCCATGAAGCTCCCAGGCGGTGGGCTGTGAAATCCATTCCATCCGCTTCCGCTTCCCCAATTATTTCCGGTCGCCGTAATACAGACTCCCGGCATGCCTTTCCCACCCGCAATATTGGAAATATCCGTCGGCCCGCTTATCGGACAGGACAAATCTCCGTCCCCAAATCCCGTGGGGTCAACATAAGTCAGCGGATCGTTTCGGGTATAGCTATATCGGTTGTAGCTCTGTGGGTCTGAGGGATGGGGTATCGTCGGATCCGCGGACATGAACCGCCCGATCCCCGCGTCCTCGACTCTGCCGACCATGTCGTTGAGATTCATCTCCTCGCCAAGGGCCCGCTGGAAGGTATACCCGTGCTGCGTGATGCTGGCGCTGGTGGCCAGATCCGCACTCGAGGCCGCGCCCGACCAGGTCGTGGGATCGCGGCGGACCCCGTAGGCACTGAAACTCTCATTGACGAGCACCTGGCCGGCCGAGTTCGTGATCGCATCGATGCTCCGTTGCGGACCGGTCTCGAAGTATTGGAGAGTCTCCCCGGAGCTGGTGATCGTGTCGACCGCGACCGGGTCATTCCCCGCGTAGATGTAATTACGATAGGCAAGGCCACTGCCGGAGTTCACCATGCTCATGAGACGGCCCACGCGATACGTCTCGGTGGTCCCCGAGGGCTCCTGGGTCGCCTCGAGCCAGGGCGTGCGGTTCGGCCCATAGCTGAACGTGACGCTCTCACCGCTCGCCCCATCCGCAATAAAACTCGGGTAATTGTAGCTGGTCCAGTTGACCGTGTTGCCCATCCAGGAGGTCATATTCCCATTGGCGTCATACGCGTACTGATAGGCCGTGCTGCCGGCCTCCATCACCTGGTGCTTGCGGGTCGAGTCGTAGGTCCAGCTCGCTCCGTTCGCCACATCGCTGCGCGAGGTGATGTTCCCCATCGCGTCATAGGTGAGCGACAGGTTGCGCGTGCCATTGAGCGTCGAGTAGCTGAGCCGATTGTCCCCATCGTAGTAGAAGTTCTCCGTCAGCCCGAGATTATTGTTCTGCCGCTCGGTGAGATTCCCGTCGGCATCGTACAGATAGCTCTGATTCTGCACCGCGGTGCCGCCACCGACCCCGGACTGCACCGCGGTCAGCAGGTGCGTCACCGCATCGTACGTCCGGGTGGTGGTCAGACCATTGCCGAGCGTCGCCTGCGTGATCTGCCCGGCCGGATTCATGCTGCCGGCGCTCCACACGGTGATATTCGGCGAGGCGAGCGTGTCGGTGATCGACTGCAGGTAGCCGTACGCGTACCCGTACGTGAGCGTCAGGGCGTTCCCGCTCGAAGTCATCGGATAGGTCAGGCTGCTCAGCAGCCCCGTGCTCGCACTGTACTGCCACGTATAGGTGTACGACCCGACCGACGGCAAGGTGATCGTCCGGGTGCTCAGCCGTCCATCCCCATCGTACGTCCACTGTTCCGATTCCCCATCGGTGGTGCACCCGCTCGGATTGGCTCCCGTCCCCGTGCACACCGCGGCGAGCCGCCCGATATTGCGCGCCGAGGCGCTCGAGCCCCATGTCCACTGGGTGAACAGATCGGGTTCGGATCGCGTTTCCGGTCTCGAGAGGGCGTCGTAGGAGGCCGCGAAGTGCTGCCCCTTCGCATCCGTCCAGGCAATGACCTCGCCCAGCGGATCGACCGTATAGCCCCAGGAGCCCATGTCCATGTCGGTCGTGCCCACCAGGAACGGCCGAATGCCGTACTGCCACGTGCCGCTCCAGAGAGTATTACCCTGGTTATCGCTCACCGACGTGCGGCTGCCGGCTGCGTCGTAGCCGAAGATGACCGTGTAGCCCAGATCATCCGTGCTGCGCCGCAACCACCCATTGGGGTCATAGACCAGGGTTCGGGTATCGCCGTTCGGATCCGTGACCGTCGTCGTCAGCCCGTCGTACTGATAACTGGTCGTCGCCGGCGTGCTGTCCGAGGCGCTCGTCGGCCGCTGCATCGCCGTGACGCGGTTCAGCAGGTCATACGAATACGTCACTGCGCCGACCGTACTGCCCTCATAGGGCTCCTGCGCTGAGATCACCCGCCCGAGGGCATCGTAGCTCTTCTGCATCACCGTGGCGGTTGCGCCACTGAGCAGGTTCGTCTGCTCGAGGTAGGGGCGATCTTCCTGATCGAACTCTTCGGTCATCGTTCGAATGAGGTTGCCAGACGTATCATGAATCTGGCTCGTCACGAGCATCCGCGGCTTCGGATCCGAACCCGAGTAGAGCGTATAGCTCCAGGTGGTGTACGTCCCGTCGGGGCGCGTCTCCTGCGTGAGCCGACAGAACCCCTCGCCGTACTGCCAACTCGTCGCATCGCCGTTGGGATCCGTCATGCTGCTGACGAGCCCGCAGCCGAAATCGTAATTGAACGTCGTGGTCTGATTGAGCGCATTGGTGATCGAGAGCGGAAACTGTCCGGTCGCACCCCAGTTCATGCTGGTGGTGCGTCCCGTCATGCCGATTCCCGTGACGGTCTCGGAATTGATATTGCCAAAGCTGTCGTACCCCAAAGCGTCGGTAACCTGATAGGCGGTATTCGGCGCCGTCACGATGCTGCTGTAGCGACAGTTTGTGGTATCCGGGTTGAAATTGCGTGTCTCGGAGACCGAGGCGTTATCGTAGGTATCCGTGTAACTCACGGTCGACGCCGAGAGCAATGACAGGCACCAGGTGCTGGTATTGGGGGCCGGGGTATTGCTGACCGAGGTGCTCCAGGAGTCCCCGTAATACGGCGAGCTCGCATCATTGTCCGTCAGCGTCTGCGAGGACGAGGTCAGATCTCCACTGGTGCCATCGTACGAGAAACTGGCGTTCCGGGTCGTGACAATGCTCCCGTTGTCGCTGCCGCTGATACCGTAATGCTCGCTCGTGCTCTGCGACACGTACGGGAAGTACACCGTCTCATCGGTCGGACCGGAGACCTGATCGGCCAGCGAATTGGAGCGATAGGACACGCGCTGACCACCGCCGGACCCCTCCGTGACGATCTCGGACTGCACCATCCCGGTGTAGGGAAAGACGTGGTCGTAGTTCGTCGATGTGTAGAGATTGTTCCTCGAGTCGAGCACGTACCGCGCCCCGAATCCCGCAAAGCCTCGGCCGTTGAGGCTCTCCTCGGCCCCGTAATACGAATAGGTCCGTGTGTACGTGCCGCTCGGGGGATTTGACGGGTCACTGAAGGTGACCTGCCGGACGACGTAGTAGGGACCCATGTAGTCTTCATAGCCGCTCGGAGCGCCCCCATCCGCGCTATAGGTCCCTCCGGCGTCCGCGAGAGACACGTAGGACGGCTCGGTCCAGTTGCCGTAACCGTCGGTGATCTTGGTCAAGAGATCCGGCGGTTCGTCCTGAGCATTGTTCGGGTAATAGATGATCCCGCTGTTGGTCACTGCGCCAATGGCCTCGAGTCCATCTCCATACGGATCGAAGGTGAAGTACCCGTAGGCAGAATCGTACGGGATCGAGGTCGAAATCAGGGAGGAGTCGAGCGCATTGCCTTCGGAGAGATACACCCCGATCGTGCTGCCGTTCTGCACCAGGATGTCCGTGTGACCGTCGCCATTCCAGTCCATGGCACCGATCACATGGGTGCCGCTCGGCAGTGCGATC
>JAJYFU010000007.1 GCA_021790795.1 Pseudomonadota bacterium
TCATCTCGAGCAAGGCCGCCTATGTCGCCACGGAGGACGGCTACAAGGTCGGCCGGGAGACGGAAGTCGACGTGCTCAACGCCCTGAGCACATTGGTATCGGCGCAGACCAACTACGCCACCAGCCGCTACGGCTACATCGACAGCCTCATTCAGCTGCAGTACGCCGCCGGCATGCTCTATCCGGCCGAGGTGAGCACCATCAATTCCTGGCTCACCAGAGTGGCACCGCTCGCCCACGGACAGCCGACCCCCGAAGGCATGACCCCGCCGATGGACTGAGTCGTCGCCCATCGGCCGGCGGTATCCAAACCGTGTACCCCAGACACAACGGCGAGGCGGCGTCTTCCGGCGAAGCATCGCTTCGCTGCGCCGAGCGGGTGTCCCTGGATGAACACCCCGGAGCTTGCGCGGCGCAACGGACCCCGCCGCCGCAGGTGGCGAGTGTTGAGCCCAAAACGACGCCTGCCGGCTCGACGCGCTCCGGGCCGGGCAGGAACCCCGCCCGCGGCAGCGCCTTCCGGTCCGATCCGGTACCATGGTCGCGATGAGTAGTCCGCCCAGCGAGTCGCGCTCCAGCCTCGCGCACAGCCCCGTGCTGGTCATCGATGACAACGAGGCGGTGCGGACCGCGATCGAGGTGCTGTTCTCCCTGCACGGCGCGCGAGTCCTGGGCGCGGCGTCCCCGCCCGAAGGTCTGGCGGTGTTGCGGCGCGAAGCGGTCGACGTGGTCATCCAAGACATGAACTTCCGTCGCGAGGCCACCGGAGGCGAGGAGGGCGTGGCGCTCTTCCATGCCATTCGCCGCAAGCACCCCGACGTGCCCATCGTACTGCTGACCGCCTGGACGCACCTCGAGACGGCCGTCGACCTCGTCAAGGCCGGAGCCGCCGATTACATCGCGAAGCCTTGGGACGACGAGCGCCTGCTCACGACCGTGCGCAATCTCCTGGACCTGCGCCGTGCGCGCGTCGAAGCCGCCACACTGCGCTCGCGGCGGCGCCGGGCGCGCGAGTCGCTCGCGGGCCGCTTCGATCTGCGTGGCGCAGTCTACGAGAGCGACGCGATGCACACGCTGGTCTCGATGGCGGCCCAGGTGGCGCACGCGGACGTGCCGGTGCTGATCACCGGACCGAACGGCGCCGGCAAGGAGGTGCTCGCCGACATCATCCAGGCTAACTCCTCCGTCCGCACCGGTCCCTACGTGAAAATCAATCTCGGCGCCCTCCCCCATGACCTCATGGAGGCGGAGCTGTTCGGCACCGAGGCCGGCGCATTCACCGGTGCGCGGGCGCGCATCGGCCGCTTCGAGGCCGCGAGCGGCGGAACGCTGTTCCTGGACGAGTTGGCCAACCTCGACCCGCCCGGTCAGGCCAAGCTGCTGCGGGTGCTGCAGACCGGGGAGTTCGAGCGATTGGGATCAAACCTCACACGCCGAGCAGCGGTGCGGCTGGTGGCGGCCACCAATGCGGATCTGCGCGCGGCGATACGCGCCGGCGCGTTTCGCGAGGATCTGTATTACCGGTTGAACGTGATCGAGCTGGAAGTCCCGCCGCTGGCACACCGGCCCGAGGACATCGTGCCGCTGGCGCGTCACTTTCTCGAGCCGAACCGCGCGCTCTCGAGGGAGTCGGAGTACGCGCTGGCCGGTTATCCCTGGCCGGGCAATGTGCGCGAGCTGCGCAATGTCATCCGGCGCGCATGCCTGCTGTCGGAGGCGCCGCTGATCGACGTCGGGGCGCTCAACCTGCCGCCTGTCGAGCCGGCGGGCGACACCGAGGCGGTGCCACTCGATCGCCTCGGGCTCGTGGAGACGCTCGGGCGCAACGGCGGCAACGTATCGCGCGCCGCGCGCGAGCTGGGCCTGTCCCGACAGGCGCTGTACCGCCGCATGGAGAAGCTGGGCCTGAAGGCCAACGATGATCGGTAGGCTTCGCGGATCGATCGCCGGGCGCATGGGCGTCGCGCTCGGCGCACAGGCGCTGATCGCCGCGGGACTGACCGCCGCGGCCCTGCGCTGGCTCGCCTCGCCCGCGCTAGCGCTCGCTCTGGCGCTGCTCGTGTGCGTCCCGGTGCTCGCATGGCTCGCGGCACGCGCCACGCGTCCCTGGCGCAAGACGGTCGCGGCGGTCGGCGGCGCCATCGGCGGCCTGCGCGAGCGGGATTTCAGCAGCAGCATCGCCGCACCACGCATCGAGGAATTGCGCGCCCTGGTCGAAGCCTATAACGGGCTCGGCGAGATGCTGCGGCGGGAGCGGTTTGATCTGTACCAGCGCGAGCTGCTGTTGGACACCGTTCTGCAAACCACGCCGCACGTATTGGTACTGAGCGATGACCGGGGCCGGATCGTGTACGGCAACATCGCCGCGCGCGCGCTGCTGCATGGCGGACGTAAACTCGAGGGCCTGGAGCTCGAGGAACTGCTGCGCGGGCAGCCGCCGGAGCTGCGCACGGCCGTTGCGGGCGCTGGCGACACCCTGTTCACGCTCGGCACCGGCCCGGACAGCGAGGTCTACCGTTTCTCCCGGCGCACCTTTCTGCTCAATGCCCGGCCGCATCAGCTCTGCTTGCTCGAGCGCCTGACACGCGAGCTCACCGCGCAGGAAATCGCGGTGTGGAAGAAAGTCATCCGCGTGATCGCCCACGAGCTCAACAACTCCCTGGCCCCGATCAGCTCCCTGGTGCATTCCGGCAAGCTGCTCGCCCGGCAGGCCGAACCGGCCGTTCTCGGCCCGCAGTTCGAGCGCATCTTCGCCACCATCGGGGATCGTACGGCGCACCTGGCGGTCTTCATCGACGGGTACGCGCGCTTCGCCAAATTGCCGCGTCCCCGGCCGGCGCCGATCGCCTGGTCCGCGTTCATCGCGCAACTGGCCGCGACGCTGGAATTCCGCGTCGCCGGCGCACTGCCCGAGCGCGCGGGCCATTTCGACGCCGCACAGCTCGAACAGGTCATGATCAATCTCGTGAAGAACGCCGCCGAGTCGGGCTCGGATCCCGGCGAGATCACCGTGAGCGTGCGCGAGCGCGCGCCCGGCTTTCAGATCGAGGTCGCCGACCGCGGGGCAGGGCTCACCGAAGCGGCGCTGCGCGACGCGCTGCTGCCGTTCTTCTCCACCAAGCCCTCCGGCTCGGGCCTCGGGCTCACCCTGTGCCGCGAGATCATCGAGGCGCATGCCGGCCGGCTGGGCATTGCCAACCGTCCCGGCGGCGGCGCGGTGGTTTCGGTCTATCTGCCCTGAGGGCAGGGTCGCGGCGCTGCGCCGCGAGACAGTGCCCCGCCATGACTCGGCGAGCCCTGGCCCGGCCAGTACAATCGGACACAGAAACCGTTCAGCCGCCGAGAGCCCCGATGCGAAATCCCCCCGACAGCAGGCGCGCCAAGCTCTTCTCGACGCTGCTGGCCACCCGGCCGGCGCAGCTGCCCTGGATGGTCCTGGTGCGCAACACCGCCGCGGTGGTGCTGCCGCTCGTGTGGGGCATCGGCAGCGGCAACGTGCTGGCCGGCATCGCGGTCAGCATCGGGGCGCTGGTTACGATGTACTCCGACGAGCCCGGCCCGTATCGCGAGCGGCTGACGCGCCTCCTGGCGGTGTCGGCCGCCGGGGGTCTGGCGACCTTCCTCGGTCTGACGCTGAACCATCATCTTCCGGCGCTGCTGCTCGCCAGTCTGGCGATCGGTTTCCTCGGCGCGCTGCTCGTGGCATTCGGCGATGCCATCGCCCGGGTCGGGATGACTTCGATGATTCTGCTCGTCATCGCCACGGATCTGCCGGCGCCCACCCTGGCGGCGGCGCTGCACTTGACCGCCGACGTCACCGCCGGCGGACTGCTGCTGACGCTGTTCTCCATCGCCGCCTGGCCGCTGCAGCGCTATGGACCGGAGCGCGCGGCGCTCTCGACGGTGTATCGGGGATTGGCCGCCATGGCCCGCCGAGGAACACACGACGACGGGAGCGCACTCGAGCTCACCGGCGGCATGACCGACCTGCAACATACCCTGCTCGGGCCGCACCGTGCGCGGGGACCGGTCATGGAGTACTTCGGCGTCATGTTGGAGCTGGCCGAGCGGATCCGGCTGGAGCTGATTGCCCTCGGCGCGCAGACCCTCGACGCGCAGATCGGTCCGCTCGTGCAACGCGAGGCCGCCGCGGTGCTCGATGCAATCGCCGAAGCCATCGTGGCCGGAGGCGACCCGGCCCGCGCCATGAGCGGCGCGGTGCGCGCCTTGCAGAGCGCCGAGCGGCGCGCTGCCGGGCAGGAAGCCTCTGTGCCGAGCGCGCCCTGGCGGCACTTGCAGGCGCTCTCCGGGCAGCTCGCCGCCGCGGCCCGCAACGCCGCAAGAGCGGGGATACAGGGAGCGAAGCGCGCCGTGGACGAAGATCGGCAACTGCCGAGCGCACTGCGTCCCCAATCCTCGCTGGCGGTGTTTACGGCCAGTCTCACACCCCGCTCCGCCGCGTTCCGTCACGCCATCCGTACCGCGGTGTGCTTCTCGCTCGCGCTGTGGCTCGGGCGGATATTGCCGATCAAACACGGTTACTGGCTGCCGATGACGGTGGCCATCGTGCTGCGGGCGGATTACGCCGGGACGCTCAGCTACGGGCTGTTGCGCATGGCCGGCACCGTGCTGGGTCTGGTCCTCACCACGGCGCTGGTGCTCGTGCTGCCGGCCAACGCCTGGATCCATCTGGCCGTGCTGGCGGCGCTGTGCGCCGGGTACCGCTACCTCGGCAACGTGCACTATGCGGCGGCGGTCGCCTGTCTCACCGGCCTGGTGGTGCTGCTGCTGGCATTCGTGGGCGAGAGGCCGGAACCGACCGTCATTGCCCGGTTGGTCGACACCGTGCTCGGCAGCGTCGTGGCGCTCGCCGCGTACGGCCTGTGGCCGACCTGGGAGAAAGGACGCGCGCGGGAGATGGTCGCACAATCGCTGCAGGCGTATGCGGCCTACCTGGCCTCGATCGCCACCGGTGAGGCGCCCGAGCGGCACGCAGCGCGCCAGGGCGCGCGCGTCGCACGAATCAACGCCGAGGCGTCGGTCAAACGCCTGCTCGCCGAACCGGCCACGCCGCCGGCGCTCGCCGAGCTTGCTCAATCGTTACTGACCAACGGCAACCGCCTGGCGCGGGCGATCATGACGCTCGAGGCGCTGATCCCGCAACACGGCCGACTCGCCGGCGGCGCCGCGACGCAGTCGCTGGTCCTCGATGGCGCCGCGGCTCTGCGCGAAGTGGCCGATGCCTTGAGCACGCATCGCGCGCCCGGTCAACTTCCGCCCATCCGCGCCCTGCAGCGGCATCTGGCGCGCACGCTCGAGGCCGCGCCCGCAAGCGGGGCCGCCGCAGAGCTGGTCGGGACCTGCGACCGGGTGGTCGACAGCATCGACACCCTCGCCCACATCGTGTCGCGCGCCACGTCTGCGGCGCTCGTCACCCAGCCCGCCTGAACGGATCCGACGCCCTCAGACCGGCGGGACCGGCCGCGCGGTCCGTCGGGTCGCGCCACCGGTGTTGGCGTGGCGCCTCCCCCCCTCGGGCTTCGCCATCTTGAGCTGCAGATCCCGCAGGTAACGGCGAAACTCCTTGCCCAGCACCGGATGGCCGAGAGCGTACTCGACGGTGGCCTGCAGATACCCGAGCTTGCTGCCACAATCGTAGCGCGTGCCCGCGAAGCGGTAGGCGTAGACCGCCTCCTCGCGCATCAGCGCCGCGATCCCGTCGGTCAGCTGGATTTCCCCGCCCGCGCCCTGCCCGAGCTTCTCCAGGTGTTCGAAGATCGACGGCGCAAGCACGTAGCGCCCGACCACCGCCAGGCTGGAAGGCGCCACAGCCGGCTTGGGCTTCTCGACGATACTGCGGACCCGGCTCGTGGCCGATTTGTCGGCCTCCACCGCAACGATACCGTATTTGTCGGTGTCCGAGCGCGGCACCGCCTGCACGCCGAGGACACTTGCGCGCTTGGCCTCGTACACATCGGCCATCTGCTTCAGGCAGGCGACCTCCCCGCGAATCAGATCGTCGGCCAGATGCACGAAGAACGGTTCGGCCCCGACGGCCGGCTGGGCGCACAGCACCGCATGGCCGAGACCCAGCGGCGCCGGTTGGCGAATGTAGATGCACGAGGCGTACGACGGCAGCACGCTGCGAATCTGGTTGAGCAGGCTGCTTTTACCCTGACGCTCGAGCAGCTGCTCGAGCTCCTGATCCGAGTCGAAATGATCCTCGATGGCGCGCTTGGCCGCGCCCGTGATGAACACCAGACGCGTGGCGCCCGCGGCGAGCGCCTCTTCGACCGCGTACTGGATGAGCGGCTTGTCGACCACCGGCAGCATCTCTTTCGGGCTGGCCTTGGTGGCCGGCAGGAAGCGCGTACCCCGTCCCGCAACCGGGAACACAGCCGTGCGAATGATCGACTTCGGTGCTGTCCGCATCTCAGATACTCCAGAACTTTCACGGTCCGCGACGGGACCTGATTCGAGTAGTTTAACGCCCGACGTCACCCAGGTTGCGAGCCTCGTCCCGCGCGCGTTTCCCCGCCGGACTCATCCGCGCGGCAGGCGTCTCCGGACCGACGTCCCACTTGAACGCCGCCGGACGCATGCTGTCCCATGTGCGACACTTCGGGCAGCGCCAGAACCAACCCGAGCTGAGCAGGCCACACTCCTCACACTGATAGCGTCCGCCACCATCCCCGAGCCGCTTCAGCAGGAGTGCGAGCGCGTACGCCTCGGCCGCGGGCGCGGCTTGCGGTCCCTGCGTGTCGGCCAGATGCTGCAGCTCGGCCGGCGGCAGCGCGCCGGCCAACAACCACGCCAGTTGCCGGGGGCTGGTCTCACCGGCGCGTTGCAACCGATCCCACAACGCGGCGAGCACCCGCGGCTGTTGCCCCGCCTCCGCCAGGGCCAGCGCGCGGGGGATGATCTCGATGGCGAGCGCCGGATGCGCCTGCAGAATCTTCAGATACCCCTCGAGCGCCGCATCGCGCGCGCCGTCCGACTCGGCGATGCGCGCGGCGAGCATGTGAGCGCGCGGCAGGTCGTGCTCTCTCGCACGCGCCTGGCGCAGCAACGCGCGGGCACGATCACTCTCCCCCTGGGTCAGCGATTGCTCGGCGAGCTCGCACAGATAATGCGCCGCGATGCGGCCACGCTCGGCCTGGACCTGCGACGGCAGGGCTTGCAGCGTCTGCAGCGCGTTGCTCCAGTCGCCCTGCGACTCGTAAATGCGCAGCAGTTGATCGAGCGCCGTATGACGATACTCGGCCGAAGCCGCCAACTCCTGGAACAGCAGCTCCGCGCGGTCCATCAGCCCGGCGCTCAAGTAATCCAACGCCAACGCGAACGTCGCCTTGTCGCGCAGGCCCGCATCGCCCTGCTCGCGCAGCCGCGTGTGCACGGCGATCGCCCGGTCGACCTCACCGCGCCGCCGAAAGAGACTGCCGAGCGCAAATTGGATCTCGGCGGCATCGCCCGCCTCGGCCATGCGCGCGAACACTTCCACGGCATGATCGAACCGGTCATTGATGAGATGATCGAGGCCGACGTAATAGTCGCGCGGCAGCCGCACAGTGCGCCGATCGCCGGTAAGCCGCCCAAGCAGCCAGGCCGCAACGCCGATGGCCGCGAACGCCAGCGCGAGCAGATAGGCGGGCAGCGCGATCACGTCTGCAATGTAGCATGCCGCATCGATTGCGAGCGCGGCGGGCGAGTCAGCCGCTCATCCGTCGTCGAGGAGAATCAGCAGGGTCTTGCCGCGCGGCAGAGTCCCGTTTCCCGTTTCCCGCCTCCGCCGCCAGCCTCGGGGCCGCCGTTTTCCCGGAGCATTACCCGCTCGCGCGTTCGCGTTTGACGAGGGCATGTCCCGCGCCCCGTGGGGGCTCACCCCCGGATCGGCTCGTCAGCGCCGCTGTTGACCCGCTCGCGCAGATCCTTGCCCGCCTTGAAGTGGGGCACGTGCTTGCCGGAGAGCGCCACCGCCTCGCCGGTCTTCGGATTGCGCCCCTGGCGCGGCGGACGAAAATGCAACGAGAAGCTGCCGAAACCGCGGATCTCGATGCGATCGCCGCGCGCCAGCGCATCGCTCATCACCTCGAGCATCTGCTTCAAAGCGAGCTCGACATCCTTGGCCGGCAGATGCTTCTGCTTCGCAGCGATGATTTCGATGAGCTCGGATTTGGTCATGACACGGGCAAACCGGCGCCGCTCCCGGTCTCGGGGGCGGCGCCTTTACAGCTAGCCACGATCTCCAATGTGCTCCTTGAGCAGCTCGCCCAGGCTCGTGCCTGTCGTTGCCGCCTCCGAGGAACGGTAGTTCTGGACCGCCTCGGCCTCCTCATGCGCCTCCTTGGCCTTGATGGAAAGCGAAATGGTGCGGGTCTTGCGATCCACGCCGATGAACTTCGCCTCGATTTCCTCGCCGATCTTGACCACCGTGCGGGCATCCTCGACTCGATCCCGGCCGAGCTCGGAAGCGCGCAGCTGACCTTCGATCCCGTTGCCGAGGTCGATGACCGCGCCGCGGGCATCCACGTCTTTGACCACGCCCTTGACGATCGTGCCCTTGGGATTCTCGGCGATGTAGCTCGAGAACGGATCCTTGGCGAGTTGCTTGATACCGAGGCTGATGCGCTCGCGCTCCGGATCGATCGACAGCACCATGGCCTCGACCTGCTGGCCCTTCTGGAAGCTGCGCACCGCTTCCTCCCCGGGCATGTCCCAGGAGATGTCCGACAGGTGCACCAGACCGTCGATGTTGCCCGCCAGTCCGATGAAGATGCCGAAGTCGGTGATCGATTTGATCTGGCCGCTGACGTGATCACCGCGGTTGTAGTTCTCTGCGAACTCCTTCCACGGATTGGCCTGACACTGCTTCAGGCCGAGGGAGATGCGCCGGCGCTCCTCGTCGACGTCGAGCACCATGACCTCGACTTCCTGACCGGTATGCACGACCTTGGCGGGATTGACGTTCTTGTTCGTCCAGTCCATCTCGGAAACGTGCACCAGACCCTCGACGCCGTCCTCGATCTCGACGAACGCGCCATAGTCGGCGATGTTCGTGACCTTGCCAAACACCCGGGTGTGCGCCGGGTAGCGCCGGGAGATGTTCTCCCACGGATCGGCCCCGAGCTGTTTCAGTCCCAGGCTCACCCGCGAGCGCTCGCGGTCGAACTTCAGGATCCGCACCTCGATCTCGTCGCCGACCTTGACCACTTCGGAGGGATGCTTGACGCGCTTCCAGGCCATGTCGGTGATGTGCAGCAGCCCATCGATACCGCCGAGATCGACGAATGCGCCGTAGTCGGTGAGGTTCTTGACCGAGCCGCGCACCACCGCGCCTTCCTGCAGGTTCTCCAGCAGCGCGCTGCGCTCGGCCGAGAATTCCTGCTCCACCACCGCGCGGCGCGAGACCACCACGTTGTTGCGCTTCTGATCGAGCTTGATGACTTTGAACTCGAGGGCCTTGCCCTCGAGATAGGCCGTGTCGCGCACCGGGCGCACATCGACCAACGAGCCGGGCAGGAACGCCCTAACGTTGTCGATCTCCACGGTGAAACCGCCCTTGACGCGGCCGGTGATCACGCCGCTGACGATCTCCGACTTGTTGAACGCCTCCTCGAGGCGCGTCCACGTGCGGGCACGCTTGGCCTTCTCACGCGAGAGGCGGGTCTCGCCGGTGCCGTCCTCGACCGAGTCGAGGGCCACCTCCACCTCGTCTCCGGCCTTGACCTCGATCTCGCCCTGCTCGTCCTTGAACTGCTCGATCGGAATGACCGCTTCGGACTTCAGACCGACGTTGACCACCACCACATCGGGGGTCACCTCGACGACGAGCCCCGTCAGAATCATTCCCGGACGGATGCGTTGACTGGCGAGACTCTGCTCGAAAAGCTGCGCAAAACTTTCTGTCATACCTTCACTCGCACGGAGCTTCGGTCCCCGTGCTCAAAATCTGGCGCCCCGTGTGCGTCCTTCGGGCCCAGGCAGATGCGAAACACGACCTGCGCGTCCCGTGCGCACGCCGACCATGAAAACCTTCAGCAAGACCGCATTACGCCCATAGCGCGCGCCGCCGGCCCAATTCGATCACTTGCCCGAGCACCGCCTCGATGTCGAGCCGGGTCGAATCGATCACCACCGCGTCGGCCGCCGGGACGAGCGGCGCCGCAGCCCGGCTCGAGTCCCTCGCGTCACGCTCGGCGATCTCACGCGAAAGGGCCGAGAGGCTAGCACTGGAACCCTTTTGTTTCAACTGGTTATAGCGACGGCGGGCGCGCTCTTCGGGATTCGCCGTCAGAAAGATCTTCAGGGGGGCCTGGGGGAACACGACTGTGCCCATATCCCGTCCGTCCGCGACCAGGCCCGGAGGCACGGCAAATGCCCGCTGGCGCTCCAGCAGCGCCTCACGCACCGCGGGCCAGGCGGCAACCCGAGAGGCGCTCTGGCCCACTTCCTCGCTCCGAATCGCGTCCGTGACCTCACGTCCCTCGAGCAGAATATGCTCCTCATCCGCCGCCGCATCGAACCGTACCGCCATCGTGCCCGCGATCCGGGCGTGACCTTGAGCATCGCCACGCTCAAGCCCCCGTTCGCGCCCGGCAAGGGCGACGAGGCGGTACAGGGCTCCGCTGTCCAGCAAATGCCAGCCCAGGTGCCGCGCGACGGCGCGACTGATCGTGCCTTTGCCCGATCCGCTCGGGCCGTCGAGGGTCACGACGCGCACCGGAGAATTCACGCCGCTTCCAGCCCCAGGCCCGCCGCGCGCGCCAGCTCCAGGAAACCGGGGAACGAAGTCGCGACATTGGCGACATCGCGAATCTCGATCGGCGCTCGCGCCCCGAGCGCGGCGATGGCGAAGGCCATGGCGATACGATGATCGCCGCGGCTCTCGATGCGTCCGCCGTCGAGACGCTCCCTCCCGCGAATCCACAAACCGTCCTCGAGCAGCCGGTTCTCGACGCCGAGGCTGCTGAGCCCCGCGGCCATCGCCGCAAGACGGTCGCTTTCTTTGACCCGCAGCTCCTGCGCCCCGCGCACCAGCGTCTCACCCTCGGCGAGCGCCGCCGCGACGAAGAAAACCGGGAACTCGTCGATCGAAAGCGGGACGAGGGACTCGGGTACCCGGACGCCGCGCAGGTGACTCTTGTGCACCTCGATATCCGCCGTCGGCTCCCCATCGGGCGTCGCGCTCGCGTGACGGTGCAGGCGGATATCGGCGCCCATCGAGCGCAGCATCTCGAGCAGCCCGGTGCGCGTGGGATTGACCCCGACGTTGCGCAGCAGCAGTCCCTGTTCGGCCGCCAGGCATCCGGCCACGATGAAGAAGGCCGCGGACGAGAAATCCCCCGGCACGCGCACCGACGCCGCCCGCAGGCGCTGTCCCCCCTCGAGAGTCACGCTCGATCCCTCACGGGTCAGGTGAACTCCAAAGCCCGCGAGCATCCGCTCCGTGTGATCACGCGAAGGCGCCGGCTCGATGACCCGGGTTCGGCCGCTGGCGCGCAGCCCGGCAAGCAGCACCGCAGATTTGACCTGCGCGCTGGCCACCGGCATCGGGAACTCGATGCCGGCCAACGACGCTCCCCCGCGGATGCGCACCGGAGGGCGTCCTTCGAGCGTCTCGATCCGCGCCCCCATCTGCCGCAGGGGCGCGGCGACCCGCTCCATGGGACGGCGCATCAGCGAGGCATCCCCGATCAGCTGCGAGTCGAAACGCTGCGGCGCGAGCAGCCCCATGAACAGCCGCATCGCCGTGCCGGCATTGCCCATATCGAGCGGCTCGCTCGAGCCGCGCAGCCCGTCCATGCCGACCCCGTGCACGCGCACCGATGAGGGCTCGGGTCGCTCGATGCCGACCCCGAGCGCCGAGAGCGCGCGCAGGGTGGAGAGGCAATCCTCTCCGGCCAGAAAGCCGCTGATCTCGGTATCGCCTTGCGCGAGCGCGCCCAACATCAGCGCCCGATGGGAAATCGATTTATCGCCGGGTATGGTGAGCTCCCCGGCGACGCGGCCGCCCGGAGCGACTTGAAAGCACGCTTCACCCGTTGTCGAGGTCATGGACATCCTTACGTCTACAGCACTGCCCGAGGATAGGACCCGAGCAGGCGGAACAGCGAGGCGCGCCGTTTCAACGAGGCGAGGGCCCGGGCGACGTGCGGCTCCTCGGCGTGACCGTCGACGTCGATGAAAAAAACGTAATCCCATTTGCGCCGGTGCGAGGGGCGCGACTCGATGCGCGTCATGCTGACGCGATGACGCGCCAGCGGTTCGAGCAGCCGGTACAGGGCCCCGGGCGCGTCCGTGTGTCCGACCGACACCAGAAGCGTCGTGCGGTCCTGGCCGCTCGGCGCGAGCAGCGCCCGGCCGAGCACCAGGAAGCGCGTGGTGTTGTCGGCGCGATCCTCGATCTGCGCGGCGAGCACTTTCAGTCCGTACACCTCGGCGGCGGTCTCCCCGGCGATCGCCGCCGTGCCGCGCTCATCGCGCGCGCGGCGCGCCCCCTCGGCGTTGCTCGAGACGGGAATCAACTCGATCTGCGGCAGATGCTCCTGCAGCCAGATGCGGCATTGGGCCAGGGACTGCGGATGCGCACACACGCGCAAGATACGCCCGACGGCGTTCATGCTGCCCATCAAGTGATGATGGATGCGCAATTCCACCTCGCCGCAGATTTTCAGCGACGAGGCCAGGAAGCGATCGAGCGTGTGATTGACCGTGCCTTCGGTCGAGTTCTCGATGGGCACCACGCCGAAGTCCGCCGAGCCGGATTCCACTTCGCGGAACACCTCGTCGATGGAAGCGAGCGGCAGTGCGCGCACCGAGTGTCCGAAATGCGTCAGTACCGCCGTCTGGCTGAAAGTCGCCTCGGGCCCGAGATAGGCGACCTTCAACGGCTCCTGCTGCGCCAGACAGGCCGACATGATCTCGCGGAACAGGCGCACCACTTCCTCGTCCCGCAGCGGCCCGCGGTTGCGCGCGCGCACCGCCCGCAGCACCTGCGCCTCGCGCTCCGGCCGGTAAAAGGCGGCCGCTTCGGCGGCGCGGCTCTTGGTCGCCCCGACGCGCCGGGCCAGCTGCGCCCGCTCGTTGAGCAGCCGCTGGATACGCTCGTCGACGGCGTCGATCCGCTCGCGCACCGCGCCAAGCGCGGCATCGGAACGCGGACCGGGGCGGGATCGGGAGGATTTGCGGGGCATCGCGCGGAACTCTCAAACCTGGTAGGCGCTGAGCACGCCGTGAATGGCCCGAACGGCCGTCAGCAGATCGTCACCGAAGACCCCTTCCACGTCGAGCAGCGTGTAGGCGTATTCACCGCGCGACGCATT
Organism: Pseudomonadota bacterium; assembly: GCA_021790795.1. GTDB lineage: Bacteria > Pseudomonadota > Gammaproteobacteria > Steroidobacterales > Steroidobacteraceae > 13-2-20CM-66-19. The sequence continues at coordinate 13,323 of JAJYFU010000007.1, forward strand.
GAGGAGCCCCGCGACATTCAGCCCCGCTCCGGCAAGGTGGGTACAGATCTGCCCGACGACGTTGGGCACGTTGCGGTTGGCCACCGCGAGGCGCGTACTTCCGGGAAGACGCGCCAGCTGAGCCTGCGGGAAATTGACGCTGTTGCTGATGTTACCGTTCTCCAGAAAATCACGCAGCTGGTCGGCGGCCATGATGGCACAGTTGTCGGCCGCCTCGCCGGTGAGCGCCCCGAGGTGCGGCAGCGCGATGATCCGGGGATGCGCCTTGAGCAGGTTGCTGGGAAAGTCGCACACGTACGCATGCAGCCGGCCCGCATCGAGCGACGCCACCACCGCGGCGTCATCGACGATGCCGGCGCGCGAGAAGTTCAGCAACACCCCGCCCCGCTGCACCAAACGCACCCGGTGCTCGCCGACGAGCCCCCGGTTCTGCTCGTTGAGCGGCACGTGCACGGTGATGATATCCGCGCGCGCGAACAGATCGTCGAGCGACAGAGCCTGCCCGATGCCCGAGGACAGCTGCCAGGCCCGTTGCACCGTGATCTGCGGGTCATAGCCGAGCACTCGCATGCCGAGCGCCTCGGCGGCATTGGCCACCTCGACCCCGACCGCGCCGAGGCCAACCACCCCGAGGGTGCGGCCGGCGAGCTCGAACCCGGCGAATTCGCCACGGCCCGCGCGCACCCGCGCCTCGATGGCCCGATCATCGCCCTCGAGCGAGGCGGCGAAGCGCCAGGCCTGGCAGATGTTGCGCGCCGCCAGGAACAGGCTCGCCAGAACCAGCTCCTTGACCGCATTGGCATTGGCGCCTGGAGCGTTGAACACCGCGATGCCGCGGCGGCTGTACTGCGCGACCGGAACGTTCTCCACCACCGCGCCGGCGCAAGCCACCGCGCGCACCGTGTCGGGAAGTGTCAACTCGTGCATGTCCGCGCCGCGCACCAGCACCGCGTGCGGCCGCTCGAGCCGCGCGGCGATCTCGTAACGCTCCCGCGGCAGACGTTCGAGGCCGCGCGGGCTGATGTCGTTGAGTGTCAGGATGCGGTAGCGCATGCGGGCGCCTCAGCCGCGGCGGCGCTCGAATTCGCGCATGAACGCGATCAGCGCATCGACGGCCGCAAGCGGCACGGCGTTATACAGGCTGGCGCGCAGCCCGCCGACCGAGCGGTGGCCCTCCAGATGCGTCAGACCGGCCTGGGCGGCCTCGGCGAGGAACGGCGCCTCGAGCTCCGGCCGAGCGAGCGTGAACGGCACGTTCATCCACGAGCGGCACTCGCGCGCGACCGGGTTGCGGTACAGCCCGGAGGCGTCGATCGCGGCGTAGAGCCGCTCGGCCTTGGTGCGGTTGTGCTCGGCCATGGCGGCAAGCCCGCCGCGCGCCTCGATCCACTGGAACACCAGGTCCGCGATGTACCATGCGAAGGTCGGCGGGGTATTGAGCATCGAGCCGCTCTCGGCCATGCGCGCGTAGCTGAGAATCGCGGGGATCTGCGCCCGGGCGCGTCCGAGCAGCGCCTCGTGCACGATCACCAGGCACAGTCCCGCCGGACCGATGTTCTTCTGCGCTCCGGCGTAGATCAACCCGAAGCGCCCGACCTCGATGGGACGCGACAGCAGCGTCGAGGACATGTCGGCCACCAGCGGCACGGCGCCGGTCTCGGGCACGTAGGGGAACTCCACCCCGCCGATGGTCTCGTTGGGCGTGTAGTGCACATAGGCGGCACGCGGGTCGAGCCGCAGCGCCGAGCGCTCCGGCACGGTCGTGTAGTGCGAGGCGGCCTCGTCGGCGACGACGCTCACGCGCACCCCGAGCCGGCCCGCCTCCTGGATGGCCTTGTCGGACCACACGCCCGTGTTGAGATAGTCCGCCCCGGACCCCTGGGCGGCGAGATTCAGCGGCACGGCCGCGAACTGTCCGGTGGCCCCGCCTTGCAGGAACAAGACGCGGTAGTCCGGGGGCAGCGCCAGCAGCGCGCGCAGCCGCCGCTCGGCCCGCTCGGCCAGCGCGGTGAACGCCTTGCCGCGGTGGCTGACCTCCATCACCGACATGCCCGTGCCGGCCCAATCGGTCATTTCCGCGCGGGCCTGCTCGAGAACCTCCAGCGGCAGTGCCGCAGGCCCGGCGGAGAAATTGAACACGCGCACGAGAGTCCTTCCGGCCCAAAGTTCAGGAATCAGGGGAATCGGGATACTAGCAAGCACCCGGTCGGGGTTCAGGACTTTCGCGTCCGAACGCCCCGGAACGGTTTATTCACCCATCGTGCGGGTTCCGGGCGGCGCCCGATGCCGGCGAATCACGCGGGCGGGGGCGACTCGCTCTCCTCCGCGCCATCGAGGGCTTCGATCCGCTCGATACCGACCAGGCGCTCCCCGTCGTCCAGACGGATCAGCCGCACCCCCTGGGTATTGCGCCCGAGCACGGAGATCTCATCGACCCCGGTGCGCACCAGCGTGCCGTTGGAGCTGATCAGCATGATTTCCTGCCCGGGCAGCACCTGCAGCGCCGCGACGGTGGCGCCGTTGCGCTCGCTGGTCTGCAGCGCGATCACGCCCTGTCCGCCGCGCCCCTGCAGCGGGAATTCCGCGATCGGCGTGCGCTTGCCGTAACCGGCGGCCGAGGCGGTCAGCACCTCGCCCTCGGCCACCACGATCAGCGCGATCAGCTCCTGATCGGGTCCGAGCCGGATGCCGCGCACGCCGGCCGAGTCGCGCCCCATCGCGCGCACCTCGTGCTCGGGGAAGCGGATCGCCTTGCCCCCGCTGGTGACCAGCACGATCTCGCGCTGCCCGTCGGTGAGCGCGACTCCCACCAGCTTGTCGTTCTCGCGCAGATCGACGGCGATGATGCCGCTGGCGCGCGGACGCGAGAACGATGTCAGCGGAGTCTTCTTGACCGTGCCCTGGCTGGTCGCCATGAACACGTAGTGTTGTTCGTCGTAATCCTTGACCGGCAGCAACGCGTTGATCTTCTCGCCCGGCTCGAGCGGCAGCAGGTTCACCATCGGCTTGCCGGCCGAAGCGCGCCCGGCCTGCGGCAGCGCATACACCTTCAGCCAGTAGACCTTGCCCCGATTGGAAAAGCACAGCACGGTGTCATGCGTATGGGCCACGAACAATTTTTCCACGAAATCCTCGTCCTTCACGGCGGTTGCCGCCTTGCCGCGGCCGCCACGCCGCTGGGTCTGATACTCCGAGAGCGGTTGACACTTGGCGTAACCGTTGTGCGAGAGCGTCACGACCACATCCTGAGGCTCGATCAGATCCTCGGTCGTGAGATCCAGATGATCGCGGCTGATCTCGGTGCGCCGCGCATCCCCGTAGGTATCGCGGATCTCGGTCAGCTCGCCGCGAATCACCTCGGTCATCCGCTGCGGGACGGCCAGAATCTCGCCCAGATCGCCGATGCGCGCGAGCAGCTCGCCGTACTCGGCGATGATCTTGTCCTGCTCGAGCCCGGTCAGGCGGTGCAGGCGCATGTCCAGAATGGCCTGTGCCTGCGCGTCCGTCAGTCTATAGCCCGCGGCGTCGAGTCCGCCGGCCGTCTCGGGCGGCCGGGTGGAGACCCCGCCCGCGCGCTCGAGCAGTCCCATCACCGCGCCGGGGCGCCAGGGGCGCGCGGTGAGCTCGGCGCGCGCCTCGGCGATCGACGTGCAGGCTTTGATCAGCGCGATGACCTCATCGATGTTCGCCAGCGCGACCGTCAGACCCTCGAGAATGTGGGCCCGCTCGCGCGCCTTGGCCAGGTCGAACACGGTGCGCCGGGTGACGACCTCGCGCCGGTGGCGCAGGAACGCCTCGAGCATCTCCTTCAGCGACATCAGCTTCGGCTGCCCGTCCTCGAGCGCCACCATGTTGATGCCGAACACGCTCTCCATCGGAGTCTGCGCGTACAGATTGTTGAGCACGACCTCGGCGATCTCGCCGCGCTTCAGCTCGATCACGATGCGCATGCCGTCCTTGTCCGACTCATCGCGCAATCCGTCGCCGGCGATCCCGTCGATGTGTTTCTCGCGCACCAGCTGCGCGATGCGCTCGATCAGGCGCGCCTTGTTGACCTGATAGGGCAGCTCGGTGATGACGATCGCGTGCCGATCGCCGCGGCCGACCTCCTCGATCGCCACGCGCGCGCGCACCGAGAGCCGCCCGCGTCCGGTGCGGTAGGCGGTGGCGATCTCCTGCGCGCCGTTGATGATGCCGCCGGTCGGGAAGTCCGGCCCGGGCACGTGCTGCATCAGCGCCGCGAGCGGCAGCGCCGGGTCATCGAGCAACGCCAGGCAGGCGTTGACGATTTCCGCGAGATTGTGCGGCGGAATATTGGTCGCCATGCCCACCGCGATGCCGGTCTGACCGTTGACCAGCAGGTTCGGGATGCGCGTCGGCAGCACCGAGGGCTCGATCTCCGACTCGTCGTAGTTGGGCGTGAAATCGACCGTTTCCTTGTCGATGTCGGCGAGCAGCTCGTGCGCCAGGCGCGACATGCGCACTTCGGTGTAGCGCATCGCCGCCGGCGTGTCGCCGTCGACCGAGCCGAAGTTGCCCTGTCCATCGACCAGCACGTAGCGCATGGAGAACGTCTGCGCCATACGCACAATGGTGTCGTAGACGGCGCTGTCCCCGTGCGGATGGTACTTGCCGATCACGTCGCCGACGACACGGGCGGATTTCTTGTAGGGCTTGTTCCACTCGTTGCCGAGCTCGCGCATCGCATACAGCACACGCCGGTGCACCGGCTTCAAGCCGTCACGCACATCAGGCAGCGCCCGTCCGACGATCACGCTCATGGCGTAATCGAGATAGGACTGGCGCATCTCCTCCTCGATGCTAACGGGCAGAACTTCGCGCGCGATCTCGGACATCGGGTCTCAAGGCTGTGCAAAAGTCCGCATGTTAGCACGGCGCCGAGGCACGCCGCTGCGTGCCTGCTCGGAATGGACCCGAGGAACCCGATGGACCGACAATAAGGGCTGTCGCCGCCCGGAGCCGCAGGTCCGGCGGCCCACGCGACCATCGAACAAGCAGGTGATTATGGCTTCCGCAACGCACCACAACGCGGCGCACGACCCCGCCACGAACGTCGAGGACGGCGAGATCGGCAAGTTTGACGCGATCGCAGGACGGTTCTGGGACGAGCACGGCCCGTTCCGCCCGCTGCATCAGTTAAATCCGCAGCGCGTCCGCTTCATCACCGAGCACTCCACGTGCGCGGGGGCGCGGGTGCTCGATGTGGGCTGCGGCGGCGGACTGGTCTGCGAGGCGCTCGCGCGGGCGGGCGCGGCGGTGACCGGCATCGACCTCGCCGAGGGCATGATCGAGGTCGCGCGCATGCACGCCGCGGCGCACGGCCACGACATCGATTATCGGGTCGCCTCGGCCGAAACGCTCCTGGCAAGCTCACCCGGCGCGTACGACGTCGTCACGTGCCTGGAGATGCTCGAGCACGTGCCCGAGCCGCGCGCCATGCTCGCCACGATCGCCGGTCTGGTCCGGCCCGGGGGCTCGGTGTTCATCTCGACGCTCAACCGCAACCTCAAGTCGTTCCTGGTGGCGATCGTCGGCGCCGAGTATCTGCTTTCCGTGGTGCCGCGCGGCACGCACGAATACGAGCGGTTCATCCGGCCCAGCGAGCTCGCCCGCTGGGCGCGCGCGGCGGGCCTCACGGCCCGCGCCCTCGCCGGCATCGCGCTCGATCCCTTCGGGGGCGCGCGCCTGACGCGCGATCCGGCGGTGAGCTATCTCACCCAGTTCGTGCGCGAGGCATAGCGAAGTGGCCCTTGCCGCGGTGATCGGTGCGATCGCGCTGCTGCTCGGAGGTCTGCTCGGCTTTCTCGGCGCCAGCTTGCGCGCCCAGCGGCGCGGGGCCGCGCTGAGTGTGGAGCTCGAAGCGGCCCGCGTGCAGTTGGATGGCGAGCGCCGCGCCGCGAGCGAGCGAGGCGCGGCGCTCGAGCAGGCCGAATCACGCCTGCGCGCGACGTTCGAGTCGCTGGCCGCTCAGGCCTTGAAGAACAACAGCGAGCTGTTCCTGAGCGTCGCCCGCGAGGCCCTCGGACGCGAGCAGGCGCTCGCTCAGAGCGGCTTGAAGGAGCGCGAGACAGCGATCGCCCAGCTGGTGCAGCCGCTGCGCTCGGCGCTGGAGAAGACCGAGCAGCAGATGCAGGCGATCGAGCGGGAGCGTCGCGAGTCTCATACGGCCCTGCGCACCCAGATCGAGTCGCTCTCGAGCGGCCAGAGCCAGCTCACGCGCGAGACGCGCAATCTGGTGACCGCCCTGCGCCGCCCCGAGGTGCGCGGCCGCTGGGGTGAGCTCACGCTGCGGCGCCTGGTCGAGCTCGCCGGGCTCAGCGAGCATTGTGACTTCACCGAGCAGGCGCACCTGCAGGGACCCGAGGGGTCGCTGCGGCCCGACCTGGTCGTGCACATGCCCGAATCGCGCGACCTGGTCATCGACGTCAAGACCCCCCTGGATGCTTACCTCGAGGCGCTCGAGGCGCCCAACGAGGAAGCGCGCCAGAGCGCATTGCGCCGCCATGCGCAACAGCTCGAGACGCAGGTCCGCCAGCTCTCCTCGAAGGCCTACTGGGCCCAGTTCGCGCACAGTCCGCAGTTCGCCGTGCTGTTCCTGCCCGGAGACCAATTCCTTTCCGCCGCGCTGGCCGAGCGCCCGGATCTGATCGACGCGGCGCTGAAGCAGAACATCATCATCGCCACGCCCTCGACGCTGATCGCTCTGCTGAAGACCGTCGCCTACGGATGGCGCGAGAGTGCGATGGCGGACAATGCCACGCTCATCCGCGAACTCGGCCAGGAGCTGTACCGGCGGCTTGGCAATTTTACCGGGCACATGCAGCGCATGGGACAGCGCCTCGATGGGGCGCTCGAGGCCTACAACTCGGCCGTCGGGTCGCTCGAGCGCCAGCTCATGCCGCAGGCGCGGCGCTTTCATGAGCTCGGCGTACCGGCGGAGTCTCCTCTGCCGACGCTGGAGCCGATCGAGCAGCCGGTACGCACCCTGAGCGCGCGCTCGGGCGAAGGGTCCTCAGAGGGGAGCTGAGCGGGCCTGCGCCTCAGGCTCGTCGGTCGCGAGCAACGCTTCGATCTCGTCGGTCTCGACCGCGCGGAAGTGCCCGCGCGACAGGGTGCGCCCGAGGGTAAGGGGGCCCAGCTGGATGCGCAGAATCCGGCTGACCCGCGCGCCCTGGCGCTCGAACAGCTGGCGGATGGCTTTGCCGCTCGCCCCGCGCGCGCGCACCGTGTACCACCGATTGGTGCCCTCGCCCCCGGCGCCCTGGCAGTCGAGGACCATCAGGCGCTCGCCGCTGTCGAGCGCCCCGCCGAGCACGCCGGCGTGCTGCGCCTCGGCGAGCTCGCCGATGACCCGGACGCTGAAAACGCTGATCCACTGGCGAACCCGCCGCTGCAGTTGGGCCGCACAGGCTCCGTCGCCGCAGATCAACTCCAGTCCCCCGTCGATGCGGGGCATGGGACTGATCACAATGAACCGCCGTCCGGAGCGCCCTGGCAGGCGCTCGAGCGCCGCCGCTGCCTCCGGAGCGTTCGGCAGCGGCTGGTCGAGCGGCTCACCGCTGGAGCGGTGGTAAACGTACGCGGCCGCCGCGGCCGCAGCGGGCCGCCGGTGGACGAGGCGGCCATCGAGGCGGATCTGGTCCGCCGGCCCCACGCGCATGCCGAGGGTGGCCAGCTCGCCGTTGACGGTCAGGCGACCGAGACGAATCCACGCCTCGGCTTCGCGGCGCGAGGCGAGTCCGGCGCCGGCGAGCACCTTCTGCAGCCGCTCGCGGACAACTTCCCGCTCCCTGTTCGAAGCCGCAGACCGCCGTCGATGGGGACGGGTCATGACCGGCTCAGGCGCACTCGTCGCCCGCGGCGGCGCGCAGCTGCCGCCGCTCGCCCGACAGCGCCTCTGCGTCGGCCTGCGGCTCCGCCGCGCTTTCCGGCCCTGCTTCGCCCTCATCGGCCGGGGCCGGCGCGCACGCCTCGGCCTCTTCGTCCGGCTCCACCTCGGACTCCAACTCCGGCTCCGATTCCGGCGGCGACTCGACAGACTCTCCCGTGCGTTCAGGCGCCTCGGCTGTGTCCGCGGCGGGCACGCCGGCCGCTTCGGCGGGCAGATCGAGTTCGAGATTCGGCTCGCTGAGCGCCTTCAGCTCCGCAAGCGGCGGCAACTCCTCGAGCCTGCGCAGACCGAAATAATCGAGAAACTCGCGGGTCGTGCCCAGCAGCTCCGGCCGCCCCGGCACGTCCCGGTGGCCGAGCACGCGCACCCAGTTGCGCTCGAGCAGGGTCTTGATGATGTTCGGATTGACCGCCACGCCCCGCACGTCCTCGATCTCCCCGCGGGTGATCGGCTGGCGGTAGGCGATGAGCGCCAGCGTCTCCAGAAGCGCGCGCGAGTAGCGGGCCGGACGCTCCGGCCAGAGCCGCGAGATCTCCTGCGCGAACTCGCGGCGTACCTGGATGCGCCAACCCGAGGCGATTTCCTTGAGCTCGATGCCGCGCTCGGCGTACTCGCCGGCAAGCTGCTCGAGCGCCCCGCGCAACGCCGCATCATCCGGGCGTGACGGCTCATCGAACAGTTGCCTCAGCTCCCCCAGCCCGAGCGGCCGCCCGGCCGCGAGCAGCGCCGCTTCGATCACATTGCGCACATACGATTCGATCATCACTCCTCGCTCTCTTGCTCACTCGCCGCCGGCTCTGACGGCTCCTGGGCCGCTTCCCCCGGTTGCCCGCCGACCACGTGCAACACGCGCGCCGGACGCCCCGAGCGCACGTGCAAGGGCGCATAGGGTTCGGATTGCACGATGTCGATCAAGCCCTCTCGCACCAGCTCGAGGACGGCCATGAACGTCACCGTCACCCCCATCCGGCCTTCCTCGGCCTTGAACAAGCGCACGAATTCCACGAAGCCTTGGGTCTCGAGCGCCCCGAGGATGTGGGTCATGCGCTCGCGCACCGACAACGGCTCGCGCTGGATGTGGTGGTGGGCGAACATCTCGGACCGCGCGACCACGTCCTGGAACGCGAGCAGCATCTCCTTGAGCGCCACCTGCGGCAACACCCGCACCACCCGCCGCTCATGCAGTTCCGCGCCGGCGGGGAAGTGATCACGCTCGAGCCGCTCCAGCGTGTCGATGCTCTCGGCGGCGCGCTTGAAGCGCTCGTACTCCTGCAGACGGCGCACCAGCTCGGCGCGCGGATCCTCCTCCGAGCCATTCTCGGCGCTCTTGGGCCGCGGCAGCAGCATGCGCGACTTGATCTCGGCGAGCGTTGCGGCCATCACCAGGTATTCCCCGGCCAGCTCGAGCTGCAGATCCTGCATCAGCTCGATGTAACGCATGTACTGGCGAGTGATCTCCGCGAGCGGAATGTCGAGAATGTCGAGGTTCTGGCGCCGGATCAGGTACAGCAGCAGGTCGAGCGGTCCCTCGAAGGCCTCCAGAAACACCTCGAGGGCCCGCGGCGGGATATACAAGTCGCGCGGCAGCTCGGTCATGGGCTCGCCGTTGACCACGGCGAAGGGCATCTCGACCTGCTGCGGCGCTTCGCAACGCACAGTCTCGGGCGGTGACTCGTCTGCGACGACCGCCAGTTGGGATTTCGTGTCGGTCATCGCGCCTCAGTCGGTGCGTAAATGCATCGCCCGGCGCACCTCCTCGAGGGTCTCCCGGGCCGTATCGCGGGCCTTCTCCGAGCCTTCCGCCACGACGTCGCGCAGCAGCTCGGGATTCTCGGTGTACTCCTGGGCGCGGCCGCGCATCGCGGTCACCTCCTCGACGATCTTGTCGATCACGGGCTGTTTGCACTCCAGACAACCGATACCGGCCGAGCGGCAGCCCTCGGCGGCCCACCGGCGGACCTCCTCGCTGGAGTAGATCTTGTGCAAGTCCCACACCGGACAGCGTGCGGGCTCCCCCGGATCGGTCCGGCGCGCGCGGGCCGGATCGGTCTTCATCGCGCGCAGCTTACGCGTGACCGATTGCGGGTCCTCGCGCAGCTCGATGGTGTTGCCATAGGACTTCGACATCTTGCGCCCGTCGAGACCGGGCACTTTCGGGGTGTCGGTGAGCAGTGCCTGCGGCTCGGGCAATATCGTGACGCCCGTGCCTTCCAGATACCCCAACAACCGGTCCCGATCGGCCACCGTCAGGCGGCTGACGCCTTGAACCAGCGCCCGCGCGCGCTCGAGCGCCTCGTGATCGCCGCCTTCCTGATACTTGCGCCGCAGCTGCCGATACAGCACGGTGTTTCGCCCGCCGAGCGCCTTGACCGCCCGCTCGACCTTCTCTTCGAAATCCGGCTCGCGTCCATAGAGGTGGTTGAAACGCCGCGCCGTCTCGCGCGTCAGCTCCACGTGTGCCACCTGGTCTTCGCCGACCGGCACATGCTGGGCGCGGTAGACCAGAATGTCCGCGCTCTGCAGCAGCGGATAGCCCAGAAAGCCATAGGTGGTGAGGTCCCGATCCTTCAGCTGCTCCTGCTGGTCTTTGTAGCTCGGCACCCGCTCGAGCCAGCTGAGCGGGGTGATCATCGAGAGCAGCAGGTGCAGCTCGGCATGCTCGGGCACGCGCGACTGGACGAACAGCGTCGCCACCCCGGGATTCAGGCCCGCGGCCAGCCAGTCGATGAGCACCTCGTGCACGTATTGCGGCAGCGCGGCCGTGTCCTCGTAGCCGGTGGTGAGCATGTGCCAATCGGCGATGAAGAAATAGCACTCGTACTCGTACTGGAGGTGCACCCAGTTGCGAAGCGCCCCGTGGTAGTTGCCCAGGTGCAGCCGGCCGGTGGGCCGCATGCCGGACAGTACGCGCCCGCCGGGGTTGGGAGTGCTCATCGGACCGCTTCTCGCATTTCTAAACGTTCAGTATACCGTGTCCGCGCCGGCCTCCGACGATTCACGCCGAAGGGTGGCTCGCCCGGCCGGCCGCCCCGATCGCGGCCAACGGCCCCTTCCCCACTCTGATGATCGTTGCCGGAACAACGGACAGATCGACCACGGTCGTCGGGTCCACCCCGCAATCCCCCCCGTCGAGCACCGCGTCGATGTCATGCTCGAGTCGCTCGAGGATCTGACGCCCCGAGGTGAGCGGCGCCGGATCGTCGGGCAGCCAAAGCGTGCTGCTCATCAGAGGTTCGCCGAGCTCCCTCATCAGCAGCCGCGGCACGGCGTGGTCCGGTACGCGCACCCCGATCGTGCGGCGGCGCGGATGCTGCAGGCGCCTCGGGGTCTCACGCGTGGCCTTCAGTAGAAAGGTGTAGGGGCCGGGCAGGCAGCCGCGCAGCATGCGGAACTGCCAGGTATCGAGCCGGGCGAAGCGCCCCACCTGGGCGAGATCCGCGCAGACGAGCGTGAAGTGGTGGTGACGGTCGGCGCGCCGAATGCGCCGTACCCGCTCGAGCGCCCGAGCATCCCCGATGTGCCACCCCAAGGCATAGCACGAGTCGGTCGGATAGGCGATGACGCCGCCGCCGCGCACGATCTCGGCGGCCCCGCGGATCAGACGCGCTTGCGGCGTCACTGGATGCAGCTCCAGGTACTCGATCACCCGCTCCCGGCTCCTTCGAGCCTGTGCTCGGACGTCCCCTCGGTTATGATACGCACTCCGCAGCTGAACCGGCGATGGCACCGGCCGATGGATGTGACTTCTCCAGCGATTGTGAACGAGATCCGAGCGGCGCTCGTGCGCTCATTCGCTCCCGTCTCGCTCGATATCCTGGATGACAGTGCGCGGCACGCCGGGCATGCGGGCGCGCGGGCGGGCGGCCACTTTCGCGTCACGCTGGTCTCCACGGCATTCGCCGGGCGATCGGCGCTCGAGCGTCACCGCATGGTCTACCGAGCCCTCGAGCCGCTGATGGGGCATGGCATCCATGCCCTGAACATCAGCGCGCGCGCCCCCGAGGCCGCAAGCCGCCCGGCGATCTGATCCGACCGGCACGGCCGGGCGGTTTTCCCCCTTGCAACCCACCACGCAACGAGAACCTCATGAAGCATCTCAGGATCCTCTGTCTCGGCCTCGCCGTACTCGCCTTGACCGCCTGCCATCAGGCTCCGACGAGCAGCGCCTCCACGGCGGCGGTGGCTTCGGTCAACGGCGTACCGATCACACAGCAGTTCTATGACAGCTACATCAAGATGATGGCCGGCGGTCGCACCGCCGCCGACCTCACTCCGAGCCAGCGCGCGGCTGTGCTCAACATCCTGATCCGTGCCGAAGCCGTGGCGCAGCACGCCGAAAAGATCGGGCTCACCAAGGAGCCGCACACGCAAGCGATGCTGGAGCTGGCGCGCCTGAACATCCTCGAGCAGGCGCTCTCGGACCACTTCCTGGCGAAGCGCACGCCGACGGAAGCGCAGCTTCAGGCGGACTACAACCAGCAGCTCGCCCACTTCCCGAAGCTGGAGTACCACGCGCGGCACATCTTGGTGAAAACCAAGGCTCAAGCCGAGAAGATCATCCAGGACCTGGATCGCGACCACGGCCGCAACTTCGCCGCGCTGGCCCGCGCCTACTCCATCGACCCGTCGAAGGCGAACGGCGGCAACCTGGGCTGGTTCCCCCTGAGCGGCATGGTTCCGCACTTCTCGGCGGCAATCGCCAAGCTCAAGGTGGGCCAGATCACCCAGACCCCGGTCCACACACGATACGGCTGGCACGTCATCCAGCTGCTCGGCACCCGGCCGATGAAGGCGCCGAGCTTTGCTGAGGTCAAGACGAAGCTGAAGCAGGACGTGGAGAACAAGCAGTTCCTGGCATACGCCGACTCGCTGACCAAGGCGGCAAAGGTCGAGACCTATCTCGACCCGAAGACCAACAAGCTGACCTCGGGTGTCGCGGGCGCGCCGGCCATGCCGGCGCCGAGCGCCCCTGCGGGCGGCACGCCCCCCGCCACGGGCGGCTGAGCCGGGCAAAATCCCCACCGGACCGGGAAATGCCCCCGGTCCGGTGGGGCCCTCAGCGCCGATGTGCGTCGAGGAGTTTCCGCAGTCCCGCCTCATCGAGTACGGGGATGCCGAGCGCATGGGCCTTCTCGAGCTTCGAGCCGGGATCGGCGCCGGCGATGACGTATCGCGTCTTGCGCGAGACACTCGCGGCGACCTTGGCGCCGAGGGCGCTGAGCGCGGCCTGGGCTTCCTGGCGAGTCATGCTCGGAAGCGTTCCGGTGAGCACGAAGGTCTGACCCTCGAGTGGCAGCGCTGCGGCGCTGACCGCGAGCGGCTCCCAAGTCACTCCCGAGGCGCGCAGCGCGTCGATGAGCTCGCGATGCGCCGGGGCGATGAAGAACGCGTGAAGATGCGCCGCAACCACCGGTCCGACGTCAGCCACCTCCTCGACACGCTCGGGATGCGAGCGGGCCGCTTCGATCAACGGCTCGAGCTCACCGAAGTGGCGCGCCAGCGCTAGCGCCGTGGCCTCGCCGACCTCGCGGATTCCCAGGGCGTACAGCAATCTCGGCAGCGTCGTGTGCTTGCTGCGCTCGATCGCGCGGTGCAGGTTCGCAGCCGACTTCTCCCCCATCCGCTCGAGCGTCTGCAACTGCTCGACCGTGAGCGTATAGAGATCGGCCGGCGAGCGTACGCCGCCCGCCGCCACCAGTTGCTCGACGAGCTTCTCCCCCAAACCCTCGATGTCCATCGCCAGACGGCTCGCAAAGTGCCGGATCGCCTCCTGGCGCTGCGCCGCGCAACTGAACCCACCCGTGCAGCGGGCCACGGCTTCGCCTTCGGGCTTGATCACCTCCGAACCGCATATCGGGCAGCGCTCGGGCAGCTTTACCGGGACGGTGCCTTCCGGCCGGCGCTCCGGCAAGACGCGCACCAACTCCGGAATGACGTCTCCGGCGCGGCGAATCACCGCGGTATCGCCGACGCGCACGTCCTTGCGGCGCACCTCGTCGAAGTTGTGCAGCGTCACATTGCTTACCGTCACGCCACCGACGAACTTCGGCGTGAGACGCGCCACCGGCGTCACCGCGCCGGTGCGCCCCACCTGCCACTCGATCGCCTCCACGCGCGTCAGGACTTCTTCGGCCGGAAACTTGCGCGCCAACGCCCAGCGCGGCGCGCGGGAGATGAAGCCCAGGCGCGACTGGTACTCCAACCGCTCGACCTTGAAAACGACGCCGTCGATCTGATACGTCAATCGAGCGCGCCGCTCGGCCATGGCCCGGTAATAGTCGATGCAGCCCTCGACCCCGCGCACGCGCGCGGCGTGCGGACAAATGGGCAGTCCCCATGCCTTCAGCGCCCCGAGCACCTCACTCTGCAGCGGCGGCGGCTCCCAACCCTCGAGCGACCCGAGGCCATAGCAGTACACACGCAGCGGACGGGAGGCGGTGACGGCGGGGTCGAGTTGACGCAGGCTGCCGGCGGCGGCATTGCGCGGATTGACGAAGGCCTTCTCGCCGCGCGCAAGCGCCTCGCGATTCATGCGCTCGAACCCGTCGAGAGGGATGAAAACCTCGCCGCGCACCTCCAGCAGCCGCGGCGCGTCGCCGCTCAGACTCAGCGGAAATGCTCGTATCGCGCGCAGGTTGGCCGTGACGTCCTCGCCGCGCACGCCGTCGCCGCGCGTCGCGGCCTGCACGAGCCTGCCGTTGCGGAATATCGCCGTCATGGCCAGCCCGTCGAGTTTCGGCTCGGCCCAGTACCAGAGCGGTTCGGTGACGCCGAGCCGCTCGCGCGCCCTGCGGTCGAAGGCTGCCACGTCCTCGTCGGTGAATCCGTTCTCGAGCGAGAGCATGGGGACGGCATGCACCACTTCGCCGAACGCGGCGCTCGGAGCGCCCGCGACGCGCTGGGTCGGAGAGTCGGACGTGATGAGTTGCGGGTGAGCCGACTCCAGCGCCTTGAGCTCGGCCATCAGCCGGTCGTACTCGGCATCCGGAATCTCCGGGTCGTCGAGAACGTAGTAGCGATAATCGTGGCGGGTGATTTCGGCGCGCAGCGCTTCGACGCGCCTGCGCGCATCGGTGTTCACCCTCCCTCCCAGCCCGCGCGCGCGGCCAGAGCCTCGCGCAGACTCTCGATGCCCTCGGGAGTCAGTGGCTCGCCGTGCTCGTCCTCCACCACACCCTGCAGGCGCTCGTTGAGATTCTCGGCTGCGGCGAGCAGCATCTCGAAGGCCTCCGCGGCCGGCAGCGGTCCCGGCAGCACCGCGAACAGATTGAGCCCGGCATAGCGCTGCGCGTCCATCGAGTCCAGATCGAACGTCCCCGGACGCGTCAGCGAGGCCGCGCTCAACACCGCACGGCCCAGATCATCCGGCCGATGGAAAATATCGAGCGTGCCGAGACGAAAGCCCTCCGCCGCGAGCGCCAGGCGCAGCATGCGTCCGGAGAAGCGCTCGGCGTCCGCCACCACACGCAGCGCGATGATGTGCCGCTCGGTCTCCGCCGGCCACTCGACCACCAGAGGCGGGACATCGACCGCGCCAATGGAAACCGATGGCGGCTCGGGATCGGCCACGAGCGGCGCTGCGTCCGCGCAGGACGGCTGTGCGGTGAGCGGCGGCGCCACAGGCGCGTCATGGCCATAAGCCGGCTCGATGACCCTGACGGATCCCACGCCCTCGGCCATTCCCTCCAGCTCCCGCGCCGGATCGGTCGCCGGATGCGGCGCGCGCGCCTCGGGGGGCTCGGCGGACGGAGCCTCCATCGACCCATCCTCCTCGATCAACACCGTGGGCAGGCGCGAGAGGGTGTCGGCCGAGGCGCCGACCTCGCCAATGTAGGGCTCGCCCGCCACGGCCTGGCCGGCATCGGTTGCGCGCAGCGTCGGCGGCGACGACTCGGGCGTCCCGGGTGCGTCCTGCCCGCGGGCCTGCCGGGGCCGCAGCCGCTCCCACAACGCCAGCGCGGCGATGAACGCTCCACCGAGGATCAACAGCGTCCAACGCAATGTCGACACGATTACACCTCCGCGCTCAGACCGCGGCCAGCCGGACCGCCTCGTCCACATCCACGGCCACGAGCCGCGAGACTCCGGCCTCGTGCATGGTGACACCGATCAGCTGCGCGGCGAGTTCCATGGTCGTCTTGTTGTGCGTGATGAATATGAACTGCACGCGCTGGGACATCTCGCGCACGATGTCACAGAAACGCCCGATGTTGTACTCATCGAGCGGCGCATCCACCTCATCGAGCAGGCAGAAGGGCGCCGGATTGAGATCGAAGATCGAGAACACCAGGGCCACCGCGGTCAGGGCTTTCTCGCCGCCGGAGAGCTGATGGATGGAGCTGTTCTTCTTGCCCGGCGGCCGGGCCATCACGGCCACGCCGGCGTCGAGCACGTCCTCCCCGACCAGCTCCAGATACGCGTGCCCGCCGCCGAAGAGCCGCGGGAACTTCTCCTTCATGCCGGCGTTGATCTTCTCGAAGGTATCCTCGAAGCGGCTGCGCGTCTCCTTGTCGATGCGGCGCATCGCCTCCTCGAGTGTGTCGAGCGCGCTGGTCAGATCGGCGAACTGCCGATCGAGGTATTCCTTGCGCTCGGTCTGCTCGGCCAGTTCGTTGATTGCCGCGAGGTTCACCTGTCCGAGCTTCTCGATGCCGGCGCGGATCCCGCCGAGCCGCTCCTCCCAGCCGGGAACGCTGGCTTCGGCGGCGAGCTCGCCCTGCACCGTCTCGAGCGCAAAGCCCGTGGTGGTGAATTGCTCGAAGAGCGCCTCGCGACGCACACGGCTTTCCTGGGCCGCCAGACGGGCCGCGTCCATCGCCTCGCGCGCCTCGCCGACGCGCCGCTGCCCTTCGACGCGCTGGTGCTCGAGAGCACGCAGGGCGGTGTCGGCTTCCTCGAGGGCCGCGCGCGCCGCCGCCAGCTCGCTCTCGATGTTCAACCGCTGCGCGAGCGTGTCGTTCAAGCGCGCCTCCAACTCGAGAATCGGCCCATCGCCGCCGGCAAGTTCCGCCTCGAGCTCCGTGCGCCGCTGCTCGAGCTGCGCGCGCTGATCGGCCATGCGCGCCAGTCCGCTCACCGC
This sequence comes from Pseudomonadota bacterium, assembly GCA_021790795.1. GTDB lineage: Bacteria > Pseudomonadota > Gammaproteobacteria > Steroidobacterales > Steroidobacteraceae > 13-2-20CM-66-19. The sequence continues at coordinate 30,314 of JAJYFU010000007.1, forward strand.
GGCGCCCTCGGCCGAGCGCCGTGACTCGATGCGGATGATCAAGTCGCGCGCGGCCAGCTGGGCCGCTTGCGCACGCGCGCGCGCTGCGGAGAGCGCCTCGCGTCTGACCTCGCGCTCCTCCTCCAGCGTGTGACGCTGCGCATTGAGCTGCGCAAGGCGATCAACGCTGGCCTCGAGCGCACCGCGCGCGCCGCCGAGCGCCTCGCGAGCCCCCTGCATCTCGCGCGCGAGCTCGGCGCTCTCCTCATCGATGCGCGCGCGCCGCGCGCGGGTGTGCTCGGCGCGCGTCCGAGCCGCCTGCACCTGCCCGGTAAGCTCGGCATGGCGGCGCTGTGCGGCCTGAATCTGACCCTGCACGGCCTCACGCTCCGCTTCGGCCTGCGCGAGACGCCCGCGCACGTCCTCCAAATGTGCCTCGGCCTCGCGCACCCGCGTCTCGGAGCGCTCGGCATCCGCGCGCACGATCTTCAGCCGCTGCTCACGCTCGATGATGCCCGCGTGCGGATCCACGCCGCGGCTGACACGCAGCCAATGCCGGCCGAGCCATTCGCCGCTGCGCGTGATGACCGACTCGTTGGCGCCGAGCGAGCTGCGCAGGCTCAGGGCCTCGGCGAGCGACTCCGCGGTACGCACTCCCGCCAGCGACTCGGCGGCGGCGGCGGAACCGCGGACCTTGTGGGCCAGGGAGCGCGTATCGGCGGCGGGCTCGGCCCGCGCCGTCTCGTGCACCAGCATCAGCCGGCCCTGGGCCAGCGACTCGAGCGAGTCGGCGAGCGCATCGAGTCCCTCGACGCACACGGCCTCGAGATAGTCCCCGAGCGCGGTCTCGACGGCCCGCTCCCACCCGGACTCGACCTCGATGCGCTCGGCGAGGCGGGCTCGGCCGGTGAGCCCTGCGCCGCCGAGCCACTCGCTCACTTGCCCGGCGCTGCTGCTGAGGGCGGCCCGCTGCACCGCCTCGAGCGAAGTGCATTCCGCCCGCGCGCGCTCGCGCTGCGAGCGCGCGGCTTCCAGGGCCCGCTCAGCCTCGAGCTGCGCACTGCGCGCACTCTGCACCCGCTCGAGCGCCGTGGCCCGCTGCTCGGCGAGCGCCTGATTCGCCGCGCGCGCGGCACCTTCCTGCTCATCGAGCAGCGCGAGCTGCTCGCTCGAGTCCTGCGCACCGAGGGCATCGCGCTCGAGTGCGAGTCGCTCGCTCTGTCCGGTGAAACGACGCAGCTGATTCTCCAGCTGCTCGATGCGCGCGCGCTCCACCTGTGCGGTGCGGTCGGCTGCCGCGAGCGCCTCGTTGAGCCGCTCCCAGCGTTCCTGCCAATCGGCGAGCTCCCGTTCGCTCGCCTCGAGCGCCTCGCCGGCCGAGTGCTCGGCCCGTTGAGCGGCTTCGAGCCGCGGAGCGCACTGCTCGAGCTCGCTGCGCACCGCGGCGAGCCCCTGAGTCTCGCGCTCGATGTGCTCGGCCAGCTGGGCGAGGCTGGCGCGGCACTGCTGCAGGTCCGAGCGCTGCCGCTCGCGCAGCGCTCGGGTGTGCTGGATCGATTGCTCGAGCCGGGAGATCTCGGCGCCCAGCTCGTAGTGGCGTCCCTGTATGCGCGCAAGCTGATCGCCCGCCTCGCCGTGGCGCTCGCGCGCGTGCTCGATGGCCGCCTCCGCAGCGCGCTGATCGGCAAGCGCCGACTGCATCGCAAGCTCGCGCTCGCGCGTCACGCTGTCGTGCACCTCGGTGCCGCTGTCCAGATCGCGCATGCGCAGCGCGAGCAGCTCCGCAAACGCGCGCCGCTCCTGCTCCTGCAGGTCCCGATAGCGGCGCGCGGTGGCGGCCTGGCGCTGCAAGTGGCGGATCTGCTTCTCGACTTCCTCGCGCACATCCTGAAGGCGCTCGAGGTTCTCGCGCGTCTCCGCGATGCGGCTCTCGGTCTCGCGCCGGCGCTCCTTGTAGCGGGAGATGCCGGCGGCCTCCTCGACGAACGCGCGCATGTCTTCGGCCTTCGCCTCGATGATGCGCGAGATGGTGCCCTGCTCGATGATCGCGTAGCTGCGCGAGCCGAGCCCCGTGCCGAGGAACAGGTTGGTGATGTCCTTGCGCCGGCAGCGCGCGCCGTTGATGTAATAGCCGGACGAGCCGTCGCGCGCGACCTGGCGCCTGAGCGCGATCTCGTTGTAGCTGGCATAGGCGCCCCCGACCTGACCATCGGAGTTGTCGAAGACCAGCTCCACCGAGGCCGTACCGACGGGCTTGCGCGCCGAGGAGCCGTTGAAAATGACATCCGCCATGTTGTCGCCGCGCAGGTGCTTGGCGGACAGCTCCCCCATCACCCAGCGCACCGCATCGATGACGTTCGACTTGCCGCAGCCGTTCGGACCGACGACGCCGGTCAGGCTGCTCGGAAAGCTGATTTGAGTGGGATCGACAAAGGACTTGAAACCGGCGAGCTTAATCTTGGTCAGCCGCATCTGCGCAATCTTCCGATCTCTATCATGAATGGCCGCCGCAGCGAGGCGCGCTAGTGTAGAGTAATTGTCCATGCCCTCACAGCCTGCGCACACCGTCGAAACCTTCGCCAATCCGGCGCCGCAGGCGGATTACACCATCCGCATGCGGATTCCGGAGTTCACCTGCCTGTGTCCGCTCACCGGGCAGCCGGACTTTGCCACACTCGTGCTCGCCTACGTGCCCGATCGGCGCTGTGTGGAACTGAAATCGCTGAAGCTCTACATCTGGTCGTTCCGCGACCGCGGCGTCTTTCACGAGGCCGTCACCAATGAGATCGCCGACCACCTCGCCGAGGCGCTGAGCCCCCGTTACCTGCGCCTCGAGGCGCGGTTCAGGGTGCGGGGCGGCATCACCACACGGGTCGCCGTCGAGCGCCGCCAGAGCGGCTGGGCCGGCTCGCTCCCGTGATCCGGCTCGGCGCCGCGCCCCTGTACAGGCGCAGGTCCGCCGGTATAATCGCGCGTCCCGCCACAAGCCCATGCGTAGGAGCGATTGATGCCGGCCAAGAAACCCGCGCCGAAAACCGCGAAGGGTAAGAAGGCCGCGCCCGCGAAGGCCGCTGCGAAGAAAACCGCAGCCGTCAAGCGGCCGCCCACCCGCAAAGCCCCCCATGCGCCGGCGCACAAACCGGGACCGGGCCGCGCGGCGAGCGCGCAAGCACCGGGTGCCTCGACGGCGGAAGAAGCGCGCAAATCAACGGTCCGTCAGGCGACGGATACGGCCAAGGCGCCGCTGCAGGCGGTGCCGTCACTACACTCTCGGGTGCCGAGCACGATGGACACGGATGAGGTCGAAGCGGTTGAACCCGGGAGCCTGCTCGCAGGCCCGCGCAACGTTCAGCCGTACATTCCCAGGCGCGGCGAGCAGTACATGAGCCAGGAGCAGCTCGAGCACTTCCGCAACATCCTCAATGGCTGGAAGCGCGATCTGATGGTCGAGGTCGATCGGACGGTCTCGCATATGAAGGACGAAGCCGCCAATTTTCCGGACCCCTCGGACCGCGCCACGCAGGAAGAGGAGTTCAGCCTGGAGCTGCGCACCCGCGACCGCGAGCGCAAGTTGATCCGCAAGATCGACGAGGCGCTCAAGCGCATCGATGACGGCACGTACGGCTACTGCCTCGAGACGGGCGAGGAAATCGGCATCAAGCGCCTGGAGGCGCGTCCAGTGGCGACACTCAGCATCGAGGCGCAGGAACGGCGCGAGCGACGCGAGAAGCAGTACGGCGACCGCGACGACCGCTACCGATAATCGGCGCCCGGCGAGCGCCTCCGGATACACGGGGCGCTTCGCACCCTCTCCCACCGGCTCATTGCACCTGGGCTCGCTCCTGGCGGCATGCGCGAGCTTCCTCGATGCCCGCAGCCACGGCGGCCGCTGGCTCGTGCGGATGGAGGATCTTGACCCGCGCAGCATTCCGGGCTGCGCCGGGAAGATCCTGGAAACGCTCGAAGCCTTCGCGCTGCACTGGGACGGCGCGGTCGAATACCAGAGCCGCCGCACGGCGCACTACCAGGTTGCCCTGGATCGTCTGCGCGCCGCCGGCGTCACTTTCGAATGCAGCTGCTCGCGAGGGGCGCTCGCGCAGGCGGGAATGTCGAGCAGCCGCTATCCGGGCACGTGCCGCTCAGGTCCGCGCCGCCCGGGGCCCACGGCGACGCGAGTCCGCATCGATGAGCATCGCGCGCTCACCTTCCACGATCGCTTTCAGGACCCCTGCGCCTTCCCTCCCGGGAGCCTCGGGGACGTCATCGTGCGCCGCCGCGACGGGGTGTTCTCCTACCAGCTCGCAGTGGTCGTGGACGATGCCCTGCAGGGCGTGACGGACGTGGTACGTGGGGCCGATCTGCTCGAGAGCACCGGCTGGCAGATCCTGTTGCAGGAAGCGCTGGGTCTGCCGCAGCCGCGCTACGCGCACCTGCCGCTCATCACCGAGCCCGGTGGGGCGAAGCTCGCCAAATCGCGGCGCTCCGTGGCGCTCCAATCGGCACGCGCCGGCGCGCAGCTGCACGAGATCTTGCGGCTGCTGAATCAGAGGCCGCCGCCGTCGCTCACTGACGCCCCGGCGCTCGAGGTGCTCGCCTGGGCCATCGCGCACTGGAACCCCACCGCCTTCCACGGCGTGCGGAGGCTCGCGCTCGGCGGCGCGGAATGAGCTATAGCTGCGCCCGATCGACGGCCGGGGCTCGCCCGTTGCGGACGAGCCCCCGGCGATTTCCTCACGCGATCAGGCGACGTCGACGTCGCGCATCGAGAGGCGAATGCGGCCCTGGCGATCGACCTCGAGCACCTTCACGCGGATCACGTCGCCTTCCTTGAGCTTGTCGCTGACGCGCTCCACCCGCTCGTTGGAGATCTGCGAGATGTGCACCAGGCCGTCGCGGCCCGGCAGAATGGTGACAAATGCGCCAAAATCCATCAGCCGCACCACCTTGCCCTGGTAAATCTGGCCCACCTCCACATCCGCGGTGATCAGCTCGATGCGCCGCTGCGCCTCGCGCCCGGCGGTCCCGTTGACGGAGGCGATCTTGACCGTGCCGTCGCTCTCGATGTCGATGGTGGTGCCGGTCTCCTCGGTGATCTGGCGGATCACCGCACCGCCCTTGCCGATGACGTCGCGGATCTTCTCCGGATCGATCTTCAGGGTGATGATCGAGGGCGCCCATTCCGACATGTTGGATCGCGGCGCGCTGATCACCTTGCTCATTTCCCCGAGAATGTGCAGCCGGCCCGCGCGCGCCTGCTCGAGCGCCACCTTCATGATCTCGGGCGTCACGCCCTCGACTTTGATGTCCATCTGCAGGGCGGTCACGCCCTCCTGCGTGCCCGCAACCTTGAAATCCATGTCGCCCAGATGATCCTCGTCGCCCAGGATGTCGGTCAGAACCTTGTAGCGGGCGCCCTCCAGGACCAGCCCCATCGCCACACCGGCCACCGGCGCCTTGATCGGCACTCCGGCATCCATCAGCGACAGCGAGGCGCCGCACACCGTGGCCATGGAACTCGAGCCGTTGGACTCCAGGATCTCCGAGACGATGCGGATCACGTACGGGAACGACATCATATTCGGCATCACCGCATTCACACCGCGGCGAGCGAGATTGCCGTGACCGATCTCCCGGCGCTTGGGCGAGCCCATCATGCCGGTCTCGCCCACCGAGAACGGCGGGAAGTTGTAATGGAGCATGAACGGCTCGCGGCGCTCGCCCTCGAGCGCATCGATAATCTGCGCATCGCGGGTGGTTCCGAGCGTGGTGACCACCATCGCCTGGGTTTCGCCACGCGTGAACAGCCCCGAGCCGTGCGTGCGCGGCAGCACACCGACCTTGACGGTGATCGGCCTAACGGTCTGGCAGTCACGCCCGTCGATGCGCGGATCGCCATTGAGGATCCGCTGCCGCACGATGTCGCTTTCCAGCTTGAACAGCGCCGAATCGACCTGCTCGCTGCTCCACCGGGCGCTCTCGCCGCCGGCGAGCGCCTCGAGGGTCTCGGTCTTGATCTGCCCGATGCGCGTATAGCGCTGCTGCTTCTCGGTGATGGTATAGGCTTGAGCGAGCGGCTCGCGCGCCTTGCCGGCCACTGCATCGGCCAGTTCGGCATTCTCCGCGGGCGCCTGCCAGTTCCAGCGTGGCTTGCCGGCCTCGCGTACCAACGCGTGGATCGCGGCGATGGCGCTCTGCAACTGCTGGTGACCGAAGACCACTGCCCCCAGCATCACGTCTTCGGACAGGCACTTGGCCTCCGATTCCACCATGAGGACGCCGTGCTCGGTACCGGCAACGACCAGGTGAAGCTCCGACTCGGCGAGCTCGGCGGCCGTCGGGTTGAGCAGGTATTGCCCGTCTTTCCAGCCGACGCGGGCCGCGCCGATCGGACCGTTGAACGGGATGCCCGAGAGCGACAGCGCCGCCGAGGCGCCCAGCAGCGCGGCGATGTCCGGATCGACCTGCGGGTCGAGCGACATCACGGTGGCCACCACCTGCACGTCATTGTAGAAGCCGTCGGGAAACAGCGGGCGGATCGGCCGGTCGATCAGGCGGGAGGTGAGCGTTTCCTTCTCGCTCGGCCGGCCTTCGCGCTTGAAGAAGCCGCCGGGGATCCGGCCGGCCGCGTAGGTCTTCTCGACATAATTGACGGTCAGTGGAAAGAAATCGCGGCCCGCCTGCGCGCTCTTTTGCGCACACGCGGTCACCAGCACCACCGTATCGCCCATCGAGACGCGCACGGCGCCGTCGGCTTGACGAGCGAGCTCGCCGGTCTCCAATGTGACCGTGTGGGAGCCGTACTGGAATGATTTGCTGACGCTCAAGGTCAACTCCTTGATGTAGATCTAACGTTCGGAGGATGCAACCGACACCCCAAAACATGAAGGGCCGGCTGTGCGCCCGGCCCTTTGGGTGTTCGGTTATCGGCGCAGTCCCAGGCGCTCCACGAGCTCCTGGTAGGTCTGCGGCTTGGTCGCCTTGAGGTAATCGAGGAGCTTGCGGCGCTGATTGACGAGCTTGACCAGCCCGCGACGCGAGGCGTGATCGCGCTGGTGCGCACTGAAATGCTCGCTCAAGCCGTTGATGCGCTCCGAAAGCAGCGCGACCTGGACCTCGGCAGATCCCGTATCCGCTGGACCGCGCTGATATTGCGCCAGAATTCCGCTTTTCATCTCGCTGGTTAAAGCCATTGCTCGACAATCCCAGGTAGCTACCGGTTACCCTTAAGAGGAAGCCCACAATTTTACCTGGGCAATGCCCCTCGCCACAAGCCGCGTATCTCGCGAAGCCGCATATCTCGCGCTACACTTCAGTCCACCATGATCCGATCGCTCCTCATTCTGGGCAGTGCGATCGCGCTGGCGGGCTGCGCCAGCCTCCCGGCCTCTCGGCCCGAACGCAAGCTGGCGGACGTCCCGGCGGGATGTATCCGCAAGGTGGACAGCCTCATCCCCGCGAAAAGCCCGTGCATGACCCCGGGCAATGCGTATTCCGGCCGGCAGCTGCGCCAGACGGGGCATACCAATCTGGCGCGGGCGCTGCAGAGCCTCGATCCGGCGGTCACCGCGACACCGCCCTAGCGCGGCCCCAAGCGCTCGCCGGTACCCGGGCGTTGCGGTGACCCATCCCCTGGCTTCCCCCGCGCCGGACATCAGGGGCCGAACAACCGCTTGGGGCGCACGCCGCCGAGGCCATCGGCCTCCCCGATACCGAGAAAGCGCCCGGTCCCGTACAGCCTGACCTTTCCGGCACCGGCGCCCCCGATCACCACCGCCTGTCCATGACTGATCCGCGTGGCTTGCAGGCTATCCAGATACACCGCCGGCAGATGCGCCAGCGGCCAGTCCGCCGGCAACATCCGCGGCGGCGGCCCGTTCTCGCACGCGAGCGCGATCGATTCCAGGGTCTGCATCGGCTCCCGTTCGAAGGGCTCGACACTGATGCGCCGCAATGCCGTGACATGCCCGCAAGTACCCAGCGCGCGGGCGATATCCTCGGCCAGCGTGCGCACATACGTGCCCTTCGAGCAGTGGGTCTCGAGATCGATGCTTTCGCCGTGTCGTGCGAGGAGCCGCAGGTCGAAGATCTCGATGGGGCGCGCCTCGCGCTCGACCACCACACCGGCGCGGGCCAGCTCATAGAGGGGCCGGCCCCCGCGCTTGAGGGCCGAGTACATTGGTGGCACCTGGCGTCCGGCCCCCCGGAACGCCTCGAGTACGGCTTCGATCCGCTCCGGCGCAAGATCCGGCACACTCGATCGCTCGACGATCTCCCCTTCGCGGTCACCGGTGACCGTACTGACGCCCAACAACACAGTGAATCGATAGCGCTTGCGGCTCGAGAGGATCTCGCCGGCGATCTTGGTCGCCTCATCGAGGCAGATCGGCAGCATCCCGGTGGCCAGCGGATCGAGGCTGCCGGCGTGGCCGGCCTTCGCGGCCCCGTACAGCCGCCGAACGCGCTGCAACGCCGCGTTCGACGAAAGCCCGGCGGGCTTGTCGAGCAGGACAATCCCGATGGGCATCGGCGTCAGTGCTTGGCCCGATCTTTGGCCTGATCCTCGGTCCGCGCCCGATCGATCACGCCGCTCAGGCGCGCCGCCCGCTCTGCGGTGTCGTCGAGGTGAAATTCCAGCCGCGGCGCATGCCGGAGGCCGAGCTCGCGGCCCACCTGCCCGCGCAGAAATCCGCCCGCGCGGGTCAAACCGCGCAGCACCTCGTCGGCCGAATTTTCGGCGGCGAAGGGCACGAAGTACACGCGGGCGAGCCCGAGATCGGTCGCGAGCCGCACGGCGGTGATGGTGACGTGACCGACCCGCGGATCCTTGACGTCGCGCGCGACCAGGCCCGCGATCACCCGCTGCAGCTGCGCTTCGATCTTGCGGATCCTGGAGTCGGCGGCGCTCATTGCAGCGTCCGGGCCACCTCGACGCGCGCGAAGCATTCGATCTGGTCGTCCACGCGCACGTCCTGGTAGTTCTTCACGCCGATGCCGCACTCCGTGCCGGCCCGCACCTCGTTGACATCGTCCTTGAAGCGGCGCAGCGACTCGAGCGCGCCCTCGAAGATGACCACGTTGTCGCGCAGCACGCGGATCGGGTTGTTGCGCCGCACGAAGCCCTCGGTGACCAGGCACCCGGCGACTACGCCGAACTTGCTCGAGCGGAACACCTCGCGAACCTGCGCCACACCCACGATCTGCTCCTTGATCTCCGGCCGCAGCAATCCGGTCATCATCTGGCGGACGTCGTCGATAGCCTCGTAGATGATGCTGTAGTAGCGCACTTCCACACCGGATTCCTTCATCGCATCGCGCGCACCGGAATCGGCGCGAACGTTGAAACCGATGATCAACGCCTTGGAGGCCGCAGCGAGCTGCGCGTCCGATACCGTGATGCCGCCGAGGCCACTGGCGATCAGCTTGACCTGCACTTCCTCGGTCGAGAGCTTCTCGAGCGCCTCGCGCAACGCCTCGACGCTGCCTTGCGTATCGCCCTTGACGAGCACCGCCACCGCGCCGGCCTTCTGCTCCTGCATCTGCGAGAACACGTCCTCCGCGCGCGTCGCCTGCCGGGCAAGCTTCACGTCGCGGGATTTGCTCTGCCGGTACATGGCCACTTCGCGCGCCTTGCGCTCGCTCTCGACGGCCAGAATCTCCTCGCCGGCGTTTGGAGCGCCCGAGAGCCCGAGGACCACCACCGGCATCGACGGCGGAGCCGCCTCGAGCGCGTTGCCGTTCTCGTCGAACAGGGCGCGCACCCGACCGAACTCCGAGCCGGCGATGATCGGCTCGCCGAGCTTGAGCGTGCCTTTCTTCACCAACACCGTGGCGACCGCGCCCCGGCCCTTCTCGAGGCTCGACTCGATGACCACGCCGCTGGCGAGTCCCGTGCTCGGCGCGCGCAGCTCGAGCACTTCCGCCTGCAGCAGCACCGCCTCGATCAGCGCGTCGATCCCCTCGCCGGTGTGCGCCGACACGTTCACGAACATGTTCTCCCCGCCCCATTCCTCGGGAATCACGCCCTGCTTGGCGAGCTCGTTGCGCACCCGGTCGGGATCCGCATCGCTCTTGTCGATCTTGTTGACCGCGACCACGATCGGCACGCCCGCGGCACGCGCGTGCTGGATCGCCTCGATGGTCTGCGGCATGACGCCGTCGTCGGCGGCCACGACGAGAATGACCACGTCGGTGACTTTCGCGCCGCGAGCGCGCATCGCGGTGAACGCCGCGTGGCCCGGTGTGTCGATGAAAGTCACCACGCCCTTGGGCGTCTCCACGTGATAGGCGCCCACGTGCTGCGTGATCCCGCCGGCCTCGCCGGCGGCCACCTTGGTGCGCCGGATGTAATCGAGCAGCGAGGTCTTGCCGTGATCGACATGCCCCATCACGGTCACCACCGGCGGACGCGCCTCCAGCTGTTCCGCCTCGGCCTTCTCGCCTTGCAGCCCCGCTTCGATCTGATCCTCCTGGATCAGCTTGGCGGTATGGCCGAGCTCCTCGACCACCAGCACCGCCGTGTCCCGGTCGAGCGACTGATTGATGGTGGCCATCACGCCGATGTTCATGAGCGCCTTGATGACGACCGGCGCCTTGACCGCCATCTTCTGGGCCAGCTCGCCCACGGTGATGGTCTCCCCGATGTTCACCTCGTGCACCAGCGGCGCCGTCGGCTTCTCGAATCCGTGGCGCGCCTCCGACGCACCGCGCACCGTGCGCGACTTGACCGGGCGGCGCTTCTTGAAGCGCGAGCTGACGTCGGTGGTGACATGCAGCTCCTCGCGTCCATAGCGCGTGTGCTTGTCATCGGTCGCGGGACGTTCCCGGGCCCCGGGCGCCGCCGGCCGCGCCGCGGCGGCGGGCGGCTCCTTGACCTTCGGGGCCGGCTCGGCCGGCGGATTCTCACGATTCTGGTGCTCGAGCGCCTCACGCTCGCGGCGCTCGTGCTCCTGCTGCGCCCGCTGCTCCGCCTCTCGCCGCGCATCATCCTGGGCACGCTTGCGGGCGGCCTCTTCTTCCTCGATGCGGCGCCGATTCTCCGCTTCGAGCCGCTCGTGCTCGCGGCGCTCGTGCTCGATCCGCTCCTGCTCGAGCCGCTCGGCCTCCTCGGCCTCGCGGCGCTTCTGCTCGGTCTCGTCGTGCTGCTTGCGGGCCTGTTCCTCGAGCACGTCGCGCTTGATGTAGGTGCGCTTGGTCCGCACTTCCACGCTGACCGTGCGCGAGCGGCCCTGTACGCTGGAGAGCTTCAGCTCGCTTTGAGTCTTGCGCTTGAGGGTGATGCGACGGGGCGCGGCGTCGCCGTCCTTGCCCGCTCCGTGGCTGCGGCGCAGATGGGTGAGCAGCTCGAGCTTTGCATCGTCGCTGATGTGATCGTCCGGTCCGTCGACCCGAATGCCCGCCTGATCGAGCTGCTCGAGCAGCCGATCCACCGGCACCTTCAGGACTTCCGCGAACTGCGCTACGGTCACTTCCGCCATACGTCTTGCACCCTTGAGATTCAGTTGCTGGGCGCGAACCAGGGCGCCCGAGCTGTCATGATGAGCTTGCCCGCCTCTTCCGGCGCCAATCCCTCGATATCGTTCAGGTCATCGATCGACTGCTCGGCGAGATCCTCGCGTGTGCACACCCCGCGGCGCGCCAGCGCCAGCGCCAGATCCGGGCTCATGCCCTCGAGCAGCAGCAGATCGTCGGCGGGCATCGACTGATCCAGCGACTCCTCGCTGGCGATCGCCTGAGTCAAGAGCACGTCGCGCGCCCGGTTGCGCAGCTCTTTGACGATCCCCTCGTCGAACTCGGCGATCGAGGCGAGTTCGCCTTGTGGAACGTAGGCGATCTCCTCGATGGTCGAGAAGCCCTCCTGCGCCAGGATGGTCGCCACGTCCTCGTCGACGTCGAGCTGCTTCATGAACAGCTGTACCAATGACTTGGATTCGGTCTCGCTCTTGGCCTCGGCATCAGACTCGGTCATCACGTTCAGCTCCCAGCCGGTCAACTGGCTGGCCAGGCGGATGTTCTGTCCGCCGCGGCCGATCGCCTGGGACAACTTGTCCTCGGCCACCGCGATGTCCATGCTGTGGGAATCCTCGTCGACGACGATGGAGTGGACCTCGGCGGGCGACATGGCGTTGATGACGAACTGAGCCGGGTTCTCGTCGTGGGGAATGATGTCGACACGCTCGCCGGCGATCTCGTTGGAGACCGCCTGCACACGCGAGCCGCGCATGCCGACGCAGGCACCGACCGGGTCGATGCGCGCGTCGGTGCTTCGTACGGCGATCTTGGCGCGCACTCCCGGATCACGCGCCGCGCCGAGGATGTGGATCAGCCCCTGGCCGACCTCGGGGACCTCGAGCTTGAACAGCTCGATCAGGAACTCCGGGGCGGTGCGCGTCAAAAACAGCTGCGGGCCGCGCAGTTCGGAGCGCACCTCGCGCAGGAACGCCTTGATGCGGTCCTGGGCCTTGACCTGCTCGCGCGGAATCATGTCGGTGCGCGGCACGAAACCCTCGGCGTTCGAGCCGAGATCGATGTAGATCCCGTTGCGGTCGACCCGCTTGACGACGCCGCTGACGAGCGTGCCCACCCGGTCGTGGTAGGCGTCCACCACCTGCCGCCGCTCGGCTTCGCGCACTTTCTGCACGATGACCTGCTTGGCCTGCTGGGCGGCGATGCGCCCGAAGGCGACCGACTCGATCGGCTGCTCGACGAACCCGTCGATCTGCGCGTTCGGATCGAGATCGCGAGCATCCTCGAAACGCAGCTCCCGGTCCGGCGCCTGCAGCTCCGTCGAATCGTCGGCGAAAACCTTCCACCGGCGGAACGTGTCGTAATCGCCGCTGCGCCGGTCGATCGCCACCCGCACATCCCACTCCTCGCCGTGCTTGCGGCGCGTCGCGGCGGCGAGCGCGGCCTCGAGCGCCTCGAAAATCACATCTTTGTCGACGCCCTTCTCGTTCGAGACGGCATCGACAACCATCAGGATTTCCTTGTTCACTGCTCTCACCTCTGCACCAGTCGTCACCGCGCGCATCGCCGCTCAACCCGCCAGTCTTGCCTTGGCCAACTCTTCATAGCGTACCGTCACATGTTCGCCGTCAACGTCAAGCTCGATCCCCGCATCCCCGGCCGCCACCAGCATGCCGGTATAGCGGCGCCGACCCTCGCGCGGCGTCGCGAGCTCGACGAACACCCGCTGGCCGGCGAATCGCTCGAAATGCTCGCGCGTGCGCAGCACCCGGTCGAATCCCGGCGAGGACACCTCGAGCGTGTATGCCGTGGGAACCGGGTCCTCGACATCCAGCAGCGCCGACACCTCACGGCTGACGCGCTCGCAGTCCTCGATCCCCACGCCACCGGCCCGGTCGATGTACAGTCGCACGAGCGCGCTGCCGCGCCCGGCCCCGTACTCCAAATCAACCAACTCGTAGCCCAACCGCCCGATCAACGGCTCAATGAGGGCGATCAGCCGCTCGCGCAATGTCGCCGACATCGATCCGCTCCCGTAACGTGGCCCCAAAAACGCAAAACGGGCCACCCGGCCCGCCCAGCCAGAGCAACGAGCACTGCCCCCCTCAGTGCACTACCCGTTTGCCGGCCGCCCAAAAACAAAAAGCCCCTCGGGGGGCTTTCTGGCTGTCACGCTGTCGGGGCGCTCACCCGAGGGCACAGCCGCTCCGCTCTCCGCAGCCGAGGCCCGCGGAGGATGCGCATTGTACGCTCAAGACCCTCGCGCTGGAAGGCTTTTTTCCGCTGACCGGGCCGCTCCCGTTCCTGCCGGCACGAGTCCGCCCGCCGGCGCCCCCTACGGCCCATGTAATCCGCGGCTTCTGGCCCTTGGGGTTTCCGGCGCATCCTGTGCTTCACCTCCGTTAGGCCCTTGCGTTGACAGCCCAGGGGGGCACTGTACGAGCCGGAATACCGCGCCCAGAGGGCGTCGCTACCGGGCCCAGGATCGTGCTGCGGCGCCCCGGCGCACCAGAGCCCTCGGGCGGATTGCTGTCCGACCGCCCGGTGTGTGCGCCGGCAATGGCTCGGGTCCTTGCCGCTATCGCGGTTCACCCCAAGCAGCCGATAATGGCGCATGGGACGTGGAAGTCTAGCGCGCTCGGGGGAGATTCTCGGCATGTCGCTCAGTGTGTTCGACATCTTCAAGGTCGGCATCGGACCTTCCAGCTCGCACACCATGGGGCCGATGCAGGCCGCGTTCCAGTTCGTGCGCGATCTGGAGCAGACCGGCCTGCTCGCGCCGCTCGAGACGGTCACGGTGCGGCTGTACGGCTCGCTGGCGCTCACCGGCCTCGGCCACGGCACCGATCGGGCGATACTCATGGGGCTCTCGGGCGCGTTGCCCGAATCGGTCGATCCGGATGCCATCGAGCCCACCCTGCGGCGCATCCGCTCCAGCGGGCGCATCGCCCTTCTCGGGACTCACGAGATCGCCTTCGATGAGCGTACGCAGCTGCTGTTGCTGCGTGGCGAACGGCTTCCTCAACATCCAAACGGCATGCGCTTCACCGCCGCGGCGGCCAGCGGCACGCCGCTTTGCGAGCAGGAGTACTACTCGATCGGCGGCGGATTCATCGTGCGCGCCGGAGACGACAGGGCGCGGGACGCGAGCGCCCCCGCGGGCATACCCTATCCGTTCTCGAACGCGCGCGAGCTGCTGAGCCAGTGTCGCGACAACGGCCTGGAGATCTTCGAGCTCATGCTCGCCAACGAATGTGCGCGCTCGAGCGAGGCCAGCGTGCGCGCCGGCCTCGAGCGCATCTGGAACGTGATGCAGGCATGCGTCGAGCGCGGCTTCAGGCAGAACGGTGTGCTGCCCGGACCGCTGAAAGTGCGGCGCCGCGCCCCGAAGCTGTACCGGCAGCTGACCGAAAGCGCGACGGCTCGCCCCCTGGAGGCGCTCGACTGGGTCGACGCGTTTGCCTTGGCGGTGAACGAGGAAAATGCCTCCGGCGGGCGCGTGGTGACCGCGCCAACCAACGGCGCGGCGGGCATCGTCCCGGCGGTGCTGCATTTCTACCGCCGCTTCGAGCCCGGCGCCAGCGACGAGGGCGTGCTGCGTTTCCTGCTCACCGCCGGCGCAATCGGCATGCTCTACAAGCAGAACGCGTCGATCTCGGGAGCCGAAATGGGCTGCCAGGGCGAGGTCGGCGTAGCCTGCTCGATGGCCGCCGGAGCCCTGGTGGCGGCCTTGCAAGGCAGCAACGAGCAGATCGAGAACGCGGCGGAAATCGGCATGGAGCACAATCTCGGGCTGACCTGTGATCCGGTCGGCGGACTGGTGCAGATTCCGTGCATCGAGCGCAATGCCATGGGCGCCGTGAAGGCCATCAATGCCGCACGGCTCGCCATGCGCGGCGACGGGAGCCACAAGGTGTCCCTCGACCACGTGATCCTGACCATGCGTCAGACCGGCGCGGACATGTCCACGATTTACAAGGAGACTTCACAGGGAGGATTGGCGGTGAACGTCACCGAGTGCTGAAGGCAAATCGTCACAGCCGTCCGTCCCGGCAGGTCGGAGCCGGATGGCCTGCGCGATTCGCAATGGGCTTGCAGGAGACCGGCGCGTTCGCCGTTAACGCGACTCGCCGCCGGCTGCGACCGCGACGCGGTTGCGTCCAGCGCTCTTGGCGTCATACAGCGCCGAATCCGCCCGGTGGCGCAGCGTCTCGAGCGAATCGCCCGCGCGTGCCGCCGCTGCGCCGATCGACAGAGTCACATCGCCCGCGAATTGGGCTCCGTCGGGATGCACGATCAGCATGCGCTGCGCCGCCGAACGGACCGTCTCCGCCAGCGCCGCCGCCGCGGCCAGCGATTTGCCGCGCAGGAGCACCGCAAACTCGTCCCCGCCGATGCGCGCAGCGAGGTCGTCGCCGGCCAGCCGCTCGCGCAGGATTTCCGCGACTTTCACCAGCACTTTGTCGCCGACCACATGGCCGTGCGTGTCGTTGATGCGCTTGAAGTAATCGATGTCGATGGCCAACAGCGCCACGTGCATCAGTCCGTCCGGGTTGTCCTCGCCTTCGATCGCGCGGTGCAGGCCGTTGAGATTGGCCAGCTGGGTGAGCGGATCGCGCTGCGGCTCGATATGCGCGCGCTCCAGCCGCTCAATGATGCCGACGACCTCCTCGCGCTGTCTGGCGAGCTGCGCGTGCAGGGCGCTCAGCCGCGAGCACACCTGCTCGGATTGCGCGAGCAGGCTGCCGATCAGCGCAGGCACGGCCTCAGGCTCCGCCATCTGCTGCGCCGCCGCCGCGAGCGTCTCGGTGAAGTGCCCCAGAGTCTCTTCGGCGTCGGCCGTGTCCTGCTCGGTGCGCCCGATCAGCTCGCGCAGATCCCGCTGCGCCAGCTCGAACATCTCCACGTCGCGGGCGGCGATGTGCAGCGCATGCAGGCGCCGGACGTCGGCGTCCGAGACAGGCGACGCCGACGCCAGAAGCTTCTCCACCTCCTGGCTCAGCGGGGGATTGAGCTGCGCGGCATGCTCGTACCAGACCGTATAGCTCAGCGGATGGTACCCGGCCGGGTGCGGTGACATCAGCTGCAGCACGCGCCGGAGAATCTCGGCGCTTTCTTCCCTCGATTGCTGGTAAAGCATGCGGGTGAACAGGCGAGGCTTTATTATTACTTATTGTAATGTAGCAGCGCGCGCGCGCCCTTGCACGCCCAGCATCGGACAACGCCGCCGCGGTGTCCGCGGCGGCGTTGATGGATGAACGATCGACTTATCGATGAAGTGTCCTGGGCGCCACGCCCCCCGGGGGCGCCCAGAGGGCGTCTCAGGCGCCCGGCGGCGCGAAGCTCGGCACGGACTTCGGCGCCTCGCCATTGACAGCGCCGGCAGCGCGCTGTTCGCGCTTGATCCGCTCGTAAATCTCCTCCCGATGCACCGCCACGTGCTTGGGCGCATTGATACCGACGCGCACCTGGTTGCCCTTGACGCCGAGCACCGTGATGGTGACGTCGTCCCCGATCATCACGGTCTCGCCGACTCGCCTTGTAAGAATGAGCATCTGCTGGTCCTCTCTAGGTGTTTATGGTCCAAATCTACGATCCGATCCCATCGGCTCATTGGGGGACGCCCCCCCCCTGCCGATCCGTGGCTCGGTAACCCAGAACGAACGCTCCGTCCTCGTGAGTGACGGTGAGCGGCTCGATCCGGGCAATACGATCGAGGGTCGCGCCGACGTTGCGTACGCTGAACGCTCCACCGATCTGCATGCGGGCCGCACGCGGATCGGCAATGACGATGCGCTGCGCGGTATAGCGGCTCAAATCACTGACGAACGCGGAAAGCGGCTCGCCGCGGGTCTCGATGATGCCCTGGCGCCAGCGAATCACGTTTAGCGCCCGCGCCGGGTGAACGTCGGCGATCAACCCGACCGGTGAATACTCGATCTGCTGGTTGGTCGTCAGACGGCGGATCCATGACGGCGTGCGCGCCCCCCCGGACAGCCCCTCCACCGAGACCATCCCGCTGACGACCGTCACCAGCACATCGCCATCGGTCTTGCGGTAGACGTCGAACCGCGTCCCGAGCACCTGCACCTCGCTGTGCGCCAGCAGGATCCGGAACGGCCGCGCCGGATCGTGCACCACTTCGAAAAACACCTCGCCGCGGAGCAATCGCACCTTGCGGTTATCGGGGCTGCCGATCCAGCGCAGACGCGTGTTCGTGTTCAGATATGCGACGCTGCCATCCGGCAGCACCACGCTGCGGATCTGACCGACCTTCGTGCCGTAGGTGCGCGGCAGATACCCCCGGCCCCACAGCCACAGCCCGCCCGCGGCAACCACCACGAGCACCGCCGTGGCGGTGACCCCAACGAGCCACAGCGCTCGACCGTCCAGCCTCGCCCGCCGCGGCGCCTCCGCCGCACTCGCAGCCAGCGCGGCCCGCGCGGGCCCCTTGAGCTCAGCGGCCACATCCAATATCGCGCGTAATTCACTGAATTCCTCGGCATGCAGCGTATCGGCCAACCAGGCCTCGAGAGCACGCTGCCGCGCGGGTGTCAGCCCTCGGCCCATACGGGTCAGCCACCGCGCCGCCTGAGCCCGCGCGCGCCGCCGCCGATCGAGGAATGCGTCGAAAGTCAATCGACCTCCACCAGATCAATGCCTTGCATCGACAACCTCACGCGACATTGCTTCAGCGCGCGCGTCATTCGCTTGTCCACACGCCGTTCGGAGATCCCCAGCCGCCGGGCGATTTCCTTGCGCGACTCGCCCTGCACGTGTGCCAGCACGAACACCGTGCGCAACGCAGAGGGCAGCTCGCCGATCACTTGAGCCACGCGCTGCTCGATCTGCTCGGCCATGACCCGCCGCTCCGGCTCCCCGCGCAGGTCCGGCACCTGCTCCATTCCCGCCGGTCCGCTGATCACCGCGCTCTCGACGCGGCGGCGGCGCAATTGCATCAGCGCGTATTGGGTCGCGACCTTGAAGAGGATGGCCCGCGGAAACAGCACCTGCTCCGGCCGGTACATCCGATGCAGCTTCTCGTAGGTGTCCTGAATGGCCTCCCGCGCCAGATCAACCCGGCCAAGCATTTGGGTGAGGTAGGCGAGCAGCTGCGCCTCATGTGTACGGCACAGCTGGTCGAAGAACGCGTCCGCTCCCCCGGATCTGGGAAACCGCTTGATTTCGCCCAATGGCTTATCCACTCCCTTCCTTACCCATTAAGATGCTCGAGATTCACTTTGCCCCCCCGGCAGTGCAAAAATATTGGCTCGGACTGCCGGTCGCGCTACGATGCGACATAATCCGCCCGCTCGCGAAGCGCGCGGAAAGATCGTCTTGCGATGCGCAGTGTGCCGACCCGGAGAAGCCATCATGAACACACCGGCGTGCGAGGAAGGGCTCGAACCGGCCGGTTCCGCCGGGGCGGCCCCGGCGGAACCCTTGATCGAGCCAGAGCCCGAACTGGTCGAGCTCGGCAAGATATCCCAGACCCAGGGCGGGCTACTGGGCGCGAAATACGACTCGGCGGTCGGCTGGCAGTATTACTGAAAAGCGCGAAATCCGGGCCGATTCACCAGCGCTGCGAGATCTGCAGGCTCAGCACGCGGCCGAGTGCCTGAACGTTGCCGATGTCATAGCCAAATTCGCTGTCGACGAACGGCGGCGACCGGTTGAAAACATTCACGGCGTTGAGCCAGACGGTGGTCTGCCCGAAACGATTCGGACTTAGCCTTTCGCTCGCGAACACGTCGACCGTGGTCCAGGCACTTACTGCCGGCACGAGCGTGCTGGCCGGATTGCGGTACGGTCCGGTGTAATTGAGGGCCAGATTGATGGCCGGGCCGGGCGCAGTGCGGCCATGCGCGCACCAGCCGGCCGTACCGCGCAAACGCAGCGACAGCGGGTTCCCGACGGTATTCAGGATGCTCACCGAAGGAGAGGTGGGCGTCAGCGCCTGATCGAACCGCAGCACGTCGGTGCCCCGCAGTCCAAAGTGAAAATGTCCCCACCGGGTCACGAGCCGCTCCCGGGCCGCGATGTCGAGGCCGCGAGTCCGGGTGGCCGAGAGATTGGCCAGGCGTAGATCCACGATCGCGGCCGGATGGCTCGCAAGACAGGTCGCGACGGGGCCGATGAACTGCCGGCTCTCGCAGATGGCCTCGATTTCCGCCGGTGTGGGCGCGCGGTTGATCACCGCCGCCCACTCGTTGCCGTCCTGCAGAACCGCGAACGGGTCGTGGGCCGCGGGCTGCTCTATCCGGTTCCAGTAGGCGATGTCGTAGAAGGTGAGCGACAGCTGTGCCCCGCTCCATGGCGTCAAATCGAAGCCCGCGGTCCAGGTGCGCGCGGTCTCATTGGCGAGATTGGGATTGGAGCCCTGCTCGGCCAGTACCAGCGAACTGCCGGTTGAGGACCGCGGATCCGGCACGACCGTCAACCCCGACACGTTCTGCGATGTGTCGTACAGATCGTCGAGTGTCGGTGCGCGGTACGAGCGGCCCCAGCTGGTGCGCAGCTTCAGCCAGTCGGAGGCGATCCACTCCAGCCGCGCCATTGGATTGAATGTGCCGCCAAAGTCACTGTAATGATCGTAGCGGCCGGCAATGTCGAGTGCCAGTCGCGCCGGGCCCTGAGCGTCGCGTCCACCGCCGAGCAGCGGCACGTGCAGCTGCGAATACGCCGAGAAAATCCGCCGTCCGTAGCGCTCAGATGCGATCGCCCCGCGTGGACTGCTGGGCTGCGGCACTTCCAGCGCCAGAGTCTCGGTGCGCCATTCCAGCCCGACGGCGAGCTTGGCTTCCCCGGCAGGCACGCGCAGCAGCGGCCCGTTGGCGACCAGATCGCTCGATTCCAGGGTCGAGGTCGAGCGGCGGCGGTAATCCTGGCCGATAGCCGCCAATGTCGCCGGGTTGTTATCCGATCCGTACCCGAATGCATTGAAGGCGGTGGCCGGATTGGAATCGGCAAGTGCCGCGGCGAGGTTTGCCGGATTGGTGACTCCGTACTCGTCGGCCCGCAGGTACTGCTTGCCGAACGACTCGCTCGCGGTCAACTGCCAACCCCGACCGAGCTGCGCCGTGGCCCCGACCGTTCCATCGTATACACGCGAAAGGGCGGCGAACCGTGTCGGCCCGAGATCGTGGAGAAAGCTGTAGGCGACGAGCGTATAGGGGACGGACGGATAGGGATTGACGAAGTACGGGTTGCTCGGGGGCACCTGCAATACGGCATCGTTGGGCAGGGTGCTCTGGTTGACGTCACGCTGGGCGTAGCGGACCTGGACAAACAGCCCCACTCCGGCACCCACGCGCTGGCTCGCCGAGCCGTACACCTCGTTGGCGACCCGCTCGGGAAAGATCTGGAAGTCCGCGAACGGGTTCTGCAGGTTGATGCGTGTGGCCAGAGCGGCCGGCGTGAGCGCCGTGCCGTTCTGTCCGCTCGGGATGCCGTACGCCGGCTGGAGCGTCAGGGGATTGAGAATATTGCCGGGATCGGTGTAGTAGCTGTCGTAATTCGCGCCGCCGAAGGGCGTCTTGTCGGCGTTCGCGGCATAGGCTCGGGCGCTTGCGGCCAGCGGTGTGGCATCGGTGTACTCGTAAGCGATCATGCCGTGCCCGCCCCGCCAGTGCGTGCCGAACAGCTGCCCAAACATCCATTCGCTGCGCCCGTTGATCGCGCTCCCGTAGCGCACCAGCGTTTCCGCGCCCTGGAATCCGTTGCGCATCATGATGTTGACGACCCCCGCCACGGCGTCCGCGCCGTAAAGGGCCGAGGCGCCGTCGGGCAGCACCTCGATGCGCTTCACGGCGATCCACGGGATGGTCGATACATCGACGAACCCGCCGGTCAGCCCGCCGAGGGGCTGGCGGTGGCCGTCCACCAGCACTAGCGTGGCCCCTACGCCGAGACCGCGCAGATTGATGCCCGCGCCATCCTCGACGTTATTGTCGACGTTCAGGTCCTCGCGCGGCCCGTTCAGTGAGATCAATGGCAGAGCGTACAGCGCGTCGGCGACGCTCGGGTAATCGGTCTGCTCCAGCTGCGTACGGCCCACGTTGATGATGGGCGCGGTGGCCGTTCGCACGCCGCGGATCAAGCTGCCGGTGACGTCGACCGGCTGCAGCAGGGCATCTGTCTGATCTGGTTGCGGATTTATCCGGCGTGGGGCCGTATGCGCCGCGCGCACCCCGCGCGGATGCGACGGAATGGGCGGCGGTGCCGGGCGGATGATGACGGCATGCGCCGAATCGAACGTGAACGTCAGGCCCGTGCCTCGCAACATGCGCGAGAGCGCCGCCGAACTCGTCAGCGCCCCGTGAACCGCGTGCGTACGCAGCGTGAGCACTTGCGGCGTCGCTGCGTATATGGCCCGCACACCGGACTGGCGATAGAACTCGAGCACCGCCTGAGGCAGCGGTTGAGCGGGCAGATTGAATACGGTAACCGGGCTCTCCGCCCGCGCGTACGGCCCGACGCACAGCAGCGTCAACGCCATGCAAAGCGCTCCCCCTGTCCGCCGCACGCCGCGACGCCCCCGATTCCGGTCCCCGGCCTCTTGGTCGTTCTGATCCATGATCCCTGCCGCTCAAGTCACAGTCTGCCATACACCGGGGCGCCGTGACGAGTCCCGGGCATGCCAACGCTCGAGCCAGGACTCGATGCAAGCGTATTCGATCAACTCTCCAGACTGAGTCTCGATTTCCGCGCGGCCCGCGAGCGCCCGCTCCACCGCGGATCGATCGAGCAGGCCGTTCGCGACCAGCATCCCATCGAGCAGCAGCTCGCGCAGCAGCGCGCGGTTGCGCTCCACCGTCAGGCGCATGTGCATCTCGATTCCGCCTTTATTGCGCCGATTGCGGATCTGCGGCGGCAGCGCGTCGTAGAAAGCCTGCCGCACCAGCGCGCGATCCCAGCCGCCTGTGGTCAGCACATCGACCGGTATGCGCAGACACAACTCCATCAGCGGTTGGGAGAGCAGCGGCGCCAACCTCTCAGGATCTCCCGGCACAC
>JAJYFU010000008.1 GCA_021790795.1 Pseudomonadota bacterium
CCGCTATCGTCAACGAACGGGCGCGGATAGCCCTGACACTGTTTGGTCCCGTTGAGAAAAGATGGATGGGCCATGCGTTAGAGCTTGCCAATGGCAACATCCGCGAAAAGGAACAACTTCGACATCGCCCATCGACGCTGGCAACCCACATCCTGGCTCGCGGACTAGACGAAGAGTCGCTCGCGACAATCTCGCAAGATTCCTGGCGGGCAGGTCCGGCTGAGTTCATCGAGAAAATTATCGGGCGTCTATCGGAAAAGTCGCGAGATTTCCACTGTCTCGTCGCACTGAATGGAGAGCGCGGAGATGTGGCTTCGCTAATCGAGAAATCACGATTCAGTCAGGCCGGCAAGGGCCGCGGTATTCGGCACGATCCAATTTCGCGGGACTGGCACGAATCGAATGATGGGCTCTTTTTTATCAGTGCTGTCACCCCCGCCTTTTCACCGCGAATGGCTGCTGAGCAATGCTTGCAAGAACTTTCAACTCTATTGAACGTGCAGAACCTATATCACAACAGCGCGAGCTTCAGGGCCGTTGCTCGCGTTCTGACGTATGAAGGTGACCAGACTCCAATTTCGGTCGAGGTCACTCCGGAGAAGCATTTTGGGCTATTTCCGCGCTCCGAATATCGCAAACTAAGTCGAGATACTTATTCACTTGTTGGCAAGCGCCTAGATGGACGCATCGCGAATGCGCTGGAATGCCATGCGCTCGCGCTGAGTTCAGACAGCCTCAAGACCGCCATGATTAATCTCTGGACCGCGCTCGAAACCATTACCGGCTCAATGGGCACCAAGGCGACGGGCGAGCGCGTCGCCGAACGAATCGCACCGATCATTGCCTATCGACGCATCGATAAAATTGCCACTTATCTTGCTCTATCCGTCCACACGACAGTGCTTCGAGACGGACAAGGCGTAGATAGGAACTTGCCACCCAATTCAAACGAGACATTCGTTGCACCCGACGACATTCTGAGGGCCGTGACGGGAAAGAAATGTAACGACACTATAATGTATCTCTTTAAGAGATGTTCCGCCTCCCCGCTGCTAGTTAATCGACTGTATACGGTGTGGGAGGAGTTTCACGACCCAAAGACTCTGGCAAAGTCAACCTCACGATCGAAGAGCCGCGTCGCGCGGCAGATTGCTCGCATCTATCGCGCTCGCAATTTGCTCGTTCATCGCGGTGAACAAAGCCCTCACACTTGGAGACTTCTACGGAACGCACACCACTATGTGTCATCGGCGATTAGCCGCGTGTTGCATGATCTTCGGGAACAATGCGACTGGTCAGTCGACACCTCACTAGTTCATCAGGGCCAAAGGTACGATTACTTGCGCGATCAGCTTGTACAGCGCAATGGCCAGGGGATAATGTTCGGTGATTTACTCTTGCGAAAATCACGAGCCGCCGACTCTCTCGTATGGTGTGAGCCGCAGACGCCCGTCCAGTTATAAGCATGCGAAATTCATCAGTTCGCCCAGTCTGCCGGTCCTATGCGGTTACGTGGATCGAGCGCTGGGCCGGGCGGGATCGTACTATCGAGGAGATCGAACGTTGCCCGTCACGCGACCAAAACCGGAGACGGTTCCTTCCAATGGAGCCGCAAGCAATCCAGGCTGTTATGTCACCGCCTGAACGCCGCGTCTGACAGTTGCCCTTACGATACCCTTACAGAGATTTCAAAAAAGATATTTAGAATTTATCTTATTGATCTTATGGTGGAAAGGGAGGGACTCGAACCCTCGACCCCGGCATTATGAGGCCTAAGGACGGCTATTCGTTCGATGCCGGACCCATGTCCGATGTGGAGTATAATGTGGATTAGAGTCCACATTGGTATCCACAGCCATGAAGACGATTCAGATGACGATTGATGATCGGCTCCTCAAGCTGGTCGACAGGATGAGCCGCGAAAGAAAGACGACGCGCTCGGCCTTCATCCGGCACGCCCTTGAAGCCGAAATTCGCCACCAGCGCCTTCGCGACGAGGAGGCGCGCCATGCTCAGGGCTATGCCCGCCATCCGGTGGCTCCTGGGGAATTCGACCTCTGGTTGAACGAACAGGACTGGGGCGCTCAGTGAACCGAGGCGACGTCTGCTGGTACACGTTCAGGACGCCCGACAAAAAGCGCCCTGTGCTCATTCTTACCCGCGACTCTGCAATCACAATCCTAAACTCCGTTACCATTGCGCCGATCACATCGACGATCCGAAGCATCCCGACCGAAGTGGTGCTGACCGAAGCAGACGGACTTCCCCATACCTGCGCTGCGAACTTCGACAACCTTCAGACCGTACCCAAGGTTCAGATTGGCGATCGCATTGCCCGATTGTCTCGGCACAAGATGAAACAGGCAACAGCCGCCGTCTCGTTTGCGCTTGCGTTAGACGAAGATTGAATCTCTTCCGGGCTCGGCTGTACCAACGCCAGCTCACGACCCGGAGCGGTCCCACTGTATGACCCCTTTGGAGAAGCGCGACGCGGCGGATCTGGTTGTCGGTGCCCATCGGTTGTGCCGACCTTGCACCAACGCGCTGGCGGGCCACGATTCGTGCGGTTGACATTAGCATATGCGTAGCATATGCTTACTTCACGACGCGGGAGTCCATCGAGATGAGCACACCACATAAGAGCAAGCCTAAGAGAGGCACTTTGAAACGGACGACGGCGAAGTCCATGTCTACGTCGGCTTCTCGGAGCGCTTCGATCTTCCGCAACGGCGCGAACCAAGCGGTGCGGCTGCCGCAAGAACTGCGCTTTCCGCAAGACGTGAAGGAAGTCCGCATTCGCAAGCAGGGTGATAATCTGCTCATCTCCCCCGTCAGGCCCGATTGGGACTCGTTCTTTGCCCGGAAGCCGCAGGCGCCGGAGTCCTTCCTCGAGCCACGCGACGATGCCCCACCTCAGTGGCGCGAGCCATTGTGACGCTCCGGATGCTGGATACGGACATCTCGAGCTACATCATCAAGCGCCGACCGGCCTGCCTCCTCGAACGCTTCAAAGAGCACGCCGAGGAACTCTGCGTGTCCGTAATGACCGCCGCGGAGCTCCGATTCGGCGCGGAGAAGGCGGGGCGCCCAAGACTGACCGAGGAGGTGGAGCAATTCCTCGAGAGGCTCTCGACCCTCGATTGGACAGATTCGGTGACCGCGCACTACGCCCGCACACGATGCGCGCTCGAACGCGCCGGGACCCCCATCGGCAACATGGACCTGCTGATTGCGTCCCACGCGCTGTCCGAGCGCGCCATTCTGGTCACCCACAACGTTCGACACTTCGCGAAGGTGCCCGGTTTGAAGGTCGAGGAGTGGACCTGAGCGGCTGAGCCTTCCTGCCGACGACACCGTTTTCCCGCAGCGATGGCGGGTCTTCTTTCGACCCGGCTCTACTCGGTCACTTCTACCGAAAGCGGTGTGCGGAAAGTCTGGGGCTCGACGTCTTGAATGTCGGCTTTGCACCACAGAAATTCGCCTTTGCCAGTTCCGCTCCTGGCCGACTGCTGCCGATCACGCAATCCGGACTGTTTGATATCGAGCGCGCAAAGCCCGGAGACGAGGGGACGAACATGCCGCGGTGCAGTTCGGAGATCTCAGCCGACGAACGGATCAGGTGCGGACACTGTCGATCTCAGCGTATCCGCTACATCCGGAATTCAAGCGACGTCACCCTCGTCAGCATTTGCACTTACCATGCACTTACTGCGAGCTGCGCCTCGAAAACCAGTTCCGTATCTCTTTGAATTATTGGTGGAAAGGGAGGGACTCGAACCCTCGACCCCGGCATTATGAGTGCCGTGCTCTAACCAGCTGAGCTACCTTTCCACGTGCTCTTCGGACCCCGCTTCCCGGAGCGACGGGGCTGCCGTCGCCACGAAGGGGGCGCATTGTCGGCGCGGCGCGGACGGGGTGTCAACCGCTACACATTGAAGCGGAAGTGCACCACGTCCCCTTCCTGCATCACGTATTCCTTGCCCTCCAGACGCAGCTTACCGGCCTCTCGGGCACCCGCTTCGCCGCGGCAGGCGACGTAATCGGTATAGCCGATCACCTCCGCACGGATGAATCCGTGCTCGAAATCCGTGTGAATCACGCCGGCGGCCTGGGGAGCCGTGGCACCAATCGGTACGGTCCATGCCCGGACCTCCTTCTCCCCGGCGGTAAAGAAGGTCTGCAAGCTCAGCAGCCGGTAGCCGGCCCGGATCACGCGGTCGAGACCCGGCTCCTCCAGCCCGAGCTCGGCGAGAAATGCGGCCCGGTCGGCCGCCTCGAGCTGCGCGATCTCGGCTTCGATGGACGCGCAGACCGCCACCGTCACCGCTCCTTCGCCGACGGCGCGCCTTTCGACCGCCGCGAGCAGCGGATTGTTCTTGAATCCGCCTTCGATCACGTTCGCGACGTACATCACCGGCTTCGCCGTCAGCAGCTGCAGCTCGCGCAGATCGCGCCGATCCTCGGCCGACAGCGGCATCGCTCGGACCGGCTTCACCTGGTCCAGATGCGCCTTAACCCGCTCGAGCAGGGCCTTCTTGCGCAGCGCCTCCTTGTCGCCCCCCTTGGACGCCTTCGCGGCGCGCTCCAGACCCTTATCCACCGTCGCCAGATCAGCCAGCGCCAGCTCGGTGTCGATCACCTCCATGTCACTCGATGGATCGATTCGACCCGCCACATGAACGATGTCCGAGCTCTCGAAGCAACGCACCACGTGCGCGATGGCGTCGACCTCGCGAATGTGCGAGAGGAACTGATTGCCCAGACCCTCGCCTTTGGAGGCGCCCGCCACCAGTCCGGCGATGTCGACGAATTCCACGGTGGCCGGTACGATCCGCTGGGGATTGACGATCGAGGCCAGTGTCTCGAGCCGACTGTCAGGGACCGGCACCATGCCCACGTTCGGGTCGATGGTGCAGAAAGGGTAGTTGGCCGCCGCCGCGTTCTGCGCTTGAGTGAGCGCGTTGAACAGGGTCGACTTGCCGACATTCGGCAATCCGACGATGCCGCAACGGATAGACATGACTGAACCTCCGAGCCTTCCGGCCGCTGGCCGGAACGGTCGACTATTCGGGCACGGTGCGCGAGTGCAACCGGTTCATCGCCTTCTGCGCGCCCTCGTCGAGCAACTCCGGCAGCGCATCGGCCGCTGCGCAGACCGCCTCGCCGATCAATCCGGCCTCCGGCGCGCTCGGCCGCCCGAGCACATAATTCATCACGATGGCGCGATCGAACGGATGTCCGATACCGATCCGCAGCCGCCAGAAAGACTCGCCGAGACGCGCGATGATATCGCGCAAACCGTTGTGCCCGCCGGCGCCTCCGCCCTCCTTGAGGCGTACGACACCCGGCGGGAAATCGAGCTCATCGTGCGCCACCAGCATGGCGGACGGCGAAATTCTGTAGAAGCTCGCCACACTCTGAACGGACGTTCCGCTCAGGTTCATGTACGTCAGTGGCTTAAGCAGCCACAGCTCGTGCCCCGCGATGACCGCCCGGCCGAGCTCGCCGTGATGACGCGACTCACGCTTGAGCGCCGCTCCAGCGCGCCGGGCAAGCTCGTCGATGAACGCGAAGCCCGCGTTGTGCCGGGTGTGGGCGTAGGTGGGGCCCGGATTGCCGAGCCCCACCACGAGCTTGAGCGGCGTTCCCGCCATGCGCCGCAGTTACTTCTTGCCGCCTTCCTTCTTCTGTCCGGCCTTGCCCGCTTCCGCAGGAGCCGCTTCTGCCGGAGCCGCCGCGGGCGCTCCCGCTGCCGCAGCCGCACCTTCGGCGGGCGCAGCCGCCGCTTCCGCAGTCGGCTCCACCTCGGCGACACGCGGGCTGTGGATCGAGACCACCGGAGCGTTGCGATACGCCAGGTGCGGAATGCTCACGCCGGAGGGCAGGGGAATATCCGCCAGAAACTTCGTGTCGTTGATATTCATCTGCGACAGGTCGAGCTCCAGATACTCGGGCAGGTCCTTCGGCAGGCAAATGATCTCTACGTCGGTGAGCATGTGCGACACGACCCCACCCTGGGTCTTGACGCCCGGGCTGCCCGCCTCGCCGGCGAAGTGAATCGGCACGTGCAGGCGGATCGGCTCGTTCTCCGTCACTCGCTGCAGATCGACGTGGACGATCTGATTTTTCGCCGGATGCATCTGCACATCCTTGACGATGGCCTCCTGCGTCCGCTCGCCGATCTTGAGCTGAACGATCGAAGAGTAAAAGCGCTCGTCGGCCACGACCGTGAGCAACTTGTGATGCTCGAGCGCGAGGGACTCCGCCTCCGCGTGACCACCGTACAGAATCGCCGGAACCTTGTTCGTGTGACGCAGGCGGCGGCTCGCACCTTTGCCTTGCGCCTCGCGCGGCTCGGCGCTGAAGCTGAATGCAATACGCATGATGTTCTCCAATCTACACTGACAACGCGCCGCGACCCGCGACCAGGCCGCAGCGCACCAAGAAACTCAGCAAACCCCTTCAATCGACATACAGCGAGGACACCGACTCCTCGTCG
Organism: Pseudomonadota bacterium; assembly: GCA_021790795.1. Classification (GTDB taxonomy): domain Bacteria; phylum Pseudomonadota; class Gammaproteobacteria; order Steroidobacterales; family Steroidobacteraceae; genus 13-2-20CM-66-19. The sequence continues at coordinate 6,500 of JAJYFU010000008.1, forward strand.
CGGATGCGGCGGATGGTCTCCGCCAGCAGCGCCGCCACCGACAACTGGCGGATGCGCTTGCACGCGCTCGCCGCCTGCGACAGCGGAATGGTGTCGGTCACCACCAGCTCGTCGAGCACCGAGTCCGAAATACGGCTCACAGCGTCGCCGGAGAGCACCGGGTGAGTGATGTATGCCACCACTTTCTGCGCACCCTCGTCCTTCAGCGCCCGGGCCGCGTGACACAGCGTCCCCGCAGTGTCGATCATGTCATCGACGAGCACGCACACCTTGCCGTCGATGTCGCCGATGATGTTCATCACCTTCGACTCGTTCGGTCGCGGCCGGCGCTTGTCGATGATCGCCAGGTCCGCGTCGTCGAGCCGCTTGGCGAAGGCTCGCGCGCGCACCACGCCACCCACGTCCGGCGAAACGATCACCACATTGTTGTACGCCTGCTTCCACGCGTCGCCGAGCAGCACCGGAGACGCATACACGTTGTCCACCGGGATGTCGAAGAAGCCCTGGATCTGATCGGCATGCAGGTCGACCGTCAGCATGCGGTTGACTCCCGCGATCGACAGCATGTTCGCCACCAGTCGCGCGGTGATCGCCGAGCGCGTGGCGCGCGGCCGGCGATCCTGGCGCGAATACCCGAAATACGGCACCACCGCGGTGATGCGAGCCGCCGAGGCACGCCGGCAGGCATCCACCATGACCAGCAGCTCCATCAAGGTATCGTTGCCCGGCGGGCAGGTCGGCTGCACGATGAATACGTCGCGGCCTCGCACGTTCTCCATCAGCTCGACGTTGATCTCCCCATCGCTGAAACGGCCGACGTACGCCCGCCCAAGCCGCGTCTGCAGATGGCGCGCGATGTCCGCCGCGAGATCCGGATTGGCATTGCCGGTGAACAATGCCGGCAAGTCGTTCGTGCTCATGACTGCGCTACGTCAACCGTTATTGGCGGCGCGCAAAACGCCGCCGCCCAGATCGATTTGGCTGGGGTGGAAGGATTCGAACCTCCGAATGGCGGGATCAAAACCCGCTGCCTTACCTCTTGGCTACACCCCAAAATCGTCACTCCGATCCCATGGTACTGTCCACACCGCCGCCCCGGTGGCGCCGGCGGGAATTTCAGGCCAACAGCGCCGCAAGCCCGCCTTGCCCCGACATCGCGGCCGCCATCGAACCGGTTCCATCATGACGGGCCCGGCCACAGCTATGTTGGAAGAAGCGCGCGCAGCGGGGAAACATCCAATCCCCGCGCGACGAAGCTCCGCCACCGGTCCGGCACGCGGGCGGCAATGCACTCTGCCTCGCTGGAGGTTGCCGCAGGTGCGAAAATGCACGATCCGGTTCCCGTCAGGCGCCCCGGCGCGTGCTGCGCCAGCCAGTCGAGCGCCTCGGCCACCTCGGGCCATCGTGCGCGCACCACGGGCTCGCAATCGTTGCGTCCGCCGGCGTCGAGAAAGTCGCGTATTGTGATGAGGGGGGTATTTCGTGTCAATTCAGGGCTCTGGAACACGTCCCGCGTCGACACGCTCACACCGGGCTGGACGATCACATACCACCTTTCGGGCAATGCAACGGCTTCCAGCCGCTCCCCCACACCTTCAGCCCAAGCCGAAAAACCTTTAACGAATACAGGCACATCCGCTCCGAGAGTCAGTCCGATTCGGGCCAAATCTTCGACGCCGAGTCCACACTCCCACAGATGATTCAACGCGAGCAGCGCCGTGGCGGCATCGGTACTACCGCCACCGAGTCCGCCGCCCATCGGAATCCGCTTTTGCACCCGGATCGAGGCGCCACGTTCCGAGCCGGTGGCCGCTTGCAATGCCCGGGCCGCCCGCACCGTCAGATCCGTATCCGGATCTATTTGCGCCGGCCCTTCGGGCCGCTCGATCCGGCCGTCGTCGCGCACCACTATTCCCACCGTGTCGCACAGATCGATGAGCTGAAACAGCGTCTGCAGCTCGTGATACCCATCGGGCCGCCGGCCAGTCACGTGCAGAAACAGGTTGAGCTTGGCCGGTGCCGGCCAGAGGCTCTCACCAGGCCTCATTGCAGATGCCACACGTCCACTACCATTCGCAGCCGCACGTCGGCGCGCCGTACCGTCAGGAGCCGCGGCAGCCAGTCGGCGCCGACCGGCTGGTAGGCGTGATACAGAATCGACCAGCCCGCCTGACGCAGGCTCGCGAGCCGCTGCGCCTTGTCGATCGATACGTGGGCCGGCAGCACCGGATCGGGCACTCCGAGGACCCAATAGCGCAGGCTCGCCAGCGGGGGGTCGAATCCGAGCTGGCGCTCGAGGACCGCGCGGGCCGCGGCGTTGCCCAGATGTCGTCCACGCGAGGTGATGACGGCCAGATGGCCGTCATCATCGCTCACCTGAGCCGCGCCGGCGCCCAGCGGACCACTGAGCGTCATGCGTGTGCGCGTCCCGTGCTGGACCCAGAGAATATTGGCGTTGAAGCCCTGATCGCCGACCGCGACGGCCACGCGCCCCGTCAGGCGGAACCGATCGAGGGACTGCAGAAGCGGCCGCCGGACGTGCCACGCGGTAATCGGCGCCGGCGGCACGGACACGGTTTGGCAAGCGCTCAGAGCCAGGGCGGCGAGCACAGCGCAGGCGGGCCAGAGGCGCCGCCGGATCACAGCAAGGGATGGCATATGCCGCGGCACTATATCGCACGCCGGTGGGAACGCCTGCCGCCTTGTGGGGCTGGCGGCGATCCCGGAGAATGCCGCGCCCCGTTCAGGCTCGCATCATGAAGGACTCCATCCGACAGCACCTCGAGAAGCTCGCCGACCGGTACGAGGAGGTCGGTCGACTGCTCGCCTCGCCCGATCTCGAGGGCGGCTCGGCTGAATTCCGCGATCTGTCGGTCGAGTACGCGCGATTGCAGCCATTGGCCGAGCGACTGCGCGCCTATCGCACGTTCGAGCGCGACCTTGCAGCCGCGCGGGAGATGCTCGAAGACGAAGACTTGGCCATGCGCGCACTCGGCGCCGAAGAGCAAGACCGCCTCACGGCGGCGATGAGCGCCGCCGAGGACGGGCTCCATGCACTCCTGCTGCCCCAGGACCCGAGTGACCAGCGCAACATCTTCCTGGAAATCCGCGCCGGCACCGGTGGCGACGAGGCCGCGCTGTTCGCCGGAGATCTGTTCCGCATGTACGCCCGCTATGCCGAATCGAAGGGTTTTGGCGTGGAAATCCTGAGCGAAAGTCCGGGCGAGCACGGCGGCTACAAGGAGATCATCAGCCGCATCGTCGGCCGGGGCGCGTTCTCGCGCTTGAAGTTCGAATCCGGGGTTCATCGGGTCCAGCGCGTACCGACCACCGAGGCGCAGGGCCGCATCCACACCTCGACATGCACCGTGGCCATCCTGCCCGAGTTCGATCAGATCGCCGACGTCACGCTCAACCCGGCGGACCTGCGCATCGATACCTACCGCTCCTCGGGGGCCGGCGGCCAACACGTGAACAAGACCGACTCGGCGGTGCGCATCACGCACTTGCCCACCGGCATCGTTGTGGAATGCCAGGACGAGCGCTCGCAGCACAAGAACCGCGCGCGGGCCATGTCGCTGCTGCAGGCGCGTCTGCTGGCCGCCGAGCAGGAGAAGCAGCAAAGCGCCCAGGCGCGCTCACGGCGCCTGCAGGTCGGCACCGGCGATCGCTCCGAGCGCATTCGTACCTACAACTTTCCGCAGGGCCGGGTCACCGATCACCGCATCAACCTGACGCTGTACAAGCTGCCGCAGCTCATGAGCGGCGAGCTCGACGAGCTGCTCGATGCGCTCGCCCACGAGCACCAGGCGGAGCTGCTGGCCGAAATCGAGGCCTGATCGGGAGCGCCCCAGCGCGCCCGATCGGGCGACCCGTCAGGGCGAGGAGAACCTCAAGACGCCGCGGCGAGGCGCCGCGCGGACACGATCACCACGTCCTCCAGGGGCGCGTCCTGGTAGCCCTCGCGCCGGCCGGTCTTGACAGCGGCAATCTTGTCGACGACGTCCATGCCGTCGGTCACGCGGCCGAATACCGCGTAACCGAAATCCCGCGCGCTGTGATCGAGAAAGGCGTTGTCGGCGAGATTCACGAAGAACTGCGAGGTCGCGCTGTCCACCACGCTGGTGCGCGCCATCGAGAGCGTGCCGCGCAGGTTCTTCAGCCCGTTTTTCGCCTCATTGCGGATCGCGGCGCGCGTCTGCTTGCTGTGGAATTTCTGGTCGAGCCCGCCGCCCTGGATCACGAAGCCCGGCACGATGCGATGAAAAATCGTGCCGTCGAAGAATTCCGCATCCACATAGGCGAGAAGGTTCTCCACCGTCACCGGCGCCTCGTCCGGATAAAGCTCGACCGTGAAGGTACCGTGGGTCGTCTCGAATCGAATCAGCGAATTTCCGGCCATTGGCCCTCCGTCACACGCTCATGCCCCGCCAGATCGCGGTGGGTGCGCACTGTAACAAAGCCCCGGGCCCTTAGCGCGCCGGCGACCTGAGACCCCTGCTCGGCGCCATGCTCCAGCAGCAGCCATCCGCCCCCTTCCAGGAATCGCGGCGCCTCGTCGACGATCTCACGCAGGCAGGCGAGAGCATCGGGCCCCGGCGTAAGCGCCCGCCGCGGCTCGTGCACCAACGCCGCGAGCGCCGCATCGTCCGCGGCCACATACGGCGGATTGCTCACCACCAGATCGAAACGCCGCGCAGGCAGTGCCGCGAACCAGCTGCCCTGCGCGAATGCCACGCGCTCGAGGCCGAGCGCAACAGCGTTGGCGCGCGCCACCGACAGCGCCGCGCTCGAGATGTCCGTCGCACTGACCCGCCAGCGCGGGCGCTCATGCGCAAGCGCCAAAGCGATGGCCCCCGAGCCTGTGCCGAGATCGACGGCGCTTGCGCAAGCCTCGGACCGCAGGGCCAGCGCGCGCTCCACGAGCAGCTCGGTCTCGGGTCGGGGCACGAGCACGGCGGAATTGACGGTGAGCTCGAGAGTCCAGAATGCCTTGCGCTCGAGCAGATACGCCACGGGCTCCCCCGCTGCCCGGCGTGCAATCAATGCTCTGAAGCGCTGCGCGGCCGGTCCCTGCGCCGTCTGCTCCGGGTGCGAATGCACGCGAGTCCGGGAGATCCGCAAGGCATGCGCGAGGAGCAACTGCGCATCGAGCTCCAGTGTCGCATCGGGCTCGGACGCGAGCACCTCTTGCAGGCGCCGCACGCCCTCGGCGAGCAACGTCCCGACGGTATCTCGCGCAGACTGGATGGCGGTTCGAGTCATGAGACAGTTATCATTTGCCGATGTCCATCACGATTTACCCCCCGGCGCGCCCCCGCACCTTCGCCGAGCTGCTCGATGCCAGCCTGAAGATCTTCCGGGTATCGTTGCCGAAGTGCATGCCGTATGCCACGATCGCCATCCTGTTCGGGGAGCTCTCCACCCTCTACGACCTCGCGCGCGGCCAGCTGCTCACGCCGCGCAGCGCCATGAATGACCCGGTGTGGATCACCCTCTATTTCGGCGGCTGGGCGCTGTTTTTGGTCATCTGGATGGCCCTGCTGCTGCGCCAGTCCGCCGTAGCCGCCGGCCGGCCGGCCGGCGCGCGGGATCTGCTCGACGCGCTCAGGCAGGCCCCGGCCATCGTGGTGATCTCCCTGATCGCCAGCATCGCGGTCGCGGTGCTCATCGTCCCGCCGCTCACGCTCGCCGAGCCCTACCGCTCGATCGCCTTCGGCGCGATGCTCGTGCCGGCGATTTATCTGTCCGTCGCGCTGTCCCTCGCCCTGCCGGCCCGCATGCTCATTGGCAAAGGGGTGCTGCAGAGCCTGCTCTACAGCCTGCGCCTGATCCGCGGCAACTGGTGGCGAGCGGCCGTGCTGTACATCGCCGCCGCCGCGATCATCGCGGCGGTCTCCCTGTTCGTCGCGGTCATGGCGGCGATGGTCTTGCCCAATCCGAGTCATGCCGACGCCGGCGCCCGGGCAGTGCTGGTCGCAGTGGCACTGGCCGTTGCCGCGATGGGACTCAACTTCTACACGGCCATCCTGCTGAGCGTATTCGGCGACCTCGAACTGCGGCGCGCGGGTCATACCGGTTGAGCCGGCGGCGAAATCCGGCGGCTCAGGCCACATAGCCGAGGTTCGGCGAGAGCCACTTCTCGGCCTCCGCGACACTCACGCCCTTGCGGCGCGCGTAATCCTCCACCTGGTCGCGATCGATCTTGCCCACCGCGAAATAATGCGCCTCGGGATGAGCCAGGTACCAGCCGCTGACCGCGGCGGTCGGATACATCGCGAAGCTCTCGGTGAGACGAATGCCCGCGCGGCGCTCGACATCGAGCAGCCGCCAGAGCTTGGCTTTCTCGGTGTGATCGGGGCACGCCGGGTAGCCCGGCGCCGGGCGGATACCGCGGTAGCTCTCGCGGATCAGTCCCTCGTTCGTCATCTCCTCGTCGCCCGCGTATCCCCACAGCTCGCGCCGCACCCGCTCATGGAAGTGCTCGGCGGCGGCCTCGGCCAGGCGGTCGGCGAGCGCCTTGAGGATGATCGCGGAGTAATCATCGTGCGCGCGCTCGAACCGCTCGACATGCGCCTCGATGCCCAGACCGGCCGTGACCGCGAAGGCGCCGATGTAATCACGCACACCGCTTGATTTCGGCGCGATGTAATCGGCGAGAGAATCGTGCGCTTGACCCCGCGGCTTGTCCTTCTGCTGACGCAGGAACGAGAGCGTCACGACCGGCTCGCCGCGCCGCTCATCCGCATACACTTGCACGTCATCGCCGGCCGAGTTCGCGGGGAACAGCCCGATGACCGCCTGCGCGGTCAGCCATCGCTCGCTCACGATCCGCTCGAGCATGGAGCGGGCATCGGCATAGAGGTTGCTCGCCGCCTCGCCCACCACCGGATCGGTCAGGATATCGGGAAATTTCCCGCGGAACTCCCAGGCATTGAAAAACGGCATCCAGTCGATATAACCGAGCAGCTCGGCGAGCGGATAATTCGTGAAGCCCTGCACGCCCGGTGAGCGCGGCACGGGCACGGCATAGCTCGCCCAGTCGATTCGCCGGCGGTTGGCGCGCGCCTCGGAGAGTTTCAACGCCGGCGCCTTCACCTTCCGCCCGGCATGCTGCTCGCGCCGGCGCTCGTGCTCGGCGTTGACTTTGTCGATGAACGCCGCGCGCGCTTCCGGGCTGGTGAGCGTCTGGCATACGCTGACCGAGCGCGAGGCATCCTTCACGTACACGACCGCCGCGCCGTATTGCGGCGAGATCTTGACCGAGGTGTGTGCCGGCGAGGTGGTCGCCCCGCCGATCAGCAGCGGCACCTTGAATTCCTGCCGCTGCATCTCGTGCGCCACGTGTACCATCTCATCGAGCGACGGGGTGATCAGACCCGACAGGCCGATGAAATCGGCATTTTCACGGCGCGCGGTCTCGAGGATCCGCTCGCACGGCACCATCACCCCGAGATCGATCACCTCGAAATTGTTGCACTGCAGCACCACGCCGACGATGTTCTTGCCAATGTCGTGCACGTCGCCCTTGACCGTCGCCATCACGACCAGCCCGTTCGAGCGCTTCGCCCCCGCCTCCTTGCTCTGCTCGATGAACGGCACCAGATGCGCCACCGCGCGCTTCATCACGCGGGCGCTCTTGACCACCTGCGGCAGGAACATCTTTCCGGCCCCGAACAAGTCGCCCACGGTGTTCATGCCGTCCATCAGCGGCCCCTCGATCACCTGCAGCGGGTGCGAGAAGGTAAGGCGCGCCTCCTCGGTATCCTCGATGATGAAGTCGTCGATACCCTTGATCAACGCATGCTCCAGACGCTTCGCGACCGGGAGCTTGCGCCACTCGAGGTCGTCCTTGCGCTTCACGCCGCCGCCCGATTTGAAGCGCTCGGCGATGGCGAGCAGCCGCTCGGTCGCGTCCGCCCGTCGGTTGAGGATCACATCCTCGACGATCTCACGCAACTGCGGATCGATCTGCTCGTAGATCGCGAGCTGGCCGGCATTGACGATGCCCATGTCCATTCCCGCCTCGATGGCGTGATAGAGAAACACCGAGTGCATCGCTTCGCGCACCGCGTCGTTGCCGCGGAAGGAAAAGCTGACGTTGCTGACGCCTCCGCTCACCAGCGCGTGCGGCAGCCGCTCCTTGATCAGGCGGGTCGCCTCGATGAACGCCACCGCGTAACCGTTGTGCTCCTCGATGCCGGTGGCCACCGCGAAGACATTGGGATCGAAGATGATGTCCTCGGGCGGGAAGCCGACGCGCTCGGTAAGCAGCCGGTACGCCCGCCCGCAGATCGCGACACGGCGCTCTACCGTGTCGGCCTGACCCTGCTCATCGAATGCCATGACCACGACCGCCGCACCGTAGCGGCGCACCTCGCGGGCATGCTCGAGAAAAATCTCCTCGCCCTCCTTGAGGCTGATGGAATTGACGATACCCTTGCCCTGCAGGCACTTCAGCCCCGCTTCGATCACCGTCCACTTCGATGAATCGAGCATGACGGGTACCCGCGCGATGTCGGGTTCGGCCGCGACCAGATTGACGAAGCGCGCCATGGCCGCCTCGGAATCGAGCATGCCCTCGTCCATGTTGATATCGATGATCTGCGCGCCGTTGGCCACCTGCTGGCGCGCCACTTCCAGCGCCGCGCCATAGTCACCGGCCTCTATGAGCTTGCGAAATCTGGCCGAACCGGTGACGTTGGTGCGCTCGCCGACGTTGACGAACAGCGTCTGCGCGTCGATGTCCAGCGGCTCGAGGCCCGCCAGACGGCACTTGCGGGCGATGACGCCCGCGGCGCGCGGACGATGCGCGCTCACGGCCTCGCGAATCAACCGGATGTGCTCCGGCGTGGTGCCGCAGCAACCTCCGACGATGTTCACGAGTCCGGCCGCGGCGTACTCGCCGATGATCTCGGCAGTCTCCTCGCCCTGCTCGTCGTACTCGCCGAAGGCATTCGGCAACCCGGCGTTGGGGTAAGCGCAGACGCGCGCATCGCTGATGCGGCCCAGCTCGTCGATGTAGGGACGCAGTTGCCGGCCACCGAGCGCGCAATTGAATCCAACGGCGAGCGGCCGTGCGTGGCGGACCGAGTTCCAGAACGCCTCGGCGGTCTGACCCGAAAGAATCCGGCCCGAAGCGTCGGTGATGGTGCCGGAGATGATGATCGGCACTTCGATCCCGCTCTGCTCGAACAGCCGCAGGAGGGCGTAGATGGCCGCCTTGGCGTTGAGCGTGTCGATCACCGTTTCGATCAGCAGCAAATCGGCTCCACCGGCGAGCAGCGCCCGCGCCGATTCCGCGTAGGTTGCGGTCAGATCATCGAACGTGACGCTGCGGAAGCCCGGATCGTTGACGTCCGGGGACAACGAGGTCATGCGGCTCGTCGGACCGAGCGAACCGGCCACGAAGGCCGGCCGGCCGGCCTGTACGGCGAATGAGTCGGCGGCCTCGCGCGCCAGGCGCGCCGCCCGATAGTTCAGCTCCGGCACCAGGGCCTGGGCGCCGTAGTCGGCCTGGGAAATCGCGTTGGAGTTGAACGTGTTCGTCTCGATGATGTCCGCGCCGGCTTCGAGATAGGCGCGATGGATACCGGCGATGATCTCAGGCTGGGTGAGCGTGAGAATGTCGTTGTTGCCCTTGAGGTCGCGGCCGTGGGCGGCGAAGCGCTCGGCGCGGAACGCCGCCTCGTCGAGCCGATGGCGCTGCACCATGGTGCCCATGGCTCCGTCGAGCAGCACCACACGCTCATCCAGCAGATGCCGCAGACGGCGAATGCGCTCGCTGCGCGCAGCCTCATCGGGAGGCTCGATGGCGAACGGCGTGGCGGCGAGCGCCTCGGGCGCTTCGCGCGGTGTCCGCGCGGGATCGTGCTCGTGCAGTCTCGCGGGACATTCGGCGTGCGCGACTCGGTTCATTTCACTTCTCCGGCAGCTTGCGCGAGCCTGGCGGCCAGAGTTTGCGCATCGGGGCGCAACCCCAGCGTGTGGCAGATGGCATAGGTGAGCTCGGCGCGGTTCAACGTGTAGAAATGAAAATCGCACACGCCGTGGCGCTCGAGGGTCTTGACCTGCTCGATCGCCACGCTGGCGGCGATCAGGCGGCGCGTTTCCGGATCGTCCTCCAGGCCGGCGAATCGCTCTGCGAGCCACTGAGGGATGCGCGTGCGGCAGCGTTCGGCGATGCGCCGAACTCGCTCGAAGCGGGTGATCGGAAGAATCCCAGGCACGATGGGCGCGCGGATCCCGGCGGCGGCACATTGATCGCGGAAGCGCAGAAACGCATCGGTGTCGAAGAAAAACTGCGTGATGGCACGCGATGCGCCCGCGTCCAGCTTACGCTTGAGATTGTCGAGATCAAACTGCGGGGATGGCGCCTCCGGGTGGGTCTCGGGATAGGCCGCAACGGAGATCTCGAAGTCCGCCACGCCGCGCAGCCCGGCCACCAGATCGGCCGCATAGGCGAAGCCGTCCGGATGCGGCTCGTAGCGCACCGCGCCCTGCGGCGGATCGCCGCGCAGCGCGACGATATGGCGGATGCCCTGATGCCAGTACTGGCGAGCGATATCGAGCACTTCCCCGCGGCTGGCCCCCACGCACGTCAGGTGTGGCGCCCCGGTGAGCGAGGTCTCCGACTGAATGCGGCTGACGACCTCGTGCGTGCGTACGCGCGTCGAGCCATCCGCGCCGTACGTGACGGAGACGAACTTCGGCGCCAGCGGCCGCAGGCGCTCTACCGAGCGCCACAGCGTTGCCTCCATGGCGGCATCGCCCGGCGGAAAGAACTCGAAAGAAACATTGATCATGCCATTTCCCTCATCAGGATCGCCATGCAGGCCCGCCTCGGGCGCGCGCGGCATCAACTCGCACGGCCCACCGCCAGGCTCTGCTGCGCCGGAACGGCGGTTGCGGCCAGCACATGCTGGCCATCGGCCTCGATCGGGCGGATGCGCTGGCACTCGAGTCCCGCCGCAGCGAGCCGTCGGCGCAACCGGGCAATCGGGTGCTCGATGACTCGAACGGATCCCGCCAGCGCCGCCGAGTCGTAGCGCTCGAACAGCCACAGCCTCCCGCCGACCGGCAGAAGGGCGCGCGCAGCACCCAGCAGCGCCTCGGACGCGCCGCCTGCGCGCGCAATCTGATCGACCACTACCGCATCGAACGGCTGCCCCATGTGCTCCAGGTCACGCGGTGTCAGCGTTTCGCCGCTGGCGGTCAGAGCGATTCGGCACATCCGCTGCTCACGCTCGGCGGCGGCCCGAACCGCCTGCGCCGCGCGCCGGGAATACACCAGGACGGCGCAATGGCCGCTCTGGCCGGCCGCCTCGAGCAGCTGCGGGTGCTCCAGGCCCACGAACAACACGCTCGCCGGTCGGGGGTTCATTTCGGCCTCGAGAACCGCGCGCAACTCACGGCCGAGACGGGACGCGGCCACGGCGCCCGCGCCGGCGATGCCCTGCGACCGAGCACGCTGCCGATCGCGCACGAGCGATGGATCCGATCGGTCGAGCTGTCCGAGCAGCCCCTGGGCAAAGCCGGCCGCCGATGTGCCGCGTGCCACACGGTAATGCACCCACTGGCCCTGGCGAACCCGCTCGACGAGCCCCGCTTCGGTCAGGATCCGCAGATGCCTGGACACACGCGGCTCGCTCTGAGCGAGCGCCTCCGCCAGGTCGGACACACTGAGATCCTGTCCGGCGCACAACGCCAGCAGGCGCAGGCGCGTGGGCTCCGCGACTGCACGCAGCCAGCACAACAGCTCTCGGGACTCGGTCACTACTAATTCAATAATTGCAGATATCTTTAAATGTAGTTTACATCATGCGTTCCCTCGTGTAAACAACATAAAAATCAATGCGTTAAGTAATAGCTCCGCCGGCGACGCAGGTGCCTCGAACGGCTCAGTGGATTAGTGCGGGAGCTTCGCCCGTACCCGGATGGGTGAACAGCGCATCGACGGCCTCCGCATCGAACCGGTAAGGGCGGCCGCAGAACTCGCACGTGACGGTCACAGCGCCCTCCTCAGCGAGGATGCTCCGGACTTCCTGCGCCCCGAGGGCGCGCAGCAGCGAGGTCACACGACCCTCACCGCAACGACACTCGAAGACGACCGGGCTTGCGCGGAACAGTCGCACGTCATAGGCCGGCAACAGGCTGGAGAGCAAGGGCTCGACCGGCTGCTCGATCAGTGTCGCCGGCTCGAGACGCGCCATGGCCCGCTGCGCCGCGGGCCATGCAGTGGGCGCCTGGATGCGATCGGTGCCGGGCAATTTCTGGATCAGCAGCCCGGCGCAGCGTCCCGCATCACCCGCCAGACGCACGCGCGTCGGCAGCTGCTCGGAAGCGTTGAAATAATCCTCCAGCGACTCGGCGAGCGACGCGCCCGCGAGCGGCACGATGCCCTGATATCGCAGGTTGCGCTCGTCCGCCTCGACGGTGACCGTGAATCGCCCTCCCCCGCCCGTCAGCGCCCGGAATGCTTCGCCGCGGGCAAGCTCGCCAGAGATCTTTGCCGCGAGCGCTTCGTCGTAGTGCGCGATGGCGCGCACACCAAACTGATGCGTGCATTGAGCCACCATCAGGCGGACCGCGCCCTCGCCGTTAAGCTGCAAGGTCAGCCGGCCTTGGAACTTCAGCGTCGCAGCCAGCAGGACCGACGCGGCCACCGCCTCGCCCAGTAGCGCCCTCACCGCGGCCGGGTATTCACTATTGGCGCACAGCTCACGCCAAGCCTCGCCCAGGCGGACCCATTGACCGCGCACGGACTGGTTCTCGACGATGAAACGGCGGACCGCATCGTAACCGGAATCGGCATCCATGCGCCCAGGATGGGGCATCCGCCCCGGCGACTCAACCCGGGAGCTTCTCTTTCAGCAGAGCGTTGAGCTGAGCCGGATTCGCCTTGCCCCGCGTCGCCTTCATCACCTGACCGACGAAGAAACCGAACAGCTTGTCTTTCCCGGCGCGGAATTCGGCGAGCTGATCCGGATGCTGGGCCATCACCTCTGCAATCGCGCGCTCGATCGCTCCGGTGTCGGTGATCTGCTGCAGTCCCTTCGAAGCGATGACGGCATCGGCGCTTTCCCCGTTCGCCCACATCGCCTCGAACACTTCCTTGGCGATCTTGCCGGAAATCGTCTCATCCGCGATGCGGGCCAGCAGACCGGCCAGGCGCTCGGCAGGAAGCTTGCCGGCACTGATCTCGAGTCCCTCCTTGTGCAGCGCCGCGGCGAACTCGCCCATGACCCAGTTCGCCGCCAGCTTCGGCTGCCCGGGCACGCCGCGGGTGACCGCTTCGTAATAATCGGCCAGTTCGCGGCTGGCGGTCAGCACGCCGGCATCGTAATCCGACAGGCCATACTGCGCGCTGAAGCGCGCAGCCTTCGCGTCGGGCAGCTCGGGCAGCTCGGCGCGCACGGACTCGACATACGCGGCGTCGAGTTCGAGCGGCAGCAGATCCGGATCGGGGAAGTAACGGTAATCGTTGGCCTCCTCCTTCGAGCGCATTGAGCGCGTCTCGCCCCTGTCCGGATCGAACAGGCGCGTTTCCTGGATCACCTTGCCTCCGGACTCGATCAGCTCGATCTGACGGGCGACCTCGTACAGGATCGCCTTCTCCACATAGCGGAACGAATTGACGTTCTTGATCTCGGCGCGAGTGCCGAACTTCTCCGCGCCCGCCGGCCGCACCGAGACATTGGCATCGCAGCGGAACGAGCCCTCCTGCATGTTGCCGTCACAGATCTCGAGATAGCGTACCAGCGTGTGCACCTTCTTCATGTAGGCGACCGCCTCCTTCGCCGAGCGCATCTCGGGCTCGGACACGATCTCCAGCAGCGGCGTCCCGGCGCGATTCAAATCGATGCCGGTCAGGCCCGCGAGGCCCTCATGCAACGACTTGCCCGCATCTTCCTCCAAGTGCGCACGCGTCACTCCGATGCGCTTGCGCGAGCCGTCCTCCAGCACGATGTCGAGGGTTCCACCGGCCACGATCGGCAGCTCGTACTGGCTGATCTGGTAGCCCTTCGGCAGGTCCGGGTAGAAGTAGTTCTTGCGCGCGAATACCGACTGATGCGCGATCCGCGCGCCGATGGCGAGGCCGAAACGCACCGCCATGCGCACTGCCTCGGCGTTGAGCACGGGCAGCACGCCGGGATAGCCGAGATCGACCAGGCAGGCCTGCGTGTTGGGCGCCGCGCCATAGGCGGTGGGCGCGCCGGAGAAGATCTTCGAGCGCGTGGCCAGCTGCGCGTGAATCTCCAGCCCGATCACGGTTTCCCAGGCGGCGCCCGGCTCCGTCGCCGCACCCTTTGAGACCCGCGTCCCCTGATGGGCGTTCATCGGCAAACCCCCGCGGGCCGACGGCCGGCGTCCACCGCACTCGTTTCGGAGGAACGTGTCATGCGCAGCGCTCCGGAACACGCGTATGCCAGTCCGTCTCGCGCTGGAAGCGGTGGGCCGCGTGCAGCAGACGCTGCTCGGCGAAGTGCGGCCCGATGATCTGCAGACCCGCGGGCAGTCCGTCGACGAAGCCGCACGGCACCGACATCGCCGGCAGACCGGCGAGGTTCGCGCTGATGGTGTAGATATCGTTCAGATACATGGTGATCGGATCGGCGCTCTTGGCCCCGAGAGCAAATGCCACGGTGGGCGTTGTCGGCCCCATCAGCAGGTCGACCTCGGCGAAGGCGCGCTCGAAATCCCCGGTGATCATCCGGCGCACGCGCTGCGCTTTGAGATAATAGGCGTCGTAGTAGCCGGCCGAGAGCACGTACGTGCCGGTCATGATCCGCCGCTTGACCTCGGGCCCGAAGCCCTCCGAGCGGGAGCGCTTGTACAGATCCGCCAGGTCGCGTGGGGCGCTGCACCGATGACCGAAGCGCACACCGTCGTAGCGGGCGAGGTTGGACGAACATTCCGCCGGCGCCACCACGTAGTAGGCCGGCACCGAGCGCGGGATGTTCGGCAGGCTCAGCTCGCACAGCCGGGCGCCGAGACGCTCGAAAACCGCAAACGCCTCACGCACTCTGCGCTCGTAGCCCGCATCGAGCCCTGTATCGAAGAACTCCTTCAGCACGCCGATCCTCACGCCCGCGAGCGGCGCATCGAGCCCGGCGAGGTAATCCGGCACGGGAATATCGACGCTGGTCGAGTCACGCGGATCGAAGCCGGCCATTGATCGCAGCACGCGCGCGCAATCCTCTGCGGTCTGCGCGATTACGCCGCCCTGATCCAGACTCGAGGCAAAAGCGATCATGCCGTAACGGGAAACCCGCCCGTAGGTCGGCTTGATGCCGGTCACGCCGCAGAACGCGGCCGGCTGGCGAATCGACCCGCCGGTATCCGTGGCGGTCGCGGCAGGCAGCAGACGCGCGGCCACCGCCGCGGCCGAGCCACCGGAGGACCCGCCCGGCACCAAGTCGGTCTTCCAGGGATTGCGCACCGGTCCGAAGTAACTGGTCTCGTTGGAGGAGCCCATGGCGAACTCGTCCATATTGAGCTTGCCGAGCATCACCGCACCGGCGGCCTTCAGGCGCGCGACCACGGTGGCATCGTAGGGCGCGACGAAGTTCTCCAGCATGCGCGACCCGCACGTCGTACGCACGCCGGCCGTGCAAAAGAGGTCCTTGTGCCCGATGGGCACGCCCGCCAGCGGGCCACCTCGGCCGGCCGCGAGTTCCCGGTCGGCGGCCTCGGCCTGCTCGAGGGCTTGGTCCGCGGTGATGGTGACGAAGGCGTTCAGCGCCGGCTGGCTCGCTTCGATGCGCGCCAGGCAGGCGCGCACCAGTTCGACGCTGGAAATCTTGCGGGCACGCAGATCCGCGGCCAACTGCGTCACGGTCGGACGATCAATCATTATTCTATGACCTTGGGCACCAGGTACAGGCCCGAGGCAACCTGCGGCGCGTTGCGCTGGTAGAGGGCATGCCCGTCCCGCTCGGTGACCTCGTCGGCACGCAGCCTCTGGACGAGTCCGGGCAAGGGATGGGCCATGGGTGCCGCGCCGGCGGTGTTCGCGCGTTCGAGCTCACCGATGAAATCGACGATCCGTGAGAGGCTCTGCTCGTACTGCGGGACCTCGGCCGGATCGAGCTCCAGGCGGGCCAGGTGTGCGATGCCTTCGACTTGTGCGCGGGTCAGGGCCATGGGTGGTGCCGACAGAGAGAATTACCGCTCGAAATCATACATGTTGCCTTGCTCAATGTCCTGTCGGTTGCTAGATTACGTGCCACTTTCCCGGAGGCGCCCTTCGCCGGGCGCTTCGCTCAACCGCCTCACCCGCACCCGGACGCTTCATGCTCAAACGCTTGCGCGGCTACTTCTCCAGCGATCTGTCGATCGACCTGGGGACGGCCAACACTCTCATCTATGTCCGCGACAAGGGCATTGTGCTCAATGAACCCTCGGTGGTCGCCGTGCAGGACGAGCCCTCCCGAGGCGGAAAAGTCATCGTCGCGGTCGGGTCGGAAGCTAAAGGAATGCTCGGCCGCACCCCCGGGCACATCACTGCGGTACGGCCGATGAAGGACGGAGTCATCGCCGATTTCACCTATACGGAGAAGATGCTCCAGTACTTCATAAACAAGGTGCACGGCAATCGGATGCTCAAGCCCTCTCCGCGCGTTCTGGTGTGCGTGCCGTTCGGCTCGACCCAGGTCGAGCGGCGCGCCATCCGCGAGTCGGCCGAGGGCGCCGGGGCGCGCAACGTGGCGATCGTGAGCGAGCCGATGGCCGCGGCGGTCGGGGCCGGGCTGCCGGTGCACGAGGCGCGCGGCTCGATGGTGCTGGACATCGGCGGCGGCACCTCGGAGGTGGCCGTGCTGTCGCTCAATGGCGTCGTCTACGCCAATTCCGCGCGCATCGGCGGCGATCGTTTCGATGAGGCGATCATGAGCTACGTGCGGCGCAATTACGGCATCCTGATCGGCGAGGCGACCGCCGAACGAATCAAGATCGAGATCGGCTCGGCATACCCCGGCCAGCAGGTGCGCGAGCTCTCGGTCAAGGGCCGAAATCTCTCCGAGGGCGTGCCGCGCGCCTTCACGCTGAACAGCAACGAAATCCTCGAGGCGCTGCAGGAACCGCTGCAGAACATCGTCAGCGCCGTCAAGCAGGCTCTGGAGCAGACTCCACCGGAACTCGGCGCGGACGTCGCCGAGCGCGGCATCGTCCTTACCGGCGGCGGCGCGCTGCTGCGCGACATAGACAAGCTGCTCACCGAGGAAACGGGCCTGCCCGTGGTCGTGGCCGACGACCCGCTCACCTGCGTCGCGCGCGGCGGGGGACGCATCCTCGAGCTGATGGACGAGATGGGATCCGGCCACTTCGGGCTCGAGTAGCCCGCGCGCGCCGTGGCGGGTTTCGGCACCCGGAGCGGATCGCCGCATGGCCGCGGGGGCATCCCGGGGTTTCGCTTCACACTCTACGCCCTGGCTTCCATCGCGCTCATGGTGCTCGACCAGCGCACGGACTGGCTGCGGCACGTCCGGTTCTTGTCGCAAGGGCTCACCTATCCGATCGAAGTCGTGGTGAACTCCCCGATCACCGCGTGGCACTCGATCGAGAACTCGTTCGCATCGCGCCGCGCGCTCGAGGCCGAGAACCGGCGCCTGCGCGCGCAGGTGCGTAATCTGACGATACGCACCGTGCGCTTCGACGCCCTCGCGCGCGAGAACGCCGCGCTGATCGGCCTGAAGAAGGCGCTGCCACCGGTCACCAAGCGCTGGCTGCCGGCCAACATTGTCGATATCGAGCTCAGCCGGTTGCGGCAGCGGATCCTGATCGACCGGGGCACCGCCAACGGTGTCTTCCGCAACCAGGCGGTGCTCGACGACTACGGCATCGTGGGGCAGACGATGCAGGTCGGACCCTGGAGCGCCGCCGTACTGCTGATCACCGATCCCGATAGTGACCTGCCGGTGCAGATCGAGCGTACCGGACTGCGCACCATCGCCGTCGGTACGGGCGATCCGGATAAGATCGCGCTGCCCTATCTGCCGGCGAACGCCAACGTGCGGGTAGGCGACGTGCTCGTGACCTCGGGCCTCGGCGGAGTCTTCCCCGCCGGATATCCGGTAGCCCGGGTGAGCCGCATACAGCGCGGCGCGGCCCAGCCAATGAGCCAGGTGCTGGCCACACCGTTCGCGCACCTGCAGACGGACCGTGAAGTGATGTTGCTCTGGTTCCGTCACGACTCACCGGCGGCGCCGCTGCGGGAGACCGGCGGACAGCTGCGCGTGGGGACCCCGGGCGCGCAACCGCTGCCCGCACCGCCGCGGCCGACCTCGAAGGCCGCCCCCGCCCCAGGCAAGCCCGGCGTGAAAGCGCCGCAGGCCGCCCAACCCACCGCCGGGTCGGCGCAACCGCGTCAGCCATGAACACCTCTCCACGCATGGCGATATTCAAATCGGTGCTGATCGCACTGATCCTGACCCTGGTGCCGTTGCCGTCGTGGCTGGCGATCATCCGGCCCGACTTCGTGGTCCTGACCGTGCTCTACTGGTCGATCCGGGCGCCGCGCAGCGGCGGGATCGGCCTGGGCTGGGCGTGCGGACTGATTCTCGATGCCTTCCAGGGATCGGTTCTGGGCGAGCACGCGCTCGCCGTGGCGCTGGTCGCCTATCTTGGCGTACGCGAGCATCAGCGCATCCGCACCAAGCCCCTCCTGCAGCAATCGCTGGCGGTTTTGGTGGTTCTGGCGCTTTATGAGTTCGTGTTGTGGGCCGTCGACGGCTGGAGCGGACATCCGCTGAACACTGCTTTGCGCTGGGTGCCGGCCCTCACCGGCGCGTTGCTCTGGCCGGTCGTCGCGCCAATTCTGGCCCGCTCTTACCGCCCCCGCGGCTGACGGCCGCCGCTGCGCAATGTCCCCCGTCCGCATCAAGGATAATTGGCGCGAGCAGCGGATGTTCGTGCGCCGCATATGGTTCGTCACGGCCCTGATGGTGGTCGCAGCCATCGCGGTATTCGCGCGGCTCTACTACCTGCAGGTGGTGCGGCAGCACTACTACGAGATCCTGTCCGTCGCCAACGGCGTGCGCACCGTTCCGATCCCGGCCGCCCGCGGTCTGATCGTGGACCGCGACGGCGAAATCATGGCCTCGAACCGGCCGACCTTCGAACTGGAACTCACGCCCGATGAGGTGCCGGATCTACGCGGCTCGCTCCAGCGGTTGGCCAAGCTCGGACTGCTGCATGGGAACGACATCCCGGAACTCATCCGCGCGATCAAGTCGCACCTCAGCTTCGATCCGGTGCCGATCCGGCTGCAGCTGTCGGAGTCGGAGGTGGCGCGCTTCGCGGTGCGCCGCTACGAATTTCCCGGCGTCAACATCAGTCCGCAGCAATCCCGCTGGTATCCGCTCAAGAACCTCGGGGTGTTCGCGATCGGCTACGTGGGCCCCATCAGCGCCAGCGAACTCGCGCACATCAGTCAGGCCGCCTATGCCGGCACCGCGCTGATCGGCAAGTCCGGCGTCGAGGCGCAATACGAGAAGGTCCTGCACGGGACCAACGGCTATCGGCAGGTTCTGGTCAATGCCCTCGGCCGTGAGGTGCGCCGGCCGGGCGTGCTCGCCCGCCAGCTGCACGAGAAGCCGCCCGTGCCGGGCGACGACGTCATTCTCTCGCTCAACCTGAAGATCCAGCGGTTGGCCGAAAAGCTGCTCAAGGGACACGATGGCGCGGTCGTCGCGCTCAACCCCTGGAACGGCAACGTCATCGCCCTGGCGAGCTCCCCGACGTTCAACCCCAACCTCTTCGCGCGCGGAATCAGCGAGAAGCAGTACCTGGCGCTGGTGAACAATCCCGGCATGCCGCTGTTCGACCGAGCCCTGCGCTCGCAGCTGCCCATCGGATCGACGATCAAGCCGGCGATCGCGCTCGGGGCCATGACCGACGGGGTGCTCGATCCGAAGAAGCGGATCTTTGCGGGCTCGGACTGGCACCTGCCCGGCAGCGATCACATGTTCCACAACTACAAGCACGAGGTCTGCGGCCGGATCGGCCTGAACATGGCCATCATCATGTCGTGCGACGTCTACTTCTACCACGTGGCGTACAAGATGGGCATCGAACGGATCGGAACCTGGCTGCCGAACTTCGGGTTCGGCAGGCCGACCGGCATCGACATCCCCGGCGAGCAGTCGGGGCTCGTACCCACGCCGGCCTGGATGGCGAAGCACTATCCGCACGGCTATGGCTGGTATCCCGGAGACACGGTGATTCTCGGGATCGGCCAGGGCGACTTCATGGCGACGCCGCTGCAGCTTGCCCATTACACCGGGATACTCGCCACGCGCGGCCTGAGCTTCCAGCCACGCCTGGTGACCGGCCTGCGCAACCCGCTCACGCACAAGATCCACTGGAAACGGCCCGTTCTCAACGGCAATCTCACCATGATCAGCCGGACGTCGTGGAAGGTGGTCATCAAGGCCATGCACGGGGTGACCACCAATCCCCGCGGTACGGCCTACTGGGACATGATCAACGCCACCTATCCCATCGCCGCCAAGACCGGCACCGCGCAATTGACGCGCGAGCAGGCCAACGGCGACTACAATTTGAAAGAGACGCCGGTGAAACTGCGGGACGACTCCTGGTTCATCGCCTTCGCGCCCCTGCAGAAGCCGCGGATCGCGATTGCCGTGTTGGTCGAGCACGCCGGCGCGGGCGCGCTGGCCGCAGGACCGATCGCCATGAAGATCCTGAATGCCTACCTGTTGGGCCCGAAGGGCAAGCTGCTGCCGGCCACGCCCCGCGCCCGATATTCCATGCCGCGCGGCATCGGGCCACGCATCGATGCGCGCGTCGACCCGACGCTGACCCCGATGGAACGAGCCGCCGAGCCATGATGCGCCAGACGATCGCCACCGGGTCGTCCGCGCGCCGCACGCTGAGCGGCGCGGCACGGGTACTGCTCGCGCTGAAGCTCGACGGGCCACTCACGGTCGGCCTGGCGCTGACCGCCGCCTACGGTCTGCTGATTCTCTTCAGCGCCTCCGGCGGCGACATCCGGATGCTCATCGGCACCGTGCTGCGCTTGGGGTTGGGGGTCGTCGTCATGTTGGCACTGGCGAGACTCAGCCCGAATCTCCTGCGCCGCGCGTCCCCTTGGCTCTACGGCGTCGGCATCCTGCTGCTGCTGGCCGTCGCGGCGGTCGGGCACGTTCATCTCGGCGCGAAGCGTTGGCTCGATCTAGGCCCTGTAGAGTTCCAACCCTCTGAGCTGATCAAGATCGCCGTGCCGATGATGTGCGCCTGGTACCTGCACGAACGCGCCTTGCCGCCGCGCTGGCGGGATCTGGCCGCGCTCGCGGTGATCATCCTCGCGCCGGTGGCACTGGTCGCCAAGGAGCCCGACCTCGGGACAGCCGCCCTGATCGCGGCCGCGGGGGCCGTGGTGATCTTCCTTTCCGGGCTGCGCGCGCGGGTGGTCATCGCGCTGCTGCTGCTGGCCGTCGTCGCCTTTGCGCTCGGTCTGCGCTTCATGCACGGCTATCAGCGCGCCCGCCTGCTCACATTCCTCAATCCCCAGGCCCATCCG
This sequence comes from Pseudomonadota bacterium, assembly GCA_021790795.1. Lineage (GTDB taxonomy): Bacteria > Pseudomonadota > Gammaproteobacteria > Steroidobacterales > Steroidobacteraceae > 13-2-20CM-66-19. Next base: position 28,044 of record JAJYFU010000008.1, read on the forward strand.
CTGAGCTCCGGCTACCACATCATCCAGTCGCAGATCGCGGTCGGCTCCGGCGGAATGTTCGGCAAGGGCTGGATGGCCGGCAGTCAGGCGCGACTCGACTTTCTTCCCGAGCGGACCACGGATTTCATCTTTGCCGTGGTCGGCGAGGAGTTCGGGCTGCTCGGTCTTGCGGTGCTGCTGCTGCTGTATACGTTCGTCATCGGCCGCGCCCTCTACCTCGCCATGCAATGTCCGGATACTTTCTCGCGCCTGCTCGGCGGCGCGCTTGCCGTGACGTTCTTCATCTACGTATTCATCAACGCCGGGATGGTCACGGGACTCGTACCGGTGGTCGGCGTACCGTTACCGTTGGTCAGCTACGGCGGCAGTTCGATAGTGACGGAGCTGTCAGGTTTCGGTATCCTCATGTCGCTGTTCTCGCATCGGAAGCTGATGGGCTAAGGAGCCTGCCGAACTCATGATGCGCCTACTGCGGCCGTCCCACACCGACCACTTTCCGCGATCGTTTCCGCCGCATCGTTCCCACCCTGCGTCGAAGGCGATCGGGCCTCGTCTCAATAGGCTTGGCCTGCCGCTGTGGGTCACGCTCGCGACGGCGATCATCAGCCCGACAGGTTCCGGGAGCGCTTACGTGTCGCGATTCACTCTGCTTGCTTTGCTCGCTTGTGCCTTCCTGGCGCGGCCCGCCGCCGCCGCGTGCGCCGGCGGCTCGTTCCCGCGTCCCGAGCTCGCGCGCTTCGCCACCCGCGTCGCGGAACACGACGCCCTGAAGCGGCAAAAAGTGCTCGCCGTGCTCCAGCAGGCCTGCCGCGAGCCGAGCATCGTCACGTTGATGAACCAGCCGCCGGAGCAAGTGCTGCACTGGTGGCAGTACCGGCGGATCTTCATGACCCCCAAGCGCATCGAGGCGGGCGCCGCGTTCTGGCACGCGCATGCCGCGGCGCTCGAGCGCATCGGCGCCGAGCAGGGCGTCGCGCCGCGCTACATCGTGGCCATTCTCGGGGTGGAGACCTACTACGGGCGCATCACCGGCTCGTTCCGCGTGCTCGACGCCCTCTCCACCCTGACATTCGACTATCCGGCGCGCAGCCGCTTCTTCGGCCAGGAGCTCGCGCAGTTCCTGGTGCTCTCGCACCGCTACGGATTGGATCCTCTGACGGTGCGGGGCTCCTACGCCGGAGCGATGGGGCCGCTGCAATTCATTCCCTCCTCATATTTGCGCTATGCCGTCAGCACCGATGGCCAGGCGCCAAACCTGTTCACCAACTGGGACGATATTTTCGCCAGCGTGGCCCACTACCTGCATGCAAACGGCTGGCAGCCCGGCGGACCGGTGCTGGCACGCGTGCGCATCGAGCCGGGGGCGATCTTCCATGTCGACCCCGACAGCCTGGCGCTCGATCGGACGATAGGCGGGCTAGCCGCCCAAGGCGTGCGGGTCGAAAGCGCGGCGCCACCGGACACTCCCGTGGCGCTGCTGCTGGCCCAGCGGCAAAGCGGTCCGATCTACCGGGCCGGCTTCAACAATTTCCGTGTGTTGCTGACGTACAATTCCAGCAAGCTCTACGCCATGGCGGTCACTGACTTGGCGCAGGCGATCGCCCGGCGCGTCGCCGCCGAGAGCGTCGCGCCGCGGGCCGATGTGGCGCTGCGGCGGCCCACCGGATCGGGGACCCCCGGGCGGTGACACGCGCATCCGGGGCTCGCGCGTGCGTCCTCGCCACGCTCTCGCTCGCGATGCTTCTCGCCGGCTGCGCCACGACTCGACGGGAATGGACCCCCGTGGCGAATCTGCCGCCGCTGCCGATGGACTGGCGATCGATCCCCAACCCCGTGCCCCATTACCTGCCGCCGGCGCCCATCGGTAATCCGCCGTTCTACGACGTCGACGGTAGACGCTACTACGTGCTCGCGAGCGCGGACGGCTACAATAAGATCGGGGTGGCCTCGTGGTACGGCCGAAACTCCGAAGGCCACTACACCGCCGATGGCGATCGCTTCAACATGTACGCCATGACGGCCGCGAACAAAGTGCTACCCCTGCCGACCTTCGTGCGGGTCACCGATCTGGCCAATGGCCGCAGTGTGATCGTCGAGGTCAATGACCGGGGGCCGTTCGTCGCCCACCGCCTGATCGACCTGTCCTACCTGGCCGCCGCCAAACTCGGCATGCTCGCCACCGGCACCGCGCTCGTCGAGGTGCGCGCGATCACCCCGAACAGTCCCGTGAGCCTGGCAAACGTCCTGCAGACGCGCAGCCCGCTGCTGTATGCCCAGGTCGGCGCGTTTGCCGTGCCGCAGGATGCCGAGCGGGTCTTCAACCGCCTGCGAGCCGCCGGCATGCGCAACGTCATCATCCTGTCGCCGGCGGTCAGCGGCGGGCGGCTCTACCGGGTGAGGGTCGGCCCGATACAGGACGTGCCGCAATTCGATCGAATCGCCGCCCGACTCACGGCCCTGGGGTATCCCGGCGCGTGGCTGGTGAAGCCGTGAGCCCTGCCGCGCAAAGAACTATACGGTGTGCACGGAGTCTTAACGCTCCGCACCCGCCGCCTCATTCGCAATGGAGGAATCTCTGACATGTCCCGCCCATCCGTCCTGGCCGCGCTGGCGGCCCTGCTGCCCGCCCTGCTCGCGATCGTTCCAGCTCAAGCGGCCGTACCGCCACCACCGCCGCCGCCGCTCAACGCGCATTCCTACATTCTGGTTGACTACAATACCGGCAAGGTGCTCGCGGAGAAGAATCCCAACGAGAAGATGCCGATGGCGAGCCTGACGAAGCTCATGGCCGTGTACATCACCTTCACGGCGCTCAAGAGTGGACAGCTCTCGCTCAACACGCCCGTGTTGATCAGCAACGCCGCATGGCGCACGGGCGGCTCGCGCATGTTCCTCAACCCCGGAACGAAAGTGACCGTGCTCAATCTGCTGAAGGGCGTCATCGTCGACTCGGGCAATGATGCCACCGTGGCGCTCGCCCAGAAGATCGGCGGCACCCGCGCGGGCTTCGTCACCCTCATGAACGACTATGCCCAGCGACTGGGCCTGCACTCGACGCATTACGAGGACGTCGACGGACTCCCGGTTCCCGATCACTACACGACGGCGCGCGATCTCGCCACGCTCGCCGTCGACCTGATCCGCGATTTCCCGCAGTACCGCTTCATCTTCAAGATCAAGAAATTCACTTGGGATCACATCACCCAGCGCAACCGCGTCTCTCTGCTGTGGACCGATCCGTACGTGAAAGGCATGAAGACGGGCTACACCAAGGCGGCCGGCTACTGCATGCTCATCTACGCCGATCGCAAGGGCATGGGCCTGATATCGGTCGTGCTGAAGACCCCGAGCTGGGACGCGCGGGTCAATGACAGCCAGGCCCTGATCACCTACGGTTACAACTTCTTCAAGAATGAGAGAGTTGCGACCGCGGGCACGATCGTCTCCAAACCGCGCGTCTACGAATCAGCCGCCGGCTACGCACCGGTCGGTCCGGCGCACTCCGTCGTGCTCACCGTGACCCGCGGCCACCACGCGCTGAAGACCCGCATCGTGTGGAACCACTGGCCACTGACGGCGCCGCTGGCCGCCGGCGCCGACGTCGGCACACTCCTGGTCACCAACAGCGCCGGTCAGCGAGTCGACAGTGTGCCGCTCGTGACGCTCGCGCCCGTGCCCGAAGGCGGACTTTTCACGCGGCTCAGCGACGAGCTGAAACTCTGGCTGCGTCACGTGTAACCGACAGGATCGCCGCCGAGCCGCCGTGGACGACAAGCTCATGGCCGTACCGTTCCGCACTTGCTACCTGAACGGCGACTATCTGCCGCTCAGCGAGGCGCGCATCTCGCCGCTGGACCGCGGTTTTCTCTTCGGCGACGGCGCCTACGAGGTGATGCCCGTGTATGCCGGACGGCCGTTTCGGCTGCAGGCCCACTGTGCGCGGCTCACGCGCAGCCTCGCCGAGCTGCGCATGCGGGATCCACTCTCGCACGAGCAGTGGCGCAGCGTGTTCGCCACGCTCATCGAGCGTGGCGGCGGCGGCGATCAATATCTCTACTGGCAGGTGACGCGGGGCGTCGAGCCGGGCCGCAACCACGCGCCCCTGCCCGAGATCCCGCGCACCGTGTTCGCCTTCGTCGCACCCTGGCCCGTGGTGGCGCGGGAGACGCTCGAGCAGGGGCTGGCGTGCGTGACCGCGGTCGATACACGCTGGGCGCGCTGCGATATCAAATCCACCGCGCTGCTCGCCAATGTGTTACTACGTCAGCTCGCCGTCGATGCCGCCGCCGCGGAAACCATTCTAGTGCGCGACGGCCAGCTGACCGACGCGTCGGCCTCTGCCGTGCACGTGGTGATCGACGGCGAGGTGCGCACGCCGCCGAACTCGCACGCCATCCTTCCGAGCACCACCCGCATGGTGGTGGAGGAGCTGGCCGCACGCGCCGGGGTGCCATGCCGTGCCTCACCCGTCAGTGAGCGCGAGTTGCGCGACGCCGGCGAAATCTGGCTGTCGGCGGCCACGCGCGAGGTACAGCCGGTGACGCGCCTCGACGGCCGGCCGGTCGGCGATGGGCGGCCGGGCCCCCTCTGGCGACGCATCGATGCGGCATTCCAGCAGTGGAAAGCCGAGTTGCGGGCGCAACCGTGGTGAGCAAGCACGTACTCGAATTCCCGACGGAATATCCAATCAAGGTGATCGGTCGGCCATCGGATGAGTTTCGTGCCCGCGTGCACGCCGTGGTGCTGCGCCACGCGCCGACTCTGGAGTCCGAACGGGTCAGCGAGCGGCTCAGCGGGCAGGGAAATTTTCTGTCGATCTCTTACACGCTGCACGCCGAGAGCCGCGAGCAGGTCGAGGCGTTGACCGCGGAGCTGAAAGCCTGCGACGGAGTCCTGATGCTGCTCTGACCGGTCCGCACTCCGAGCGCGGCCGGCTCAACCACCAGCCCCGCTTGCCGAAACACTCCCAGCCTCGATGTCCGGCTGGCGTCACTCGCCGCCGGCGCAACCGGCGGGCCCGACTCCGTACAGCCGGCGCAGCAGATGCGGCAGCAGCCCCTCGGCCGCCACGCCGACCGCCTCTACTGCGGCCAAGTCCTTCAGCCGCGTCATTTCCAGACCGGGATATCCGCACGGATTGATACGCTGGAAGGGCCCCAGGTCGTTGCAGACGTTGAGCGCGATGCCGTGGTAGCTGGCGCCGCGGCGAACGCGAATGCCCACACTCGCCAGCTTGCGACCCTCGACGTACACGCCGGGAGCGCCGCGGCGGCACTGGGCATCGATGCCCAGATCGGCGGCATAGCCGATCACGGATCGTTCGAGCGCCGTCACCAGATCACGCACCCCGAGACGCGCACGCCGCAAGTCGACCAACGCATAGACGACGAGCTGTCCCGGCCCGTGATAGGTGACTTGGCCACCGCGGTCGATGCGCACCACGGGAATATCCCCGGCGGTGAGCACGTGCGCCGGATCGGCATTCATGCCGAGCGTAAACACGGGTGGATGCTCCAGCAGCCACAGCTCATCCGGGGTGTCGGGCGCACGCGTGTCCGTGAAGCGCTGCATCGCGCGCCACGTCGGCTCGTAATCCTGCACGCCGAGCCACCTCGCGTGCGGTGCGGGCGCGCCCGCGGACACCTCAGCCGCGAGCGCGCAGCCGGCCGGAGAACTCATGGCCCGGTCCCGGCCAGACGCGCATTGTCGAGGCCGGCGTTGTTGCGATTGAGCGCCTGCTCGGCCCGGTAGCTCGAGCGCACCAGCGGCCCCGAGACGCATTCCAGGAATCCCGACTCCAACGCGTAGCGGCGCAAGCTGTCGAACTGCGCGGGCGTCACGAACCGCTCCACCGGCAGGTGATTGACCGTCGGACGCAGGTACTGCCCCAGTGTGACGATGTCGACCCCGGCGGCGCGCAGATCACGCAGCGTCGCCTCGATCTCCTCGTCCGTCTCACCGAGTCCGAGCATCAGGCTGCTCTTGGTGAGGACCGCGGGGCGGTAACGCTTGGCGTGACGCAGCACCTCGAGCGTGCGGTCGTAGCCCGCCCGAGGATCACGCACCGGGTGCGTGAGCCGGCGCACCGTCTCGATATTCTGTGCAAACACCTCGAGTCCGGCGCCGACGACGGTCTCGACGTCGGCGAGCACGCCCTGAAAATCCGGCGCCAACGCCTCGACCGCGGTCTCGGGATTGCGGCGCTTGATAGCGCGAATGCACGCCGCATAGTGTCCGGCGCCGCCGTCGGGCAGGTCGTCGCGATCGACCGACGTCAGAACGACGTATCTCAGCTTCATCAGCTCGACGGTTTGGGCGGCGTTCTCCGGCTCATCGAGGTCCAGCCAGCCACGCGGATTGCCCGTATCGACCGAGCAGAACCGGCAGGCGCGAGTACACACCGCGCCCATCAGCATGAGGGTCGCTGTGCCGGCATTCCAGCATTCACCGATGTTCGGACACTTCGCCTCCTCGCACACCGTGGCCAGCCGGTGCTTCGCCACGATGCCCTTCACTTCCTGAAATCCCGACCCCATGGGCGCGCGGGCGCGCAACCACGGGGGCTTACGGCCCAGGGCAGCGCGGGACCCCGTGGCGCTGGCCTTTATGCCGTCCCGAATTGCGGTAAATCCTTGATCAGTCTGATATTTCTCTCCACTGCGGCGGAGAGCGGGCTCCGCAGCCGGGGGCATGTCTTTGTGAGCACACATGGCGCTATTGTACGTTCGCCCGGGAGAACTCTCTAATCCGCCCCTAGTGAGGGTCCGGCCTATCCCCTCGGGCACGCAGCCACGCCTCGAGCCACGCCAGGCGCTCGGGCGAGCCGGCATCGAACCACGGCCCGTCGAAACGCTCGCCCCGGAGACGCCCCGCGGCGATGGCCCGCCTCAGCAGCGGGAGCAGAGGAAACCTCCCGGGCCGACAGCCGGCGAAAAACTCCGGCCGATACATGCCGACTCCGGTATAGGTGAGGCGGTCCGAGGCGCGCTCCACCACCCGTCCTTCCTCGAGACCGAAGTCGCCGCGTGGATGGTGTTCCGGATTGGAAGTCAGAACGATGCGCGCATCGGCGTCGTCCGCGAGCGGCGCGCAGCTGCGCAGATCCATATCCAGCCAGATGTCCGCATTGATGACCAGAAACGGATCAGGGCCCAACGCCGGCAACGCCCGGAAGATTCCGCCGCCGGTTTCCAGCGGCTCGGGTCCCTCATCGCTGTAGGTGATCCGTACGCCATAGCGCGCGCCCGAGCCCAGCGCCGCGCGGATCTGCCCCCCCAGCCACGACAGATTGACGATCACCTCGTGGATGCCCGCGGCGGCAAGCGCCTCCAGGTGGTAGACGATCAACGGCTTGCCGGCGATATTCACCAGCGGCTTCGGAACGGTGTCGGTGATCGGCCGCAGCCGCTCGCCCCGCCCCGCCGCCAGAAGCATGGCCTTGGGGGGCGTCACGGCTCGGTGTCCATCCCCCGAGGAAACCCCGCGCACTGCTCGTCCTGACCGGGTGCGCGCTGCCGGTCCGCCTCGCCCGCCGCGACTTGGCGCGCGCGCTCATTGGCGAGCGGCAGCTCCGGGACGACCCGCCGCTCGAGAAACTCCGCCAGCTCGCTCAGCTCCGGATAGCACGTGCATGCCTCGCGCACGTATTCCAGGGTCAGCGGCAGATCCCGCAGATAGCCCATCTTGCCGTCGCGGTACCAGAGACGCGCGAAAATGCCGAGCACTTTCAGATGGCGCTGCACCCCGATCAGATCGAACCAACGCATGAACTGGCGTAGATCGGCGCCGGCATGCCCGCCCTCGGACTCGAGCCGCGCGCGATAGCCCGTCACCCAATCGGCGACCCGCCCGCGCGGCCAGGAGATGTAACAGTCCTTCAGCAGCGAGGCCAGATCGTAGCCGACCGGGCCGCGCACGGCATCCTGAAAGTCGAGCACGCCGGGATTGCGGTGCGCGACCACCATGAGATTGCGCGAATGATAATCCCGGTGGACGAGCACCTGCGGCTGCGAGAGCGCCTCGGCGATCAGGAATTCGAACAGCCGCTGCAGCATCCGCTCCTCGCCGTCCGTCAGCTCGAGCGACAGATGCCGCGCCAGGAACCATTCGGGCATAAGCGCCATCTCGCGGCGCAGCCGCCCGTCGTCATAGGGCGCGAGCTCGCCGGCCGCCTCCGCGCCGCGCGCCTGAATCCGTGCCAGCACCCGCAGGGCATCATCGTACAGACGCTGCGCATCGCCGCCTCCGGCCAGGCACGCCAGGTATTGCGTACTGCCCAGATCCTCCAGCAGCAGCAATCCGCGCTCGATGTCGCTCTCGTGCACGCGCGGCACGTGGACCCCCAGGGGCTCGAGCAGCCGAGTCACGTGCAGATAGGGACGAACGTCCTCTTTGCCGGGCGGCGCGTCCATGACGATGTACGTGCCGTTCGCGCAGAAGACCCGGAAATAACGCCGGAAGCTCGCATCGCTAGAGGCCGGTTCAATGCGCGCCGGTCGCAATCGAAGTTCGCGCGAGAGCCAACCCTCGAGCAGCGAGCGCCGCTCATCTCGATCAACCGTCTGCAATGCTTTGAGCCCACGAGAGTGCGAGCGCACCATTATAATCTGACCCCTCATGCCGCGTTTGCGCCCACTGTTCACCGCCCTGCTGTCGCTCGGCTGCGGCGCACCTCATTGCCTCTGGGCCGCTCAGGCGTCCGGCTCGTCGCCCCCCGCCATCGCGCCACGGGTCCGCCGGGCCCGGGAGCGGGCTCGCGCACGGCTCATCGCCGGCGGCGCGGACATCAGCGCCGACCACGCCGTGCGCAACCGCAACGGCCAGTGGACCCTCAATGGCAACGTCGTGATTCGCCAGGGACAGCGCGAGATCCGTGCGCACCATGTCGTTTACGACAGCCGCCGCGGCAGCGTCTCCACCCACGGCGGTGTCGAGTTCTCCGATTCGATGGTGCGCATCACCGGCAAGGGCGGCAGCTACTCCCCGACCCGCGGCGCGGTGTTCAACTCGGCGCATTTTACGCTTCGGCGCCGCAATGCGCGCGGCACGGCCAGCAGGCTCCGCCTGACGCCGCTCGGGATCCTGCAGCTGCGGCACGTCACCTTCACGACCTGCAAGCTGCCGAAGCCGTCCTGGGTGCTGCGCGCCAGCTCCCTCACCATCGATACCCGCGACCGCATCGGCACCGGCCGCGACGCCCGCGTCGATCTGCACGGCATCCCGCTCCTGTACACCCCGTGGGTGTCCTTCCCCGTCGGCAACGTCCGCAAGACCGGCTTCCTGTTCCCGACATTCGGCAACACCTCGACGAGCGGCCTACAGGTGACGACACCGTTCTACTGGAACATCGCGCCGAACGCCGACCTCACCCTGCAGCCCACCGAGTATCAGCGCCGCGGCATCGATCTCGGCGGCGAAGCGCGGCTGCTGACCGCCGACGACCGGACCGAGCTCGACTGGGACTATCTGCCTTATGACAGCGCATACCACGGCAGCCGCAGCCGCATCCGGCTGAGGAGCGAGACGAATCTGCCCGGCGGCCTGCGGCTGAGCCTCGACGGGGAGAACGTCAGCGACTCCCAATACTTCGAGGATTTCGCCAACGGACCTGAAGGCGCGAGCACCGCGTTCCTCAATCGCCGCGCCGTGCTGTCCTACCGCAACGTGCACTGGAACGTCCAAGGCATGGTGCAGCAGTTTCAAACCATCGACAACACACTGCCGGTAAACGAGCGGCCCTACGCCCGGATGCCGGATATCACCGTCGACGCCAATTATGGCTGGGGCCCGGCCGACCTGCTGCGGTATGGATTCACCTCGGAGCTGGTCGACTTTCAGCGGCCTGAAGGCTCGACGCTGGTGAGCGGCTGGCGCTTGGACGCCACGCCCCGGGTTTCGCTGAACCTCGACGGCCCCGGATATTTCGTGCGGCCCGCGATCGCCTGGCGCACCACGGAGTACGAGCTGTCGCACACCGCGCCCGGCCAACCGAGCAATCCCTCGCGCAATTTGCCCATCGCCAGTGTGGATGCGGGCTTGAAGCTCGATCGCCTCATCGGGCGCAACGGGCGGCGGCAAATCGAGCTCGAGCCGCGCGCGATGTATCTCTACGTCCCCTACCGCAATCAGAACAATCTGCCGATCTTCGACACCGGCCTGCCGGACCTGCAGCCGGTGGAGCTGTTCCGCACCAACCGTTATGTCGGCGCCGACCGTCAGGGAGACGCCAACCAGGTCAGTGCCGCCCTCACCGCGCGGGTGCTCGGCACGGCGAGCGGCCGCCAATACCTCTCGGCCACGATTGGTGAGGCGTTTTACCTCCGGCCCCCACGGGTGACCCTGCCCGGGCTGCCCCTTCAGCGAGGCCCATACGGGGGAATCATCGCCAAGCTATCGCTGACGGCAGTTAAGGATTGGAGCGCCAGCGGGGAGCTGCAGTGGAACCCGCAGAACTCTCAGGCCGAGCGCGCCCAGGCGTCGCTGCAGTATCGCCCAGGGCCCGGCCGGGTGATCAATCTGGAATACCGGTTCGAGCGCACCACATTCGAGCGCGCCACGCTGCAGCAGGCGTCGATCGCCGCACTCTGCGGCACCGCACCGGCGCTGGTGAGCGGCAGCTCGTGCGGCACCAAGCAAGTGGGGATCTCGGGCGCCTGGCCGATCGGAGCGCACTGGAGCGTCTTTGCGCGCGCGATCTACTCGTTGCTGGACCATCAGGCACTGGAGAGATTCGTCGGCTTCGAGTACCGTTCGTGCTGCTGGAGCATACGTTTCGGCGCCCGACGCTACGTGGCGCTGCGGCCGGTGGGGACGACTCAACGAACCGGAACGCAAGTCACCGGCGTCTACTTGCAGGTGGAACTCAACGGCCTGGCCAGTGTCGGATCTGCGCCGGATCGTTTCCTCTCCGAGGCCATCCCCGGCTACACTTCAGCGGAACCGAATTCCCTGGCAGCGATGCCTTGACGAGCGAGCGAGGACTCACGCGCATGCGGCGGCATTTTCTATTCTGGACCCGGACTCCTGGCGGCGCCGTGCGCACCGCCCGGCCGACTACGCCGATGCCCCGGGCGGCTGTCTTCGTTCTCATGGCAGCGGTCGCGCTCGCGGCCCTGCTGCCGGGGCGCGCCCTGGCCCAGACCCGCCAGCTGTCCACCCAGGGGCGGCTGCTCGACCGCATCGTCGCGATCGTCAACAACGGCGTGGTGCTGCAAAGCGAGCTCGACAATCGCATGAAGCAGGTGGAGACGGAGCTCAAAGCCGAGGGTTTGTCGCCGCCGCCCGAGAGCGTGCTGCAGAAGCAGGTGCTCCACAACCTCATCCTCGAGCATCTGGAGCTGCAGCAGGCCGCGCAGGACGGCATCAGGATCTCCGACGACACCCTGAACGAGGCGCTGCAAAGCGTCGCGGCGCGCAACCACATTCCGTTCGCGAATCTGCCGACCGCCCTGGCCCAGGAAGGCATCAACTACGCGGACTACCGCCAGCAGATGCGCAACCAGCTCACCATCGGGCTGCTGCGCGAGCGCGATGTCCTGCAGCGCATCGTGGTCACGCCGCGGGAAATCGACCAGTTCCTGGCCCGCGCGGCCAAGGAACCGACTTCAAACGAGGAATACGACGTCTCGCACATCCTGATCGCGGTCGCGCCGGACGCCACGCCGGCGCAGTTGGCGGCCGCCCAGCGCCTGGCTGAGAAAGTCGACCGTCTGGCGAAGTCTGGCAGGAATTTCGCCAAGCTCGCGATCACCTATTCGGACAGCAGCGATGCGCTCAAGGGCGGCAATCTCGGCTGGCGCAAGGGCTTCGATCTGCCGACGTTCCTGACCCACGTCGTACCGCGCCTCAAGGCGGGGCAGATCAGCAACGTGCTGCGCACCGCCTCGGGATTTCACATCGTCAAGTTGGACCATGTCCGGCGTCAGACGCACAAGGACATCGTCGAACAGGTGCATGTGCGGCACATTCTGCTCATCCCGAATGCCATACAGGACGCCGCCACCGTGCGTGAGCGCCTCGAGAAGATCCGTAAAGAGATCCTCTCGGGCAAGGTGAAGTTTTCGGTGATCGCCGCCTCGGTCTCCCAGGATCCGGGCTCGGCCTCCGAGGGGGGCAACCTGGGCTGGCAGAGCCCGAATGCCTTCACACCGCGCTTCGCCGCGGCGATCTCCAAGCTCAAGGTGGGTCAGATCAGCAAGCCCTTCCAGACACGCTACGGCTGGCACATCGCGCAACTGCTCGGGCGGCGCAAATTCAACGAGACCCAGGAAATGAAACGGCTGCATGCCATGGAGGCCATTCGCGCCAGCCGGGCGGACGAGGATACCCAGCTGTGGCTACAACGGCTGCGGGACGACGCCTACGTCAGGATTCTGGCGGGCTGACCGGCCCGCGCGCCGTGCCGCCGCGGATCGCGCTCACTTCCGGGGAGCCCGCGGGAATCGGGCCCGATCTGGCTCTGGCGGTGGCCGCAAGCGCCATCGGCTGCGAACTGGTGTGCCTGGCGGACCGTGAGCTGTTGGCCGAGCGGGCGAGCGCCTTGGGACTGACCGTGGCGCTGCGCCCCTACGAGGGCGGCCCTTGTGCGCATGTGCCGGGCAGCCTCACCGTCGAGCACCACCCGCTGGCCTGCCCGGCCCGCGCGGGGCGACTCGATGTGCGCAATGCCCGCTACGTGCTCGGGCTGCTGGAGCGTGCCTGCGCGGGCGCCCGCGACGGCGAGTTCGCCGCCATCGTGACCGCTCCCGTGCACAAGGGCATCATCAACGACGCCGGCATCCCGTTCACGGGGCACACCGAATTCTTCGCCGAGCGCACCCACGCCAAGCCGGTCATGATGCTCGCCAGCGGCTCCCTGCGGGTCGCACTGGCCACGACGCATCTGCCATTGAGCCAGGTCAGCGCCGCGATCACCCGTGAGTTGGTGTACGACACCGTGACGATCCTGGAGCGGGATCTGCGGCGATGGTGGGGGCTGAGGCGGCCGCGCATCGCCGTGTGCGGGCTCAACCCGCATGCGGGCGAGGGCGGACACCTGGGCGACGAGGAGATTCGCGTGATCGAGCCGGCGCTCGCGACGCTGCGCGCGCGGGGACTCGACGTGGCGGGCCCGCTCCCGGCCGACACGGTATTCGTGCCGCGTATCCTGGCCGACTATGATGCGGTGCTCACGATGTACCACGACCAGGGCCTGCCGGTGATCAAGCACGCGAGATTCGACAGCGCGGTGAATGTGACGCTGGGCCTTCCGATTCTGCGCACCTCCGTCGATCACGGCACCGCGCTGGAGCTCGCCGGAACCGGAAGGGCCGATTGCGCGAGCCTGGTAGCGGCCATCGAGCTGGCCATCAAGCTCGCGCACAGACTCGCGTGAGGCACCACGCTGTCCGCGGCATCGGGCCCGCGCCGCGCGCTCGCAAACGCTTCGGTCAGCATTTCCTGCACGACGCGGCGGTGCTCGATCGGATCGTCGCCGCAGCGGCGCCGCGCGCCGGCGATGCAGTGCTCGAGATCGGCCCGGGGCGCGGGGCGCTCACCGAGCGGCTGCTCGCCGCACCCGGCCGCAGCCTCGATGCCATCGAGATCGACCGCGATTTGAGTGCATTGCTGCGTGAGCGGTTCGCCGCCGAGCCGCGTTTCACCCTGCACGAGGCCGATGCGCTGCGCTTCGACTTTGCGGCGCTCGCGCGGCTGCGCGGCCGCCTGCGCGTGCTCGGCAACCTGCCCTATAACATCTCGACCCCGCTGCTGTTTCACGTGCTCGGGAGCATTGGCGCAATCGCCGATCTGCACGTAATGCTGCAGCGCGAGGTCATCGAGCGCATGGCCGCCGCCCCCGGTGACCCCGCATACGGCCGGCTGACAGTGATGCTCTTTCCCTGGGTGAGCGTCGAGCGCCTATTCGACGTCGGCCCTGGCGCGTTCCAGCCACCTCCGCGGGTCTGGTCGGCGCTCGCGCGGCTCACCGTGCGGGTCGAGCCGGCTTTCCCGGTCGATCCGCGCTATGCGCAGATCGTGGCGGCCGCGTTCTCCCACCGGCGCAAGACATTGCGCAACGCGCTGCGTGGGCTGCTCGATACCGGACAGATCGAGCGCTGCGGCGTCGACCCGGCGGCCCGGCCCGAGACAGTCCCGCCTCACGCGTACAACGCGCTCGCCGGACTTGCAACTGCTGCCGGAAGTGGAAGATTGAGCTAGGCTACCGCAATGACGAGCGACTCGTATCGCCGCATTCTTCTGGTCGTCGATCTCAGCGAGGACAGCCTGCGGATCGGACAGCGCGCAGTGACGCTCGCCACTCGGCTCGGAGCGGAAATCGAGCTGCTGCACGTGGTGGAGTTCCTGCCCGCCGAACCGATGGCCGAGACGCTGGCGACATCGGTGCACATCGAAGACGAATTGCTCGAGCAGGCCCGCGCGCACCTGACGGCGCTGGCCGCCGAGCTCGGTCTCGCGCAGGCGACCTGCTGGGTGCAGGCCGGCAGCGTCAAGGCCGAAATCGTCCGCGTCGCTCGCAAGCGCCAGGCCGATCTGATCGTGCTCGGCAGCCGTGAGCGCCATGGAATGTCCATTCTGGTGAACCTCACCGAGGACACCGTGCTGCACGCCGCGCCGTGTGATGTGCTTGCCGTGCGCGTGAAGCGCTCCGGCTCGCCCGCGAAGCGCTGAGTCGCGCGCATCGAACATCGCGGCGCGTGGCGCGCCCCGGTAAAATGCCACCCATGAGCGCGCCGCACAAAATCCGCATCGACGTCGAGACCAGCTACCTCGGCGAACAGTCCGATCCGCATGAGCAGCGCTATGTGTTCGCCTACACGATCACCATCCGCAACGAAGGCGGACTTTCGGCGACGCTCCTCACCCGGCACTGGATCATCACCGATGCGAACGGCGCGGTGAAGGAAGTTCGCGGTGACGGCGTGGTCGGCGAGCAACCACGCCTCGAGCCCGGTCAGGGCTTCCGTTATTCCAGCGGCGCGATTCTCGAGACGCCCGTGGGCACCATGGAAGGCACGTACCAAATGGTCGACGAGCAGGGTCAGCGGTTCGATGCGCCGATCCCGCTGTTTCGCCTGGCGATGCCCGGGATTCTCCATTGAGCCGTTTCGCCATCGGCGACATCCAGGGCTGCTACGAGGAACTGCGCGCGCTTCTGGAGCGCGTGCGCTTTTCCGCCGATCGTGACCGGCTCTGGCTCGTCGGCGATCTGGTCAACCGCGGACCGCATTCGCTCGCGGTGCTGCGCTTCGTGCGCGCCCTCGGGGAAAATGCCGTGACAGTGCTCGGCAACCACGATCTGCATCTGCTCGCAGTGGCTGCGGGCAGCCGCCGCGAGCGACGTTCCGACACGATCGCGGACGTTCTCGCCGCCAAGGACCGCGACGGGCTGATCGAATGGCTGACCGAGCGGCCGCTGGCACATCTGGAAGCGGGCGAGCTGATGGTACATGCCGGCGTGGTGCCCCAATGGAGCGCGCAATCGACGCTTACCCTTGCCGGCGAGGTCGAGTCGGCACTGCGGCACGAGCCGAAACGGCTGTTCGAGCACATGTACGGCGATCAGCCGGACCGATGGTCGGCGGATCTGGAGGGTATGGAGCGATTGCGCTTCGTCATCAACGTGCTGACTCGCATGCGCGTGTGCACGCGCGAGGGGCGCATCAACCTCGCGCTCAAGGGCAAACCGCCGGGCGGCGATTCCCCGTGGCTGCCCTGGTTCGACCTGGACCGCCCGCTGCTGCGGGGGCTGCGTGTCATCTGCGGCCACTGGTCGGCGATCGGCCTGACGCTGCGGGCGGATGTGGCCGCGCTCGACACCGGCTGCGTCTGGGGCGGCGCGCTGACGGCCCTGGACCTCGACACCGGCGTTACCACGGCCGTGCCCTCGCGCGGGTATCAGACCATCGAGACCTGAGGAGATCCACCATGGAGGCCCCGCGTGCGCTCAATATCCAACAGTGGATCGATCAGAACCGTCATCTGTTGAGGCCGCCGGTCGGCAACCGGCGCGTGTTCGCTGACGGGGATTTCATCATCATGGTGGTCGGCGGCCCGAATCTGCGCCAGGACTACCACGTCGACCCGGGCCAAGAGCTGTTCTACCAGCTGGAAGGCGACATGGTGCTGAAGACGATGCAGGCGGGCCGCTGTATCGATGTTCCCGTCCGCCAGGGCGAGATGCTCCTGCTGCCGCCCCTGATGCCACACTCGCCGCAGCGTCCCGCCGCGACGGTCGGTCTGGTCATCGAGCGCCGGCGCCATACCGGAGAGCGCGACGGGTTTCAATGGTATTGCCCGGGCTGCGCCGGTCTGCTGCACGAGGCGTTCATCGAGCTCACCGACATCGAGACACAACTGCCCCCGGTATTCGAGCGTTTCTACGCCAATCGCGCGGCGCGCACCTGCGGGCATTGCGGCGCCGTGCTCGAGCGCTGAGGACCCCGCGGGCAAAGCTTCCCCGGCCGCGGAATTTTCCCTACACTCGTCCCGCAGCCGCCGCTGCGGTGGGAGATCGTGATGTCACGCGTCACCGGTGTGCGCTTGCTATTGACCCTGGCTGCGCTCGCCTGCGTGGGGAGTTCCACGCTGGTGGCGTTCGGATCGCCCCCCGGGGCACATTTCCCGATGCGCCTGCTGCGCTTGCCCAACGGGCTGTACCGGATTGAGCCACTGCCCCATTCCTCGCTGCCGGCCGGTCTGCGGGCGGGCGATCTCATCCCGATTCGCCGCCTGGAACCCGTCGGTCGCGCCGCAGTCTTCGCTCAACACGACGTTGCGTCGGGCAGTGTGCTCACATTGCCGATCATTCGTGCCGGTCGACAGCGGGTCGTAGCGGCTCGGGCGATGGTCGACAAGAGCACGGCGTTGGAGACCGTGGAATTCCTCGGCTTTCAGACGGTCATGTTCGCGATCGCGATGCTGACCTTGTGGCGCGGGCGGGATTGGGCGGCGTGGGGACTGTCGGCGGTGTTTCTGAGTTCGCTGTTCATCGCCGGTCCATTACAACTGCCGATCGGTCTGCACTGGGTATTCTGGCGGCACCAAGCCAGGAACGTGGCCCACGTCGTGCTGATGTTGCCGGCGCTGTTCGTATTCGCCGATGCACTGGCAGGTGGCAAGCTGCCCGCGCGACTGCGCCGGACGATCCGCATCGGCTTTGCGCTCGTGATGGTCGTCATGCTGGCCTTCGCCGAAATACACTATGGAGAGCTGGTCGGCTCCGGCGTCGCATGGATGGCCGGCGGATATCGGGCAATCATGTTTACGCTGTATGCCATGGCGATTTTTTTACCGCTGCTTCTGCTGCTCGTCGGGCATCGGTTCGCGGCACACGAGGATCGACTGCGCATCCGCTGGGTGCTGTGGAGCACGGCGCTGATCTTTATCAGCAACGCGCTGCTGATTGGAACGCCCATATCCTGGCACACCGCGCTGACGCAGGTCGTGGTTTTGCTGCAGGCTTTGGCGCTGCTGGGCTACCTGTACGCCGTGCTGCGCACGCGCCTGATAGACGCCGCTTTCGTCGTCGACCGCGCGCTGGTATTTGGCCTGCTCACCGCGCTGGTGTTCGGCACGTTCTCCATCCTCGAGCTGGCGCTGCATCAGTTTGCCGTCAGCGACCGGGTGGGCTGGGCACTGCAGGCGCTCGCCGCGCTCATACTGGCCATCGTGCTGAGCCCGCTGCACAAGCGCCTGGAGAGTTGGATCGAGCAGGCGTTCTTCCGCAGTCAGCGGCTCGCGCTCCTGGGCCTCGAGCGCCTCACGCGGGAGTGCCCGTTCGTGGAGCGCGAAGCGCGTCTGCTGGAGCTGGTCATCGAACGGCTCGAGCCCCAGTGCGCCCGGCTCGCGATCTACGAGCGTGCCGGGAGCGGTTATCGCCGCCGGGCCGCGAGCGACGAATCCTGGCCTGCCGTGATCGACGCAGACGATCCGGCATTCGTGGCACTGCGCGCGGAGCACCAGCCGGTGGCGCTCGCGGCACTGACCAGTCGTATCGGCGCCGAGGGACTGGCGCTGCCGATGGCCGTCGCGGAGTCTCTGCTCGGCGCGCTCGTGTGCCAACCGCGCGACGGCGAGCAATTCGCGCCCGAGGTGCGCGCGGGGTTCACCAACGTCGCGCATCATCTCGGCATGGCCCTCATGGCATTGCGGCATCGCGACCACGCGCGACTGGTGGCGGACGTGGCCGCCGGACGGATCGACCCGGACGCCGCCCGGCGCCGCGCCATCGCCCTGGTGGAAAACGATCCGGTGCCGGCGAGCCTCGCGATCCCCCCCTGAGCGACGCTCGAGCGCGGCGGGCTCAGCGCCGTTGCGGCGCCCCGGCCTCACCGGCCGGGGCGGCCTCGGGTATGCCGATCCGGTGCGTCGACTTGACTTCCTCCATCACGAAATAGCTGTGCGTCTGCTGCACGCCGCGGATGCCGGCGATGGTTTCCCCGAGCAACCGGCGATAGCGCTCCATGTCCTTGACGCGCACCTTGAGCAGGTAATCGAATCCCCCGGCGACCATGTGGCATTCCATGATCTCGTCCTGGGTGGCCACCATTTCCTTGAAGCGCTCGAATGCCTCCGGCGTGGTGCGGTCGAGCGTCACCTCCACGTACACCAGCAGGCCGAGACCCAGGCGTCGCGCATTCAGGCGCGCGAAGTACCCGGTGATGAAGCCCGCGGCCTCGAGGCGGCGTATGCGCTCGAGCGTCGGGGTGACGGTGAGATTCACCTCGCGGGCAAGCTGGGAAACGGGCAGACGGCCATCCTGCTGCAGCCGCAGCAGCAGCTTTCGATCGATGCGATCCAGCGATCCGGCTCCGGAAATTTCTTTTTTTCGCCTCATATATAGGTAAATATACTGCTATTGACGTAAAAATATGAAACTATTCTCTACATCTATCGCTAACATAAGCATATCTTACTAATTTAGTGGCGCGTTAGATGACCTCGATGCCGGCTCAGCGGGTCTTTCCCCAGGATCCCGATGAGCTTCACTCCTTGCGCGAGCGCATCCGCGAGGCGACGTTGCGCCCCGAAGCGCCGGCTGTCGCCGAGCTGCGCGAGACGCTGCTCGGCGTACAGGCACCGTTGCAGGCCGCGCGCGCTCAAGCCATCGACTGGATTCACGCGGCGCGCGCGCACGCCCGGCCCGGTTCGCGGGTCGAGTCGCTGCTGGCGCAATTCAGCCTGGACAGCGCCGAGGGCAAGGCCTTGATGAGTCTGGCCGAGGCGCTGCTGCGCACGCCGGACACCCTGAGCGCCGACCGCCTGATCGCCGAGCGGCTCGCTGGACTGCGCGCCGGAGGGCCCGGCGCGAGCCTTCAGGTGCGCCTCGGTCTGACCCTGCTGCGCGCCGCCGCGCGACTGATGCCGGATACGCGCACGTTGCTCGGCGAATCCTCCACGCGCCGGCATCCGCTTGCGCCGCCCACGCGCCGGATCATGCGCCGGGCCATGCGGCTGATGGGCCATGCGTTCATCGTCGGGGAATCCATCGAAGCCGCGCTGGCGCGAGGAGCGAGGCAGACGGAGCTCGCCCTGTGCTCGTTCGACATGCTCGGCGAAGGGGCTCGAACCGAGGAAGACGCCCGGCGATACTTCGAGGCCTATCGCGACGCCATCGAGACCCTCGGCCGCCAGCCGGCCGGTCCCGTGCACACGCGGTCCGGCATCTCGGTCAAGCTCTCGGCTCTCGAGCCGCGTTATCAACTCCCGCAGCGCCCGAGGGTTCTCGAGCGCCTGATCCCCAAGGCCGTCGAGCTGGCCCGCTGCGCCTGCCGCGCCGGCATCCCGCTCACCGTCGATGCGGAGGAGGCCGACCGGCTCGACCTGTCGCTCGATGTCATCGAGGCGCTGGCGCATGATGCGCAGACGCGCGGGTGGGAGGGGCTCGGGCTCGCGGTGCAGGCCTACGGGCGGCGCGCACCGCGGGTCATCGAATGGACGGCCGCGCTGGCACGCAAGACGGGCCGGCGCATGAGCGTTCGCCTGGTCAAGGGCGCCTATTGGGACAGCGAAATCAAGCGCGCCCAGGAGCGGGGCCTGATGAGCTTCCCGGTGTACACCGCCAAGGCGGTGACGGATGCGAGCTATGTGGTGTGCGTGCAGCGGTTGTTCGCCGCCGGAAACGTCCTCTATCCGCAGTTCGCCACCCATAACGCGCTCACCATTGCTTCCGTGGCGGCGCTTGCGCCGCGCGGCGCGCGCTACGAGTTTCAGCGGCTGCACGGCATGGGTCAGGCTCTGTACGCCGTGGTGCGCGCCGCGCGGCCCGGGCTGCCGCCCGTGCGCGTGTATGCGCCCGTGGGCACGCATGAGGACCTGCTGCCGTACCTGGTTCGGCGACTGCTCGAAAACGGCGCCAACACATCGTTCGTACATCACTTCCTCGACAAACACATTCCCGTGGAGCAGGTCGTGGGACAGGTCATTCCGGACAACATCGAGCCGCCGCACGGCGTGCGCGAGCCGCCGCATCTATACGGCACACGCGCCAACTCCCGAGGCGTGGATCTCGGCAACCCGGCCGAGATCGCGGCGCTCCTGGCGGATCTCGGCGCGGCGCGCGGCCGCCACCGGCCCGGCGGGCCGATCCTTGCCGGCGCCACCGGCGCACCAGCCGACACGCCGGTCGTCTCGCCGACCACCGGCGAGACCGTGGGCCTCAGCCGTGACGCCGACGAAGCGGAGATCCTCACGGCACTGGAAGCCGCGGACCGGGCCCAACCGGCCTGGGATCGGCAGCCGGCCGCGCAGCGCGCCGCCATTCTGGAGCACGCCGCGGCGCTGCTCGAGCAGCGCCGCGGCGCGTTCGTCGACCTGCTGGTGCGGGAAGCCGGCAAAACGCTCCCGGACGCCCTTGCCGAGGTACGTGAGGCGGCGGATTTCTGCCGCTACTACGCCGAGCAGGGCCGTTCGCTGTTCGGCACCGCCCAGCGCCTGCCCGGCCCGGTCGGCGAGCGCAACGAGCTCTGGCTGCAGGGACGCGGCGTGTTTGCCTGCATCAGCCCCTGGAACTTCCCGCTGGCCATCTTCTGCGGCCAGATCACCGCCGCGCTGATGGCCGGCAACACCGTGCTTGCCAAGCCGGCCCCCGCGACACCCCTCATCGCCCACGCCATGATCGCTCTGCTGCACGAGGCCGGCATTCCGCGCATGGCGCTGCAGCTGACTCCGGCGGAGGGTCCTTTGTTCGGGCGGATCGCCCTCGCCCACCCGGCAATCGCCGGTGTAGCCTTCACCGGCTCGACAGCCACCGCGGCAACCATCAACCGTACGCTGGCGGGACGCGACGGGCCCATCGTGCCGCTGATTGCCGAGACCGGCGGCGTCAACGCGATGATCGTCGATGCCACGGCGCTGCCCGAGCAGGTGGTCGACGACGTGATCACCTCAGCCTTCACCAGCGCCGGGCAACGTTGCTCGGCACTGAGGCTGCTGTACGTGCAGGAGGAGATCGCCGGGCGGGTGATCGAGATGCTGATCGGCGCAATGCGCTGCCTGACGATCGGCGATCCCCAGGACCCGGCCACCGACATCGGACCGGTGATCAGCGGCGAAGCCCACGCGAAGCTCACCCGCCATGCCCAGCGCATGCGCCGCGAGGCGAAACTCCTGTATGCCTGCCCGACCGATCATTGCCCTCCCAACGGACACTTCTTCGGCCCGCATCTGTTCGAGCTGGCCGCTCTCGATCAGCTCAAGACCGAGGAGTTCGGCCCCATCCTGCACGTCGCCCGCTACCGCGCCGAGCAGCTGCCGCGGGTACTGGAGGCGATCCGCGCCACCGGCTTCGGTCTGACGCTCGGCGTACACAGCCGGATCGAGTCGCTGGCCGAGCACGTGTTCCGTGCCCTGCCGATCGGCAACACCTACGTCAACCGGAATATGATCGGCGCCGTGGTCGGCGTCCAGCCCTTCGGCGGCCAGGGACTGTCCGGCACCGGACCGAAAGCCGGCGGTCCGCACTACCTGCAGCGCTTCGCCACCGAGCGCACGCTCACCATCAACACCGCGGCCATCGGCGGCACGGTCGAGTTGTTGGCTTAGGCTCGCAGCGCCTCGGCCAGGGCGGCGAAAGACTCGATCGGCTCGCCGCAGACGCTGCCGCGGCATACGTAGGCCACGGCCGAACCGCGCGGCGGCTTCGAGGCGATTGCCGGCGGCAGATCCGCCGCATCCGCGCTCGCGCTGATCACGATCCGCCCCGGCGCGTAAACCCGATCGAGCTCGCGGCGCCACGCCTCGATCGCCGTACCCTCGCCCCGCAGAATCACGATTTCGGGTGGGTGCAACAACTCCACGAGGGCCCCGAGCAGCGTGGTGTGCGCTTGCGGATGGCGCTCCAGAGGCGCCCAACCCGCCCGAACCGTGCGTTCGGCCGCCTCGATATAACGGTTTTCGCCGAGCAGGTATCCCAATCGCAGCAGCACGCGCGCGGCCACGGCATTGCCGGCCGGAAGCGACTCGTCCGCGAAGGTCTTCATCCGATGCAGCAGCGCCTCGTGATCATCGGAGGTGAAAAAGAAGCCGCCGTCGGGCGCGGCGAAGTGACGCAACACCACTTCGATCAGCTCGCGGGCGAACGCCAGCTCGTCGGCCCGCACCCGCAGCTGTTGCAGCTCGAGGACCCCGTCGGCCAGAAAGACGTAATCATCGAGATAGGCGTTCAGCCGCGCCCGTCCACCGCTGTAGGTGGCCGCCAGCCGGCCGTCGCGCCACAAGGCGCGGCGCGCGAACTCGAGCGCCCGGGTCGCCGAAGTCTCGAGCTGCGGACGCTCCAGCGCGCGCGCCGCGCGCGCCAGCGCGCCGATTGCGAGCCCGTTCCAGGCCGTGAGAACTTTCTCATCGCGCGACGGACGCGGGCGCCGCTCCCGCATCTCGAGTAGTTTGGCACGCGCGCTCGCCAGCACCGCCTCGAGCTGCGGCTCGGATACGCCGAGCGAATCGGCGAGCTCGCGCGTGGCGCGCGCCCCGTACAGATGCCAACGGCCCGCGAAATTCGGCGGCAGATCGAGCCCGAAGCGCGGCGCAAACACCGCATACTCCCGCGGCTCCAGCGCCGCGCGGATCTGCTCGCGATCCCAGAGGTAGAAATCGCCCTCGTGACCCTCGGAATCCGCGTCGAGACTCGAGTAGAAGCCACCTTCGGACGACTGCATCTCGCGCCGCATCCACTCGGCCGTATCGCGGGCGATGCCGGCATACAGCGCATCGCCGCTCGCCACATACGCATCGGCATAGACGCTGAGCAGCCACGCATTGTCGTACAACATCTTCTCGAAATGCGGAATCATCCACTCGGCGTCGACCGAGTAGCGGCAGAAACCTCCGCCAAGCGCATCATGGATGCCGCCCTCGGCCATGCGTGTGAGCGTCAGGCTCGCCATGTACAACGCGCGCAGATCCGGCTGCTCGTGCCCGGCGCTGCGGCGCCAGTGGCACATCAGGCGCTCGATCGAGCCGGGATGCGGAAACTTCGGCGCATCGGTGAACCCGCCCCAGCGCCCATCGAAGCTTCGCTCGAGCGCCGCGCGCGCACCCTCGAGCGGCGTCTCGTCGAGGACCAGATCCGATGCCGGCGCCGGCGGATCGATGCTCGCGAATGCCGCCGCCAGCGACTCGCCCTGCGCGCGCAGCGACTCCTGGTGCGCCTGATAGTACTGCGCCACGCGCTCGAGAAGCTCCCTGAACGCCGGCAAGCCATGCCGCGGCTCGGGCGGGAAATAGGTACCGCCGAAGAACGGCACCCCCTCGGGCGTCAGAAACATCGTGAGCGGCCAGCCGCCCGGGCCGTGAGTCAGCATTTGTTGGGCAATCTGGTAGACCCGATCGATGTCCGGACGCTCCTCGCGGTCCACCTTGATGTTGACGAAGGAATCGTTCAACACGCGCGCCGTCGTCTCGTCCTCGAAGCTCTCGGCGGCGAGCACGTGACACCAGTGGCACGCCGCATAACCGACGCTCAGATGCACCGGACGGCCGAGATCGCGCGCGCGGGCGAACGCCTCCTCACCCCAGGGGTACCAATCCACCGGGTTGTGGCCGTGCTGGCGCAGATAGGGGCTGCTTTCGGCGTCGAG
>JAJYFU010000061.1 GCA_021790795.1 Pseudomonadota bacterium
CGCGGGCACGGCGAGCCCGCCCCCTTGTTGTCCGCTCCGACGGAAGGCGAGTCCCTGGTGGCGGATTACGCCTCCGTGGGACTGACCCTCGGGCGGCATCCTCTGGCGCTGCTGCGCCCGGCGCTGCGGGAGAGGGGACTGTGCACGGCCGGGGACATCACTGCGCTGCCGGATGGCAGCGCGGTTTGCACCGCCGGCATCGTGCTGATGCGTCAGCGGCCCACGGCGGCCGGCGGCGTCACGTTCGTGACCCTGGAGGACGAAAGCGGACAGAGCAATATCATCGTCTGGGAGCGCGTTGGCGATGTCTGCCGCGAAGCGCTGGTGTCCTCACGGCTGCTCGAGGTGCACGGCCGGTTGCAGCGCCAGGATGGCGTGACGCACATCATTGCCCGGCGGCTGCTCGACCGTACTGCGCTTCTGGGGGCGCTGCTCACGCGCTCGCGGGATTTCCACTGATGCGCTCCGGCAACGCCGCGGTCATTGCTTCTGCCGCGGCCGTCTCCCCTCATCGCCGATCTCGTAGTCCTCGAAGTCGCTGGTGAGCTCGGCGGTCTGCTTTTCCTCGATCAGCCGCTCGAGCCGGCGCCAGGCCGGGTCACCGGTCCGGCGCGGGCGGTGTTTGGCGAGATCGAGATCCTTGATGGCCTGATCCAGGTCGACGTCGCCTTCCTCGACGGCCGGCTCGTCTTCCTCTTCAAAGTCGTCCGATTCGGATTTCTCACTCATGCGGCACGTCGGGTTCCCGCGAGAGAGGGAGCGAAAAATTAAATCACAAGCGTGGCGGGCGCAACGCCCCAATCAGTGAATCAGGTCATCCAATCGGAAGATCGGCAGCAGCATTGCAAAAACGATGCCCATGACGAACAGTCCCATCACCACGATCAGCATCGGCCCGAGCAGCCCGACCATGGCCGCCATGATCGCGTCGAGCTCGCGTTCCTGGCTGCCGGCGGCCTGATCGAGCATGGCGTCGAGCTCGCCGCTCGACTCTCCGCTCGAGATCAGATGGATCGTCATCGGCGGGAACAGCTTGCTTGCCCCCAGCGAGCGGCCGATGGGGGCACCTTCGCGCACCCGGTCGGCCGCCTCGAGAACCGCGTCGCGCATCGGCAGGCTCGTGACCACCTCGCCGGAGATCCGCAGCGCCTCCAGGACCGGCACCGCGCTCGAGGAGAGGATGCTGAAGGTCCGCGTGAAGCGCGCGGTGTTGAATCCGCGCACCAGCTTGCCGACCAACGGCAGATGCAGCAACACCCGATGAAACCGCCGGCGCGCGCCCGGATCCCGCAACCGCCGCCGCCACAGCACCACGGCGATGATCACCGCGAGCACCAGCCAGATCCCGTACACCCGCAGGAAGCCGCTGGTGCCGATCAGGATGCGGGTGATGAGCGGCAGCCGCGCCTTGTTGGCCTCGAAGACCCCGACCACTTTCGGCACCACCCACACCATGAGCGCCGAGACGATGATGAAGCACATCACCGTCAGCACGATCGGATAGAGCATCGCGGCCAGGACTTTCTGGCGAATTTCCTCGCGCCGCTCGGTGTACTCGGCGAGCCGCTCGAGCACGGCGTCGAGATGTCCGGCCTGCTCGCCGGCGGCCACGGTGGCCCGATAGATCTCCGGGAACACCCGCGGAAACTCCGCCAGGCCGTCGGCCAGGGTGTGGCCCTCCATGACCTTGGAGCGAACGCCGAGCAGGATGCTCTGTACCCGCGGCTTATCGGTCTGCTGCGACACCGCCAGCAACGACTCCTCGAGCGGCAGTCCGGCGCGCACGAGTGTCGCCAACTGGCGCGTGAGCAGCGTCACGTCCGCCGCCGAGACCCGGCGCAGAAACGCGAAGGACTGCGACTGTTGCCGGCCCGCCTCGCGCGCGGCCACCTCGGTGACGCTCACCGGCAGCAGTTGGCGGTCGCGCAGCTGCTGGCGGATGTGCCGCGGCGTATCGCCTTCCAGGATGCCTTTGCGCTCCTTGCCGCTCGAATCGAGCGCCGTGTATTCGAAGGCGCCCACTTCAGTCCTCCCGGGTCACGCGCAGCACTTCTTCGAGGGTGGTCTCGCCGCGCAGGACGCGGGCGCGGCCGTGATCGCGGATCGAGGGGGTGCTCCGGCGGGCATGGTGCTCGATCTGCTGCTCGCTCGCGCCGTCGTGGATCATGGTGCGCATCTGCTCGTCGACCATGATCAGCTCGTAGATGCCCGAGCGCCCGCGGTAGCCGCCGAGGATGTCGTCTCCGGGCCGGTAGAGGGTCGGGGGAGGGCTGTCCGGCGGGAGATTGAGGAGCCGTTGCTCGGCCTCCCCGCAGATGAACGGCTGCTTGGTCTCGGGGTTGAGCACGCGCACCAGGCGCTGGGCGAGCACGCCGATCAGGCTCGAGGAGAGCAGGAACGGCTCGATCCCCATGTCGCGCAGGCGGGTGACCGCGCCGGCGGCGGTGTTGGTGTGCAGCGTCGAGAGCACCAGGTGGCCGGTGAGGCTCGCCTGCACGGCGATCTGCGCGGTCTCGAGATCGCGGATCTCCCCGATCATCACCACATCGGGGTCCTGGCGCAGGATCGCGCGCAAGCCGCGCGCAAAGGTCATCTCCACCTTGGTGTTGACCTGAGTCTGTCCGATGCCGTCGATGTAGTACTCGATCGGATCCTCGACCGTCATGATGTTGCGGGTGTCGTCGTTGAGACGCTCGAGCGCCGCATACAGTGTCGTGGTCTTGCCCGAGCCGGTCGGACCGGTCACGAGCAGAATACCGTGCGGCTTGTGGATGAGTTGGTCGATCAGCCGCTCGGTGGCCGGATCCATGCCGAGGGCATGCAGATCCAGCCGGCCGGCCTGCTTGTCGAGGATACGCAGCACGACCCGCTCGCCGTAACCGGCCGGGATGGTCGAGACGCGCACGTCGACCGCCCGGCCGGCGATGCGCAGGCTGATGCGTCCGTCCTGGGGCAGACGCTTCTCGGCGATGTCGAGCTTCGACATGACTTTGACGCGCGAGACCACCAGCGGCGCGACCGCGCGCTTGGACTGCAGCACCTCGCGCAGCACGCCGTCGACGCGGAAGCGCACGACGAGGCGGTTCTCGAACGGCTCGATGTGGATGTCCGAGGCGTTTTCCTTGACCGCCTGGGTGAGCACCGCGTTGATCAGCCGGATGATCGGCGCATCGTCGTCGCTGTCGAGCAGGTCGGCCTGCTCGGGAAGCTCCTGCGCCAGGTGCGCCAGATCCTCGGTCCCGTTCAGCCCCTCGACCGCGTGCATTGCTTCCGAGCCGGCCTCGTAGACCTGCTGCAGCAGGCGGTCGAAATCGGCTTCGGATACGCGTGAGAGCCGGATCGGGCGTCCGAGCACCCGGCGCGCCTCGGCGAGTCCGAGCGCGGAGGCGTGCTCGCGACACACGCACTCGGCGCTCTCGTCCGTGAGGGTCCGCACGAGCACGCCGTGGCGCTTGGCGAAGGCGAACGGCAGGCGCGGCGCGGGCGGCGCGCCGCCGGGAGCCGATTCGATCGGGCGCGGATCGCTCACGACGGGGGCGGGCGCGTGGCGCCCGTGGCGGGTTGCGGGGTTGGGGTCGGCGCCGCGCCCGTGCCGGCCGGCGGCAGCGGCGGCAGCTGCGGATTCGGCTGACCTCTGAGCAGCGGCGGCCATTCCTTCGGCGGCACGGCCTTCTCCTGCTGGAGCATGTACCGGTACGTGTTGTCCGTCTGGCCGGTGGCCTGGGCCTGGTTACGCATGATCGTCGGCTTGATGAAGATCATGAGATTGGTGCGCGCGGCACTGTCGTTGCGCGCCTTGAACAGCCAGCCGAGGATGGGAATCTCCCCGACATACGGTATGCCGGCATTGGAGCGGTCCTGCTGGTTCTCGATCAGGCCGCCGAGGACCACGATACCCTTGTTGCGGATCAGGACGTTGGTCGTGATGCTGCGCTTCAGCGTGGTAGGGTTGACCGCCGAGGTCGAGGTCGGCAGCACGCTCGAGCTCTCCACGGAGATCTTGAGCATCACCGAGTTGCCGGTGGCGGAGATGGTCGGCGTGACCTTGAGGATGGTGCCGACCTCCAGTTGCTGGTAGGTCTGGAACGGCGTGACCGACCCGTTGGTCACCGTCGAGGCGCTGGTGTACTGGCCGGTCACGTACGGCACCTCCTCGACCGATTTCAGCACGGCGGCCTGGTTGTCCAAGGTGACCGCCGAGGGCGTCGCCACGATGTTGGTGCCATCGTTGGAGCGCAGCGCACGCAGCATGGCCGCGAAGGACACCCCGCCGGCGCTCACCTCGCCGATGCCGATGGTCGTGCCCTCCAGCAGCGAGGTGGTCAGGTTGCTGGTGCTCTTGGCCGCCGCGACCAGATCGACGATGCTGGTGTTGCCGACCGGCTCGACGAATCCCCCGAGCGGCAGCTTGTTCACCTGCGAGTAGGCGGCCCAGTTCACGCCAAGATCGGACGTCCTGTTGATGTCCACCTCGGCGATGATCGCCTGCACCAGTACCTGCGGCTGGCGGATGTCCAGCTGCGAGATGATGTGCAGGATGGTGGTCATCACCTTCGGCGGCGCGGTGATCACCAGCGCGTTGGTCTGCGTGTCGGCCCACACCAGCGCGTTCTTCTCGGCCGCCGCCTGCGCCGTCCCTTTCGGGCCGCCACCGACCGTGGCGATCTCGGCGAGCTCGCGCATCTGCTTCTCGAGCTCGGGCGCGAGCTTCTTGGCGCTGGCGTAATGCAGATAGACCACGCGGGTGTCGCCGCCGCTGGCCGACGGAGTGTCGAGCTCGGCGACCAGCGCGCGGATGCGCAGCCGCTCGTCCGGATCGCCGCTGATCAGCACGCTGTTGGTGCGCGGGTCGGCCACCACCTTGAACATGCGGCCCATCTGGGCCGCCGCCTGGCCCTGATACAGCTGGTTGATCACCTGTACCACCTGGGTGGCCGAGGCGTTCTGCAGCGGCATGACGTCGACGTCCTGATTGCCGACGCGGTCCATGCGCTCCACGATCCGCATGATCCGGTGAACGTTGCTCGCGCGGTCGGAGATGATCAGCAGGTTCGAGGGCGGATAGGCCGCCAGGTGCCCCCACTCGGGCACCAGCGGCCGCAGGATCGGCACCAGCTGCGCGGCGCTCACGTTCTTGACCGGGATCACCTGGGTCACGATCTCATCGGAGGTCGGGCTGACGGTCTTCGGCAGATTGATCCCCGGCATCACCCGCTCATCGGTGTTGGGGACGATGTCGACGATGTTGTGTCCGGACGGTACGGCGATGTACCCGTAGACCGACAGGATGGACAGGAACGCCTGGTAGAAGGCCTTCGGTGACAGCGGCGTCGCGGAGTACATCGTGACCTGGGCATTGACCCGCGGGTCGACGATGATGTCCTTGCCGGTCGCGGCGCTGACGGCCTGGATGATCTCGCGGATGTTGGCGTCCTTGAAGTTCGGCGTGATGCTCGCGCCCGCGGGGGCGGCCGCGCGGCACACCAGCGGGGCGCACGCGAGCACGCTGAGGGCGAGTATGCGTAGGCCTCTGATCAACGGTTGGCTCCTCATCGCGGTGGCGGCTGGGCGGGGTGAGCGGCCCCGAAGGGCAGCGCGGACGGTCCGGGCGCGGGGGTCGGCCGGGTGGGCGCGGCTGTGAGCGACTTCGCCGCCTGCTCGGCCTGCGCCAGGTCGAGCGTCAGGACGCGCTGCACGCCGTTGCGCAGCACGGTCACCGTCGCCTCGCTGGACGAACCGAGTGTATCGAACACCTGTTGATCCTGAGCCGGATCGTTCAGCGGCGTGCCGTTGATCGCCATGACCAGATCACCGGGCTCGAGCCCCAGTTCCCGGAACGCCTGCGGATCACTGCCGGGATAAACGCGGTAGCCGCGCAGATGGCCGCCGGCGAGCACCGGCTCCGGGCGCAGCAGCTCCGAGAGCACAGCCGGACGGCGCGCGACCAGGGCGCGCATTCGGGCGGCGAACTGCGGCGCCTCGACCTCGGACGATGGGAGCGAGGCACTCGGCAGCGGCGCGTTCACGGACAATTGCCGCGGTAACGACAGCGATTGCAGCTGGCCATCGCGGCGAAGCAGGACCTTTCGCGGCAGCACGGCAGCGAGCTCGGCGCCACCGGGCACGCTGTCGCCGACCGCGTACACTTTGACGGCCTGCGCGTTGGGGCCGAGGATCGCCAGCCCTCCGCTGGGGTCATCGGCGGCCATCACGCCGGTCAGGACCAGCGGCAGGGACGTCTGTGGGGCATCCTGGCCGAGTGCGCCGCCGGTCTGCGGGGCGCGACCGAACAAGTGGCTCGAGACGATCTGCGCCGCGTCCGGTGCGCTCACGTGCGGGCGCCATACGGCCGGCGGCGCGGGCGGCGGTCCGCCGCCTGCGAGTCCCGTCACGAGTAGCGCCAATTGTGCGGCGATCGCAAGTGCCAGGATCCCGGCAACCCAGCCGGGACCGCGCCGTGCGATCAGGGTGCGCCAGTGGTCACCTGCCCGAAGTGACTCGAGCCAGGACGCGGTGTTCATCGGTGCATCGATAGGGTCTGTGAGGGGTGGACCGTATACGGCTCACATCGTTCGTCGGCGATCGATCAATGATACGGGGCTGTCGGTTGCGCTCACAAGCGCTTGTTTCTGAATATCCGTCCCGCGGGCCCTCGCGCGCGCCGCTGGCGGGGGTGCGGCGCGCACTTGTGTTGCGCGCGGCCGCCCCCTATAAAGTCCTCATGTCCGACCCCCATCCCACCCGACCCGATGCCGGGGTGCTCGTCGAGGAGGCACGGCCCGAGGTCAAGCCCCCGCCGCTGTTCCGGGTGGTGCTGCTGAACGACGACTACACCCCGATGGAATTCGTGGTCGATGTGCTGGAGAAGTTCTTCGGCCTCGACCGTCCCACGGCGACGCGTATCATGCTGGAGGTGCACACGCAGGGTAAAGGCGTGTGTGGAGTGTTCACCTTCGAGATCGCCGAGACCAAGGTCGCCCAGGTAACCACTTACGCGCGCGACAACCAGCACCCGCTGATGTGCACGCTGGAAGAGGCGTAAGGCGCAAGAGGCTCGAGTAAAGTGCTGTCCAACGAGCTTGAATACTGTCTGAATGATGCTTTCCATCAGGCACGCGAGGCCCACCACGAGTATTTGACGGTGGAGCACTTGCTGCTTGCCATACTGGATACCCCGCGGGTGCGGGAGGTGCTGCGCGCCTGCGGGGCGGACCTCACCCGTCTGCGCCAGGAGCTCAAGGAGCATATCGAGCAATCGACGCCGCGGGTGAGCGAGGGCGTGGAGCGCGAGGTGCAGCCGACGCTCGGATTTCAGCGCGTCCTGCAGCGCGCGGTCTATCACGTGCAGTCGAGCAGCCGCAAGGAAGTCGGGGTTGCGGACGTGCTGGTGGCGATCTTCAGCGAGAAGCAGAGTCACGCGGTGTTTCTGCTCAATCGCCGGCATGTCTCCCGCCTCGATGTCGTGAATTACATCTCGCACGGCCTCTCGAAGCTCGCCGAGGAAAAATCGGCCGAGGAGCCCCAGCCCGCCGAGGAGCGCGACACCGACAGCGGCAGCGCGCTGGAGAAATACACCACCAACCTGAATCGCATGGCGCAGGAGGGTCGCATCGATCCGCTCATCGGGCGCAAGCTCGAGGTTGAGCGCACCATCGAGATCCTCTGCCGGCGCCGCAAGAACAATCCGCTCTACGTCGGGGAGGCCGGGGTCGGCAAGACGGCCATCGCCGAGGGGCTTGCGCGGCTGATCGTCGAGGGAAAAGTGCCCGAGGTGCTCGCCGACTGCTCGCTGTATGCGCTCGACATGGGCGCGCTCATCGCCGGCACCAAGTACCGCGGCGACTTCGAGAAGCGGCTGAAGGGGGTGATCGGCGAGCTGAAGAAGCTCCCGGGCGCGATCCTCTTCATCGACGAGATACACACCGTGATCGGCGCGGGCGCGGCCTCGGGCGGGGTCATGGACGCCTCGAACCTGATCAAGCCGGTGCTCACGAACGGCGAGATCCGCTGCATCGGCTCGACCACCTATCAGGAATACCGCGGGATCTTCGAGAAGGATCACGCCCTGGCGCGCCGTTTCCAGAAGATCGATGTCACGGAGCCCTCGGTCCAGGAGACCGTGGAGATCCTGCTTGGCCTGAAGGCTCGCTTCGAGGAGCACCACGGCATCGCCTACACGCCGGAGGCGTTGAAGGCCGCCGCCGAGCTTGCCGCCCGGCACATCAACGAGCGCCACCTGCCGGACAAGGCCATCGACGTGGTCGATGAGGCCGGTGCCCGCCAGCGCCTGAAGCCGCCCGAGGAGCGGCCGGCGGCGATCGAGGTGGGCCACATCGAGGACGTGGTGGCGCGCATGGCGCGCATCCCGCCCAAGAGCGTGTCCTCCTCGGATCGCGAGGTGCTGCGCAGTCTCGAGCGCAATCTGAAGCTGGTGATCTTCGGGCAGGATCGGGCCATCGAGGCGTTGGCCGCGGCCATCAAGATGGCCCGCTCCGGGCTCGGCGATCTGCGCAAGCCCGTCGGCAGTTTCCTGTTCGCCGGGCCAACCGGGGTCGGCAAGACCGAGGTGACGCGCCAGCTGGCGCTCATTCTCGGGGTGGAGTTCCTGCGCTTCGACATGTCCGAGTACATGGAGCGGCACACCGTCTCGCGCCTGATCGGCGCCCCGCCGGGATATGTCGGGTTCGATCAGGGCGGGCTGCTGACCGAGGCGGTCACCAAGCATCCGCACTGCGTGCTGCTGCTCGATGAGATCGAGAAGGCTCATCCGGACGTGTTCAACCTGCTGCTGCAGGTGATGGATCACGGCACCCTCACCGACAACAACGGGCGCAAGGCCGATTTCCGCCACGTCATCATCGTGATGACCACGAACGCCGGGGCTCAGGAGATGGCGCGCCCCTCGATCGGCTTCACCCAGCAGAACCACGCCAGCGACGGCATGGAGGCGATCCGGCGGCTGTTCACCCCCGAGTTCCGCAATCGCCTGGATGCGGTCATTCCGTTCGCGGCACTCGATCGACTCACGGTCGAGCGGGTCGTCGACAAGCTGATTCTCGAGGTGGAAATGCAGCTCGAGCAGAAGGGCGTGACGATTTCCCTCGACGAGCCGGCACGGCGCTGGATCGCCGAGAAGGGCTGGGATCCCAAGATGGGCGCGCGCCCGATGGCCCGGACGCTGCAGGAGTACATCAAGCGCCCGCTCGCCGAGGAGCTGCTGTTCGGTCGTCTGGTCGGAGGCGGCCAGGTGCGCGTGTCGGTGTCCGCCGATGGATCGCGATTGGAATTGATATGCGCGGGCGCGGCACAGCCGGAGGTGGCCGTCTAGCCGCCCCGCGGCTACCGTCCGCGATAGACGATGCGCCCCTTGGTCAGGTCGTACGGAGTCAATTCCACGGTGACCTGATCACCGGTGAGAATGCGGATGTAGTTCTTGCGCATCTTGCCGGAGATGTGCGCAGTGACGACGTGGCCGTTCTTGAGCTTCACACGGAAGGTGGTGTTGGGCAGTGTTTCGACTACCTCACCCTCCATCTGGATGGCGTCTTCTTTGGACATATGACCCTTTGCGTTGCGAGGGCGCGAATTGCAGCACAAAAGGTCGCGGCTGCGCAATTTTCCAGCGCCGGCTCCGAGACTTCGGGCCCGATCCGGCGCCGTGGCGAGCCGATTGCGCGTCGTGGCGGCCGTTCCCGGCGCCGCGCCGTCCCCGCTCGGCGGCCCCTGCGGCGCTTCAGCGACCTGTGCGCGGCATTGATGCGCGGGTATCCCGCAGCGGCAGGGGCGCGAGACTGACCCAGCGCTCGAGCAGTCCCTGGAACTGCGCGCGGCTGATCGCGCGCGCCCCGAGGCTCGACAGATGCGACGACGGCATCTGACAATCGATCAGGGCGATGCCGTTGGGCGCGCACAGCGCCGCCAGATGCGCCAGGGCCACTTTCGAGGCGTCGCGAGCCTGGCTGAACATCGACTCGCCGAAGAACACTCCGCCGAGACGGACGCCGTACAGACCGCCGGCGAGCGCGCCGCCGCGCATCACTTCGATACTGTGCGCGAAGCCGAGCCGGTGCAGCCGCACGTAAGCCTCGCGCATCTCGGGGGTGATCCAGGTACCGGGGCTGCGCGCCCGGGGCGCGGCGCAGGCGTCGATCACCGCTTCGAACTGCCGATCGACGCCGGCGTCGAAGCCCTTGTTTCGTATTGTCTTCGCGAGACTGCGGTGGCGGCGGAACTCCTCGGGGAACAGCACCGTGCGCGGGTCGGGCGCCCACCACAGCACCGGCTGGCCGGGGGCGTACCAGGGGAAAATGCCGCGCCGGTAGGCGGCTACGAGGCGCTCGCTCGACAGATCGCCGCCGGCGGCGAGCAACCCCGGGGGCTCGGTGAGCGCCTGCTCGAGCGGTGGAAACCACTCGGGCGCATCGTGCGCGGACAGCCAGGTGATGCGTCTCACGGTGGCGCTTTGCGGTAGGGCACGTGCCGGCGGACCTCCCCGGCATACGTTTCGACCCAGCCGGCTTCGCGCTCGAGGAACTCGGCGATCGCGGCGCGGAAGCGCGGATCGACGATGTGGTGCGCCGACCAGGTCAGGCAGGGCTCGAACCCGCGGCTGACCTTGTGCTCGCCCTGGGTGCCGGGCTCGAAACGGGCAATGCCCCGCTCGATGCAGAACTCGATCCCCTGGTGATAACAGGTCTCGAAATGCAGGCTGTGGTACGCACCTTCGGATCCCCAATAACGCCCCCAGAGCGTTTCGGCCGACCAGAAGAACACCGCCGCGGCGACCGGCCGGCCCTCGTGCAGCGCGACTTTCACCATCAGAGCGTCTCCGAGCGTTCGGACGATCTCGGCGAAGAACGCGCGCGTGAGGTACGGCTCGTGTCCGTGGCGCAGGAATGTCTCGCGGTGAAAGGCATAGACGCGATCGAGCAGCGCCGGATCGAGTTCGGGACCAAGGTACGTGCGGAAGCGGATGCCGGCCTCGGCGACGCGCCGGCGCTCGCGGCGCGTCTTCTTGCGCTTCTCGGCCGTGAAGGTCTCCAGGTACTGCTCGAAGCTCTGGTAGCCGCGATTGCGCCAGTGGAACTGGCAGTCGCGCCGCAGCAGCCAGCCGGAGCCGGCGCAGACCTCGCGGTCCAGGTCGTCCAGGAACAGCGCGTGCACCGAGGAGCAGCCGCGTTCGCGCGCCAGCGCGTCCAGGGCCTCGAGCACCTGCGCGGCGAGCGCGCGCCGATCCAGGCCGGCGCGCACCAGCAGGCGCGGTCCGGTGGCGGGCGTGAACGGTACCGCCAGGGTGAGTTTGGGGTAGTACTCGAGCCCGTGACGCGCGTAGGCTTCGGCCCACGCGAAATCGAACACGAACTCGCCGAAGGAGTTGTCTTTCAGGAACACCGCGGCGGCGGCGGCGAGCCCATGGGCATCGCTGAGCGTGATGGGGCAGGGCTGCCAGCCGCGCTCGGCTCCGACGCAGCGTGTGTGCTCGAGCGCCGCGAGGAACTCATGCCGCATGAACGGATGAGCCTCGCCGGCGAGCACGTTCCACTGCTGCGGATCGATCCGATCGATGCTCGAGTGGACGGCGAGCTGCATTCCGGTGCGCTACTGGGCGGTGAGATCCAGCGTATCGAGATAGCGATCGGCATCGAGCGCAGCCATGCAGCCGGCGCCGGCCGAAGTGATCGCCTGGCGATAGACCGGATCGGCCACGTCGCCGGCGGCGAATACCCCCGGCAGGCTCGTGGCCGTCGCGTTGCCCTCGGCGCCGCCGCGCACCAGGAGGTAGCCGTTACGCATCTCGAGCTGTCCGGCGAACAATCCGGTGTTCGGCGCATGGCCGATCGCGATGAAGACGCCGGTGACCTCGAGGTCACGCGCCGCGCCGGTGCGGCTATGCGTGAGCCGTACTCCCGTGACGCCCTGCGCATCGCCCAGCACTTCGGCGACCGTGTGGTCCCAGACGAGGGTGATCTTGCCGGCCTCGACCTCGCGCAGCAGGCGATCCTGCAGGATTTTCTCGGCACGCAGCCGGTCGCGCCGGTGGACGAGCGTCACGTGTCCGACCATGTGCGAGAGGTACAGCGCCTCCTCCACCGCGGTATTGCCGCCGCCGATCACCGCCACGTGCTGGCCGCGGAAGAAGAACCCATCGCAGGTCGCGCAGGCCGACACGCCGCGGCCGCGGTACTTCTCCTCCGACGGCAGTCCCAGGTACTTGGCGGTGGCGCCGGTGGCGATGATCAGCGCATCGCAGCTGTAACGGCCCGAGTCCCCGCTCAGCCGGAACGGCCGGCTCGAGAGGTCGCACGCATTGATGTGGTCGCTCACGATCTCGGTATTGAAGCGCTCGGCGTGGCGGCGCAGCCGCTCCATCAGGGCCGGGCCCTGCAGTCCCTCGACGTCCCCGGGCCAGTTGTCCACATCCGTGGTGGTCATGAGCTGCCCGCCCGCTTCCAGGCCGGTGATCAGCAGTGGCGCGCGATTGGCGCGGGCCGCGTAGACCGCCGCGCTGTATCCGGCCGGTCCCGAGCCCAGAATGATCAGACGGCTGTGCCGAGTGTCGCTCATCGATATCGTTCCGTAAGTGGCTGGGGCTGTTCCGCGGGGCGCGGACCCCACGGATCGATACTACCAAGGCTCGGCGGACGAGTACTGCGCTAGAATCAGTTTATCGCTCTCTACCGGATTGTGGAGCCGTACCCATTGGCCGATCCCCAGGCGCTCTCGCGCTCAACGTCCCGTTTCAGCGCCGCGCTGACCGGCGCTCTGCGTGAGAGCGCGGTCATTGCCGTCGCCGCCGCGGCGCTCGTGGTGCTCATCGCGCTGCTCACGTACAGCCCCGCGGACCCGGGCTTTTTCTTCTACCGCGGCGTCGAGTCGAGCGTGCACAACCGGATCGGTCCGGTGGGCGCCTGGCTGGCCGATGCCCTGTTCGGCCTGTTCGGCCGTGGCGCCTACTGGGTCCCGCTCATGCTGGGTTTCGGGGCATGGCGCATTCACCGCGGCGCGCGCGAGGCGCCGAGCGGCCGGGCCACGCACTGGGTGCGCGGGGGCGGCCTCGCCCTGTTGATGGTCTCGACCTGTGCGCTGGCGGCGTTGAACTGGCCCCGGGGCCCCCTGCACGAGGGTGCCGGCGGGCTGCTCGGCCAGTTCGCCGGGGACGGCCTGCGCGATGGGTTGGGCTACCTCGGCGCGACGCTCATCATGCTGGTGGCCTGGATGGCCGGCCTGTCGCTGGGCTTCGGAGTGTCCTGGTTCAGGGTGATGGACCGCCTCGGGACGGGGTCGTGGGAACTGGTCGGCTGGCTGCGCGCGCGCCGAGCCGCCGCGCACGATCGAGCGGTCGGACGGGAGCGCCGTCAGGCGCGCAAGGAAGCGGTAGCCGGCGAGACGCGCCGGACCGCCTCGCGCGTTCCGCCGCGCATCACGGTCCCGACGCTGCGGGTGGAGCCCAGTGAGCGCGTCGAGAAGGAACGGCAGGTGGCGCTTTTCGATCCGCCGAAGGCCGGCGAGCTGCCGCCGCTGTCGCTGCTCGATGATCCGCCGCAGCGCGAGGCGCTGTACTCGAACGAGGCATTGGAAGGTCTGTCCCGTCTGGTGGAGGTGAAGCTGAAGGATTTCGGGATCGACGCCCAGGTGGTCTCGGTGCAGCCGGGCCCCGTGGTCACCTGCTTCGAGCTCAGACCCGCGCCGGGCGTCAAGGCGAGCCAGATCACCACGCTGGCGAAGGACTTGGCGCGCTCGCTGTCGGTGATGAGCGTGCGCGTGGTGGAGGTGATTCCGGGCAAGAACGTGATGGGGCTCGAGATCGCCAATGAGAAGTACGAGACGGTCACCCTCGGGGAGATCATCCGCTCGAAGGCCTACGACGAGATGCACTCGCCGCTGGCGCTGGTCCTGGGCAAGGACATCGGCGGCTCGCCGATGGTCGCCGACCTCGCGCGCATGCCCCACCTGCTGATCGCCGGCACGACCGGCTCGGGCAAATCGGTGGCGATCAACGCCATGGTGCTCTCGCTGCTCTACAAGTCGACCGCCGAGCACGTCCGCCTGATCATGATCGACCCGAAGATGCTGGAGCTCTCCGTGTACGAGGGCATCCCGCACCTGCTCGCGCCGGTGGTCACCGACATGAAGCAGGCGGCCAACGCCCTGCGCTGGTGTGTCGCGGAGATGGAGCGGCGCTATCAGCTGATGGCCGCGCTCGGGGTGCGCAACATCGCCGGCTTCAACCGCCGCGTCAAGGATTCTATCGAGGCCGGCAAGCCGATCCTCGATCCGGTGCTGCTCGCGCGCGCGGCCAACGACCCGACCCTGGATCAGAGTCAGATCCCGCACTTGACGGCGCTGCCGTATCTGGTTGTGGTGATCGACGAGCTGGCCGATCTGATGATGATCGTCGGCAAGAAAGTGGAAGAACTCATCACCCGCCTGGCGCAGAAGGCGCGCGCGTCGGGAATTCACCTGGTGCTGGCGACCCAGCGCCCGTCGGTGGATGTCATCACCGGTCTGATCAAGGCCAACATTCCCTGCCGCATCGCGTTCCAGGTTTCCGCCAAGGTCGACTCGCGCACCATTCTCGACCAGATGGGGGCCGAGACGCTGCTCGGGCACGGCGACATGCTGTATCTGCCCTCGGGCACATCGGTGCCGACGCGCGTGCACGGCGCGTTCGTCTCGGACCAGGA
>JAJYFU010000009.1 GCA_021790795.1 Pseudomonadota bacterium
CAAGCTCGCGGCGATCAAAGGGTTGCCGATAGCTCGATCGCGCCAGCGACCCTCTCGACCAGCGTTCTACTTCCGTGCCCAGGATTAGCTACTTTTCGGGTCCGCACGAGATGCTTACTCTCGAGCAGTGCAACATCTCGCCTAACAGCCGAAGGATCGCGCGAGAGGGCGGCGGCGAGCGTGAAGATCGCCACCGTTCTTCCATCTATTTCCTTCAATATCCTGACCCGAGCCGGAGTGATCACTTCCAGGAAGTCGGCCGGATCCTCGAATGATACGGTCAGTCCCGGTTCCAGCTTCTCTTCGCGATCGAGTCGTCGAGCCTGCACTCGCAGGCGGGAGAAAAAGCGATCCATCGACTCGACGCCAACGCGAATCTTGCCGACCGGGCTAGTCCTTGCGGCTTTCGAGGTACTCGCGGACTTCCGTTTCGAAGCGCTTTTCGATGCTTTCATATGATTCGAACTCAACAGTTTCGGCTTTCCCATCAGAATGACGATGGTGGTGTCCATGCGCGTTGTCGTAGCCGAGAACCCGACCGCCATCGACGCCTATCCTGTGGGTATCAATTAGAGCGAGGGAATATCTCAGCAAGCGCCCGCCGCGCGAGTAGTCCGCCTGGATTCTGACTACCACGCCGCCTTTGCGGCCCTTGGGCTTGGGATAGAACTCGTCGCGGCTCGAGCGTGCAGGATCAAGTTGGTCCTCGGTATCGCGCTTGCGCCGCCCCATAGGGTGTCAGCATATCAGGAAGGACTGAAAATATCCTATCTGACAGCGGCTGCCGTCCGGGCGGTGGCAATCTGATAAATTCGTAGAAATCGCGCAGGAATATACTGATATATTTTTTAAGACAATCTGGTAAGTAATTGGAAATAAACAGAAAAATAAGTGTCGCGCCGATGATGGACTGGACGGACCGCCACTGCCGGTACTTCCTGCGCGGCTTCTCCCCCGCGACGCTGCTGTACACGGAGATGATCACCGCGGCGGCCGTCACCCGCGGGAACACGCAGCGGCTGCTGGCATTCGATCCGGAGGAGCACCCGGTGGCGCTGCAGCTCGGCGGCAGCGATCCGGGCGAGCTGGCCACGGCGGCCCGCATCGGCGAGGCGTTCGGCTACGACGAGATCAATCTCAACTGCGGCTGCCCCAGCGATCGGGTGGCGAGCGGCGCCTTCGGGGCATGCCTGATGCGTGAGCCGCAGCGAGTGGCCGAGTGCGTGGCGGCCATGGTGGCCGCGGTGCGCATTCCCGTCACCGTCAAGATGCGCATCGGAGTCGTGAGCGGGGCGCGGCGCGAGGTGGCCGGCGCGCTGGCGGGGTTCGAGGAGGACGAATTCGCGGCCCTGCAGGCGTTCGTGGCCCTCATGCGGCGGGCCGGCAGCCAGGCGGCCATTGTGCATGCGCGCGTGGCCGTGCTCGGCGGCCTGTCGCCGAAGGAAAATCGGGAGGTGCCCCCGCTGCGCTACGCCGTGGTGCGCCGTTTGAAGGCGGCGATGCCGGACACGCCCATCGTGCTCAACGGCGGCGTGCGCACGGTGCCGAGCGCGCTCGATGCGCTCTCCTGGTGCGACGGTGTCATGCTGGGACGCGAGGTCTATCACCGCCCGCTGTTCCTCGCGCAACTGGCCCAGGCGCTGACACCGCGGACCGTCACGCCGTCCCGGGAGGCGCTGCTGACGCGCATGGCCGGCTATGCCGAGCGCCAGCTCGCCGCGGGCCACTCGCTCCCGGCGATCACCCGCCATATGCTGGGTTTGTATGCCGGAGAAGCCGGCGCCCGCGCGTACCGTCGACTGATGAGCGAGGGTGCGCGCGCCCCCGGGGCGGACGCCCAGGTGATTCGTCGGGCCGCCGCATCGGCTCTCGAGGCCCGAGGCGGTGCGCACGAGCGCTCGCGCTGAGGTATGCGTAGCGAGCACAATGGCAGGCTTGGGCGGCTTGCGTATAATCGGATGATGGAGCTATGTTAAATAGCCGGATCCAACAGCCTGGGAGGATGGGTGGCCCCCCAATCGATGGGTGAGGACGTCGAACTGGCCGTATTGTTTGCGGACGTGGTCGGCTCAACCCGGCTCTACGAGCGCATGGGCGATCAGCGGGCGCGCGACATGGTTGCGTTGTGCATCGATGTCATGCGTGGCGCCACGGAGCATTGCGGCGGGACGGTGATCAAGACCATGGGTGACGAGGTCATGGCCACTTTCCCGAGCGCCGACGCGGCGCTCAATGCCGCCGCCCAGATGCAGAAGCAGATCGCGGCGCACACACAGCTGCGCGTCGACGGCCAGCCGGTCTCGATCCGCATCGGCTGCCACTACGGCCCGGTGGTGGCGGAGAGTCAGGACATTTTCGGCTCCACGGTGCATACGGCCAACCGCATGACCAGTCAGGCCAAAGCCGGACAGATCATCACCACGGAGGCCACCGTGGGCCAGCTCACGGCCCCGTGGCGCTCCGCCTGCCGGCTGATCGACAACGCTCCGATCAAGGGCCAGCGCAACGAGGTCCCCCTGTACGAGGTGCTCTGGCAGGTCGACGACGTGACCAGCATGGTGCGCATGGTGGGGCACGACGTGGACCGCTCGCACTGCACGCGGCTGCGGCTGTGGTGG
Source organism: Pseudomonadota bacterium (assembly GCA_021790795.1). Taxonomy (GTDB): domain Bacteria; phylum Pseudomonadota; class Gammaproteobacteria; order Steroidobacterales; family Steroidobacteraceae; genus 13-2-20CM-66-19. Next base: position 2,619 of record JAJYFU010000009.1, read on the forward strand.
CTCGACCGCGAGCTGCTGATCGACGAGCAGCGCCCCATTCTCACCATCGGCCGGGCCGATGAGAACGATCTGGTCGTCAAGGGCAATCTGGTCTCGCGGCTGCACGCGCGCATCGAGTACGCGCGCCACAAGTTCACGCTCATCGATCACAGTACGAACGGCACGTTCGTGCGCGAGGGCGGAGGCGAGGAGGCGTTCGTGCGCCGCGATTCTCTGCAGCTCAAGGGCGGAGGGCTGATCAGCCTCGGACGCATGCCCGAGGCGGAATCCGCCCAGACCATCCGCTACGTCTGCGAGCGCGACTAACCGCCGGCGAGCGCCGCGGCGCTCTTGCCCAGCTCGACCCGCATCTCACCGGGCAGCCGCTCGCCGTACTGTTCCAGGTACGCGCGTGTTTCGTCCAGCTCGCGGCGCCAGAGCTGCGAATCCACCGACAGCAGCGCGCGCAGCGTTTCCGGCTCCAGGCTCAGGCCCCGAGTGTCGATTTCCTCGGGCCGCGGCAGCAGGCCGATACCGCCGTCGCGCACCCCGGCCCGCCCGGCGCAGCGCTCGATCATCCAGGCGAGCACCCGCAGGTTCTCCCCGTAGCCCGGCCACAGGAACCGTCCCTGCGAGTTCCGCCGGAACCAATTGACGTGAAAGATGCGCGGCGGGCGGCTCAGCCGTGCGCCGACCTCGAGCCAGTGCCGCCAGTAGTCGGCGAAGTTGTAGCCGCAGAAGGGCTGCATGGCCATCGGGTCGCGCCGTACCACGCCGACCTGGCCGACGGCCGCGGCCGTGGTTTCCGAGGCCATCGACGCCCCGACCAGGACACCGTGCCGCCAGTCTCGCGCCTCGTAGACCAGCGGCGCGACCTCGCGCCGCCGGCCGCCGAAGACGATGGCCGAGATCGGCACGCCGCGCAGATCGTTCACGTGGGGCGAGCAGGCCGGATTGCGCCGCGCCGCGACCGTGAAGCGCGAGTTCGGATGCGCCGCGGGGCCGCGTGCCGGATCGTACGGTCGCCCCTGCCAATCCGTGAGCGGCACGCCCTCCGGCAGGCCTTCCCACCAGGGTTGGTTGTCGGCGGTGAGGGCGACGTTCGTGAACAGCGTCTCGCGCCGGATCATCTCGTAGGCGTTGCGATTGGTCTGGCGGTTGGTTCCGGGCACCACCCCGAAATATCCGGCCTCGGGGTTGATCGCCCACAGGCGCCCGTCCGCGCCCGGGTGCAGCCAGGCGATGTCGTCCCCGACCGTGAACACCTCCCAGCCCGGCAGGCTCGCCGGCGGAATCAGCATCGCGAGATTGGTCTTGCCGCAGGCCGAGGGGAAGGCCGCGGCGATATAATGTGTCTCGCCGCGCCGGTTGCGCAGTCCGACGATCAGCATGTGCTCGGCGAGCCAGCCTTCGGCTCGCGCCTGCCAGCTCGCGATGCGCAGCGCATGACACTTCTTGCCGAGCAGGGCGTTGCCGCCGTAACCCGAGCCGAAGCTCTCGATCGACAGCTCCTCCGGAAAATGCATGATGAACCGCCGGTCGGGGTCGAACTCCCCGACCGAGTGCAGGCCGCGCACGAAGGTGCCCTCGTGCCCGATGCGCTCGAGCGCGTCCCGACCCGCGCGCGTCATGATCAGCATGTTCACGGCGACGTAGGCGCTGTCGGTGATCTCCACGCCGCAGCGCGCGAGCGGCGAATCGACCGGCCCCATGCAGTAGGGGATGACATAGAGCCGGCGCCCGCGCATCGCGCCGCGAAACAGCTCGCGCATCTTGGCGTGCGCGGTCTGCGGGTCCATCCAATTGTTGTTCGGCCCGGCGTCCGCCTGCGAGCGCGTGCAGATGTAGGTCAGGTGCTCGACCCGGGCGACATCGCCCGGGTGCGAGCGGTAGAGGTGACAGTCCGGGAACTGCTCGGGGTTCAGCCGTAGCAGCTGCCCGTTGCGCACCAGCTCGGCGATGAGCCTGTGGCGCTCCGAGGCGCTGCCGTCGCACCAGTACACGTCGTCCGGCTGGGTGAGCGAGCGCACCGAGTCGACCCATTCCGTTACGGCGCGGCTGAGCTGCGACATCGGCATCGGCAAGGGAGAAGCGGTGGACATCTTTCGATACCTCGTTTGGACGTCTCGGCAGGCCTTCCTCGCGTGTCGCCAGTATAGTCGCGCGTCCCACCGCGCTTGCCATAAAGTACGATAAAAGGAGAAAATTTGTTCAATAATCGCACACGAAAAAACGACTGAAATTACAGGTTCAGCGGGCCCGGAGGCGGTGGCGCGGGCGGGACGCGTGCGCACAACGCGCGCGCCGTACAATGCGCCGATGTTGGATCTCGACGATATCTTCGGTGCGCATGGGCCGCTCGAGCGCTCGCTGCCGGACTTCACGGTGCGCGAGCCGCAGCGACGCATGGCCGAGCGCGTCGCCGTGGCGATCGCCCGTCGGGAGCCGTTGGTGGTCGAGGCCGGCACCGGAACCGGCAAGACCTTCGCCTACCTGGTGCCGGCGCTGCTCTCGGGCGCGCGGGTGCTCATCTCGACCGGCACCCGTGCCTTGCAGGATCAGCTCTATGCGAAGGACCTGCCGCTGGTGACGCGGGCGCTCGGTCGGCCCGCCACCGTCGCGCTGCTGAAGGGCCGCAGCAACTACCTGTGCCGCTATCGGCTCTCGGGAGGCGAGGCAACGCTACCGCTGCCGCTGCCCGCGGACGCCGCCGGTGCCGACACGCCGCTCGAGCGGATCCGGCGCTGGGCGCACACCACCCGCAGCGGTGATCTCGCGGAGGTGCCCGGGCTCAAGGATGGCGATCCCGTCTGGGCAGAGGTGACCTCGACGCGGGACAACTGTCTCGGGCAGCGCTGTCCGCAGTTCTCGCGCTGCCACGTCGGCGCGGCGCGGCGCGCGGCCCTGGAGGCGGACCTGGTGATCGTCAATCACCACCTGCTGCTGGCGGATCTGGCGCTGAAGGAGGACGGGTTCGGCGATCTGCTCGGCGCCGCCGACGCGGTCATTCTCGATGAGGCGCACCAGATCCCGGATTTGGCGACCCAGTTGTTCGGCGCCGAGGTGGGGAGCCGGCGCATCGAGACCCTGCTCGCCGAGATCGAGAGCCGAGTGACGCCGCGGCGCGCCGGGGGGGATGAGGGCGTCGAGCTGCGCCGGCTCGGGGAGACCGCACGCGCGGTGCGCGAGTGCCTCGGCCGCATGATTCATGCGCTCGCCGGGCGCAGCGGACGGCTCGAGTGGGAAGAGGCCGAGCCGGTGATCGGCGGCGAGGTCGGACGGCTCGGGCCGCAGCTCGCGCGGCTCACCGAGCAGCTGCGCCGATTCGAAGCGGACGCGCCGCTCGCGGCGCTCGCCGAACGGGCGGAAGAGCTCGCCGCCGGCCTCGGGCGTATCGCGGCGCTCGAGGCCCTGGAGGGCGCCCGATCCGTGCAGCCGGGGCGCCGTGGCTTCACGCTCAGCATGATGCCCTTCGACATCGCGCCGCGCTTCCAGGCGATGCTGAGCGCACGAGCCTGCGCCTGGATCTTCACCTCCGCGACGCTTTCATTCGGGGCGGATTTCAGCCACTTTACCGGCCGCCTGGGGTTGGGTGACTGCGGCACTCTCAAGATCGACAGCCCGTTCGACTTCGCTCGCCAGAGCCGCCTGTACCTGCCACAGGATCTGCCGGCGCCGAGCGAGCCCGCGCATCTTCCGGCGGTGATGGTGCTGGCGCGCACGCTGATCGAGGCGGCCGGCGGCGGGGCGTTCGTGCTGTTCACCAGCCATCGCTCGCTGGCGCAGGCGGCGGCGTTGTGGCGCAGCGCCGGGGCGCTCCCGCACTTGCGCCTGCTGGTGCAGGGCGAGGCGCCGCGGGAGCGGCTGCTGGAGCAGTTCCGCGCCGACGGCAACGCGGTCCTGTTCGGCACGGCCAGTTTCTGGGAAGGCGTGGACGTCAAGGGTGCGGCGCTGCGTCTGGTGGTCATCGAGAAGCTGCCGTTCGCCTCTCCGGAGGACCCGTTGGTGCGCGCGCGCATCCAGTACCTGGAACGTAGCGGCGGCAACGCGTTTCGGGATTATCAGCTGCCGGAGGCGGCGCTGGCGCTGAAGCAGGGCGTGGGCCGGCTGATCCGCAGCGAGGCGGATTTCGGCGTGGTGGCGCTGTGCGATCCGCGCGTGGGCACGCGCGGCTATGGCAAGGTCTTGCTCTCGGCCCTGCCGCCCATGACCCGAACGCACCGGCTCGTCGAGGCGGTTGCGTTTTTGAGCGCATGCGCACCGGAAATCGAGACGCGCGAGGCGCTGCCGTGAAACTGCTGGCGATCGATACCGCCACGGAGAATTGCTCGGCGGCCCTGCTGATCGACGAGTGCCTGCTGGAGCGGGAGCTCGAGTGTGCCCGGGGTCACGCCGAGCACATCCTGCCGATGGTCGATGCGCTCCTGGCGGAGGCCGGCGTCGCGCTGACGACCCTCGATGCGATCGCCTTCGGGCGCGGGCCGGGCGCGTTCACGGGGGTGAGGCTCGCGGCCAGCGTCACCCAGGGGCTGGCGTTCGGTGCGAGCCTCGGGGTGGTCGCGGTCTCGGATCTGCAGGCGCTGGCCCAGCGCAGCCTAGGGCTGCAGCCGCGGGTCGATCGAATCGCGGTATGTAATGATGCGCGTATGGGCGAGGCGTACTGCGCGTGCTACGAGCGCCGGGGCGAGCGGGCCGAGCCCCTTGGACCGGAGCGGGTCGGCACGGCGGAAACGCTCGCCGGCACTTGCGTGGCCGTCGCGGGAATTGGGCGAGGATTTGCCGCGTACCCGCAGCTGGCCGACCGGCTGGGCGTGGCGGTGCCGCCGGGCTGGGAGCGGCTGCTGCCGAGGGCGCGGGAGATCGCGCGGCTGGCCGTTCCCGAGGTACGCCTGGGGCGGCTGCTCGAGCCCGAGCAGGCTCTGCCGAGCTATGTGCGCAATGAGGTCGCGCGACCGTCATCTGTTTGACATATCGGCCGCATTGTCACGATTCTGCAATGGAAAACATCTCAAATAGACACGCAGTCCGGGTTGTTCGGGCGTCCAGCATGTTGGGAAAGCTCATACTGATCGTGGAAGACGAGCCGGCGATTCGCCAGATGATCGCCTTCGCCCTGCGCCGCTCGGGCTTCGAGATTCGCGAGGCGGTCGACGCCCGCCAGGCGCGCGAGTCGCTCGCCAATCAGCGACCCGACCTGATCCTGATCGATTGGATGCTGCCCGACACCAGCGGGTTGGAGCTGACGCGCATCGTCAAGCGTGACCGCCACACGCGCGAGCTGCCGATCATCATGCTCACCGCGCGGGCCGAGGAGGGCGACAAGGTCACCGGACTGGAGACCGGCGCGGACGACTACGTCACCAAGCCGTTCTCGCCCCGCGAGCTCGTCGCGCGCATCCATGCGGTCCTGCGCCGCACCGGCAGCGGAGGGCTGGATCACATCGTGGAATTCGAGGCGCTGAAGCTCGACCAGCAGGGCCAGCGCATCACCGTCAGCGGGCAGACCGTGCCGCTCGGTCCGACCGAGTACCGCATGCTCGAGTTCTTCATGACCCACCCCGAGCGGGTCTTCAGCCGCGATCAGCTGCTCGATCGTCTCTGGGGCGGAAATGTCTACGTCGAGGAGCGCACCATCGACGTGCACGTGCGGCGGCTGCGCAAGTCGCTCGAGAAATTCGGCGTGGACCGCTTCGTGCAGACGGTGCGCGGCTCGGGCTACCGGTTCTCCGCCAAGGCGGACTGATGCAGCCGCTGCGATCGTCGCTTCAGGCGCTCGCGTACGCCTCGGTCAGGGTGCTCGCCGCGGCGCTCCTCGGGGCGCTGCTCGGGCTGCTGATCTCGCATCCGTGGCTGGGGATGGCCGGGGTGCTGGCCGTCTATCTGGGCTGGCAGCTCGTGATGCTCTATCGGGTCGAGTGGTGGCTGCAGCATCGCAGTGTCGCCGATCCGCCCGAGACCCGCGGCGTGTGGGGCACCGTCATCGCGCTCATCGCCCGGTTGCACCGGCGCAAGCGCTTCCACAAGCTGCGTTTCGTGCAGCTGATGCGCCAACTGCAGCAGTCGACCGCGGCGTTGCCGAACGGCGTGGTGATTCTCAATGATGAGCGCGAGATCGTCTGGTTCAACCACATGGCGGGGCGGCTGCTCGGCTTGCGGCCGAATATCGATCTGGGGCTGCGCATCGAGAATCTGGTGCGCGAGCCGCAGTTCGCCCGCTACATCGAGAAGGGCGATTACGCCAATCCGGTGGTGGTGCGCCGCTCGAGCCCCAACGAGATCTTCCTGTCGCTGCAGCTGGTGGCCTACGGCGACGGCCAGCAGCTGCTGCTCGCGTCCGACGTGTCGCGCCAGATGCGCCTGGAGGCGGTGCGGCGCGACTTCGTGGCCAACGCTTCGCACGAGCTGCGCTCGCCGCTGACGGTGATCTCGGGTTATCTCGAGACCCTCTCGCACGACCCGGCGCTCGCGGCCGAGTTCGCCGTTCCGATCGTCGAGATGCGCCGCCAGGCCGAGCGCATGACCGCCATCGTGCGCGATCTGCTCGAGCTGTCGCGCCTGGAGCAGACCGACGAGCGGGTCGGCGGGGAGCCGCTCGATGTGGAGGCGATGATGGCGCTGCTGCGCAAGGATGTGCTCGCGCGCGCGGTACACCCGCGCGACGTGCGCGTCCGCGTGGAGAGCACGGCGGCGCTGATCGGCCGGGAGCCCGAGATCCATTCGGCGTTCGCCAACCTGGTCGACAACGCCGCCAAATACACCGCGCCGGAGGGCTCGCTCGAGATGCGCTGGTGGGTCGATGCCGATGGCGGGCATTTCGCGGTGACCGATACCGGCATCGGCATTCCGGCCGAGCATCTGCCCCGGCTCACCGAGCGCTTCTACCGCGTCGACCCCGGCCGCTCGCGGGCCACCGGCGGCTCCGGACTGGGGCTGGCGATCGTGAAACACGTGCTGCAGCGCCATGGCGCGGATCTCGAGGTGCGCAGCACGCCCGCCAAGGGCAGCACCTTCACGTGCCACTTCCCGCCCGAGCGTGTGCGGCCGGCGCAACGCGCGGCGCTCGCGCCACTCGCCGAGGATGCTTGAGCTATCATGGCCGCACACTCCGAGGTGTCCGCCGATGGAAACCGCCGATCTCACTCATCATATTTCCCGCCGCTTCAACGAGGATCTCGAGCGGGTGCGCACCAAGGTGCTCGCCATGGGCGGGTTCGTCGAGCAGCAGATCCAAAAGGCCATCACGGCGCTGCTCGAGGGTGACAGCGCGCTCGGCGAGGCGGTCGCGATCGCCGATCAGCAGGTGAACGACATGGAGGTGTCGATCGACGAGGAGTGCAGCCGCATTCTGGCCACGCGCGCCCCGGCCGCCGGAGATCTGCGCGTCATCGTCGCGATCATCAAGACCATCACGGACCTCGAGCGCATGGGCGATGAGGGCGAGAAGATCGGCTACATCGCCTCGCGGCTCGCCACCATGGAGCGACCGGCGGACAAGTACCGCGAGATCAAGCATCTCGGCCGCATCGTGACCGAGATGGTGCACGAGTCGCTCGACGCGTTCGCGCGCATGGATGCGGATGAGGCCTTGCGGGTGGCCCGCCAGGACCGGCTGGTCGACGAGGAATACGAGGCGATCCAGCGCCAGAGCATCACCTTCATGATGGAGGATCCGCGCACCATCCGCCGCGCGCTGGACGTGATGTGGGTCGTGCGCTCGCTCGAACGCATCGGCGATCACGCCAAGAACATCAGCGAATACATCATCTACATGGTCTACGGCAAAGACGTGCGCCATACCTCGCTCGATGACGTCGAGCGGGCGCTTGGCCAGCGCGGGGCGAGCGGCGCCGGCGAGGCCCACGGCGAGAGCGGATCGTGATCGCCGCATTGCGCCGCATGGGCAATGTCATCGGGGCTCTCATCTGCGCGGGGCTGCTCGGCTTTGCCGTCTACGCGCAGTTCGATCTGCATCTGCAGCCCTGTCCGTTGTGCATCTTCCAGCGCATCGGCATCGCCCTGATCGGTCTGGTGTTTCTGCTCGCGGCGGTGCACCACCCCCGCCGCTGGGGCACGCGGGTGTACGCGGCGCTGGTGGTGATCGCGGCGCTCGCCACCGCCGGGGTTGCCGTGCGGCAGATCTATCTGCAGCATCTGCCGCCGGGCTCGGTGCCCTCGTGCGGCGCGCCGCTGTCGGTGATGCTGCAGTACATGCCGGTGACTTCCGTGATCCGCAAGGTGCTCGAGGGCAGCGGCGAGTGCAGCATCGTCAACTGGCGGTTTCTCGGCCTGGCGATGTCCGAGTGGGTGTTGTTGTGGGCCGTGGCGCTCGGGGCGTTCGGCGTGCTGGTGAACGGGTGGCTCGGCCGGGTCAAGTGAGCAGGTTGACCAGCACGTTGAAGTACATGCGGTGCAGCGCCTCGATGTCCGCCACGCGCACGCACTCGTTCAGCTTGTGAATGCTCGCATTGACCACGCCGAGCTCGACCACCTGCGCGCCGAGCGGCGCGATGAATCGCCCGTCGGAGGTGCCTCCGCCGGTCGAGAGCCGCGGGGGCGCGCCGGTGACGGACTCGATCGCCGCACAGACGGCCGCGGATAGTTTCCCCGGGGGCGTGTAGAACGGCTCGCCCGAGAGGTGCCACTCGAGCGTGAAGCGCACGCCGTGGGCGCGCAAGATCCCTTCCACCGCGGCCTTCAATCCCTCGAGCGTCTGGATCGGCGAGTAGCGCAGATTGAGCCGGGCCTTGAGCTCTCCGGGGATGACATTGGGGGCGCCGGTGCCGGCGTTGAGGTTCGAGACCTGGAAGCTCGTCGGCTCGAAGTGCTCGGTGCCCTGATCCCACACCCGGCGTGTCAGCTCGGCCAGCGCCGGAGCGAATGCGTGCACCGGGTTCTCGGCCAGCTGGGGGTAGGCGATGTGGCCCTGCACGCCGTGAACGGTGAGTCGCCCGCTGAGGGAGCCGCGCCGGCCAATCTTGATCGTATCGCCGATCTTCTGCTCGCTCGAGGGCTCGCCGACCACGCACCAGTCGATGCGCTCGCCGCGCTCGGCGAGGAGGGACGCGACGCGCTTGGTGCCGTCGACCGAGGGTCCTTCCTCGTCGCTGGTAATGAGAAAAGCGATCCGCCCGGGGTGCCGCGGGTGCGCCGTCACGAAGGCTTCGGTGGCGGTGATCATCGCCGCGAGTCCACTTTTCATGTCGGCCGCGCCGCGGCCGTAGAGCACCCCGTCACGGATCGTCGGCACGAACGGGTCGCTGCGCCATTCCTCGAGCGGTCCGGTGGGCACGACGTCCGTATGGCCGGCGAAGCACAACTGCGGTCCGGCCGCCTCGCCGTGCACCGCCCAGAAGTTCGAGACGTTCCCGAAGGGCAGGGGCTCGATCCTGAAGCCGAGCGCGCGCAGCCGCTCGCACATCAGCTCCTGACAGCCCTCGTCGGCGGGCGTCACGGAGCGGCGGGACATCAGGTTCTGGGTCAGCTCGAGGGTGGGTGACATCTCTCCGTACCGGGGGGCCGGGCTCGGGTGTGCGGGCGTGGGGCCGGGCGGCTTTATAGCGAGGGGGCGCTCCGGGGGCAAGCCGTTTTTTCGCGCGTGCTCCCCGGGGCCGACGGCGGCCATCATCGATCCGTCATGATCGCCGCGCGCGGCCCGAACGGGTGCCGCACCGCAGCGCGCGCACGTCCTGAGGCGGTCACAAGCCGCCGCGAAACTGTCACAATGGGTTACGGAACGGTCGCATTCAGGCTGCTCGAGGGGTGCTCGGGGGGGCGCACTGTTTTCCGAAGGACCGGCCGAACAGATCCAAGCCTGTCCCGTATCCCCGACGACCCCGACGGAGTTCCGCATGTTCCGGAGATCCCTCGCCGTCGCCTGCGTCGCCGCAACCACGCTTGCGGCCGCCGCGGCCGTACACGCAGACACCCTGGCCGGCTTCCTGTCGCGCGGGCGGCTGTCCGGACAATTGCGCGCGTATGACTTCAGGCGTGACTACTCGACCTCCTCGACGGTGAACACCCAGGCGTTTTCGCTCGCCGGTCTGCTCGATTACCGGACTGCGCAGTTCCTGGACGGTTTCAGCCTCGGCGCCAGCTTCTACACGGCCAATGCCCTGGGCTCGCGGAACAGCAATCCGCAGCGGATCGATACCACGCTCATGGGTCCCGCGAACGCGATCAACGCGCTGGGGCAGGCATTTCTCCAATACGGGGGACACGCCGTCCTGGTGCGCCTCGGCGATCAGCTGATCACCACACCGTGGGCCGGCTCGAGCGATTCGCGCGTGTTGCCGGCGACCTACCGGGCCGCCTGCGGCACGTACTCGCCGGTGGCGGGCCTGAGGCTCACGGCGCTGCGCATCCTGCGGTTCAAGGGGCGCACCGCGGATGGATTTTTCCAAGACAACAACTACTATCCGGCGACCTGGAACGGAGATGCGAACTACGGCGGGATTGGGAATCTGCCCGCCCGTGCCCGGGCCGCCGGCGGCACGCTCGCCTTCGGCGCCGCCTACGGGCGCTCGGGACTGAAGGCGAGCGCCTGGTATTACCGTTTCTACGGTTTTGCCCACATGCTCTACGGCCAGGTCGACGACACGCCGCCGCTCCACTCGCCCTTCGAGCCGTTCGCCGGTGTGCAGGTGGTGCGCGAGTGGGGCCGGCTCAACCGATTCGCCGAGACCGGGACCCGCTTCTTCGGCCAACCCGGCACGGCGGTCGACAATCTCACCCTGGGGGCGATCGCGGGCGTGACCGCCTACGGCGCGAGCCTGTCGGTCGCCTACGATCAGCTGCGGCGCGAGGGCCCAGGCGCGCTCGGCGCCGGGGTGCTCATCTCGCCGTACACCGCCGGCTACGCCACCGATCCTCTGTACACGACTTCGATGATCCGCGGCATGGTCGAGCTCGGCCCGGGCCACGCGTGGAAACTCAGGGCCACCGAGGCGGCGCTCGACAAGCGCCTGCGGTTGTCAGCCTCGTACGCGGTGTACCGCACGGACTTCCAAGGGCTCGACTCGGAGATCTACTTCGGTGTCATCTATCGGTCGCGCGGCTGGGTCAAGGGTCTCACGCTGCGCAACCGGCTGGGCATCAGCCACGGCCCGGCCAATCCGGGCCGCGGCCGCTTCATCTACAATCGGGTGATGGTGACCTACGCATTCTGAGCGCTCGAGCGGTCCGCCACCGGCCGCCCGGTCCGTGTGCGTGCCGGAACGCTCCCCGAAAAGCGTCAGACTGCGGTAACCTTGCCCGGGCAGAATCGCATCCTTCAGCGCGGCAGCCACGGCTCCGGATCGCCGGGCAATGGCCGCCGTTTCACTCGCGAGATCATGCACAGAAGCGACTCTCATTCGGCTGTAGAGCGGCCATGAGCTCACCGGCGGCGCGGATTGCGGTGCCGGGCGGCGCGTCGAGCCCCGGGGATATGCCCGCGAAGCTGACGATACGCGGCCTGAATTTCCACTACGGGCGCCATCAGGTCCTCAAGGACATCAACCTCGGGCTGCCGGACCGCAGCATCACGGCCTTCATTGGTCCGTCCGGCTGCGGCAAATCGACGCTGCTGCGGGTGCTGAACCGGATGTACACGCTCTACCCGGGGCAGCGCGCCACCGGCGAAGTGCTGCTCGACGGGGAGAATATCCTGTCCCAGACGGTGAACGTGACGCGTCTGCGCCTGCGGGTGGGAATGGTCTTTCAGAAGCCGACGCCATTCCCGATGTCGATCTTCGAGAACGTGGCCTTCGGGCTGCGCCTCGCGCAGCGCATCAGCCGGGCCGCTCTGCGCGAGCGGGTGCATGCGGCGCTGATCGATGCGGCGCTGTGGGACGAGGTCAAGGACAAACTGCACGACGATGGCCGCAGCCTGTCCGGGGGACAACAGCAGCGGCTGTGCATCGCGCGCACGATCGCGCTCGAGCCGGAGGTGATTCTGCTCGATGAGCCCACCGCGGCGCTCGATCCGATCTCGACGCTGAAGGTCGAGGAGACGCTGCAGAGTCTGCGCGAGCGCTTCTGCATCGCCATCGTGACGCACAACCTGCAGCAGGCCGCGCGCGTCTCGAGCAGCACGGCCTTCATGTACGAGGGGCAAGTGATCGAGATGGGACCGACCGGACAGCTGTTCACCGCACCGAAGGACCACAGGACCGATGACTACGTCACCGGACGCTTTGGGTAACGAGGGCTCAATCGTGCAGGACCCGAGCCGGCCGCGCGGCACAGGCGGCTCCGAGCCCGCGCCGCTGCCGAGCGGGGTGCTCGGCACCAAGCCGAGCGGCCGGGTGCACGCCCCGGAGCTGCTGAGCGGCGAGCTCTCGGGCAACACCGTCGGGGAGCCGGCGCTCGCCGATCCGATCTTCTCGTGCCGGTCGCTGAGCGTTCACTACGGCGCCATACAGGCGCTGCGGGACGTGACGCTCGACGTCGGCCGCGCGCAGGTGCTCGCGTGCATCGGTCCTTCCGGATGCGGCAAGTCGACGTTTCTGCGCTGCCTGAATCGCATGAACGACACCATCGTCGGCGCGCGGGTCACGGGCACGATCCTGCTCGACGGCCAGAACATCATGGAGAAGCACCAGGACGTGGCGCGCCTGCGTGCACGGGTCGGGATGGTGTTCCAGAAGCCCAACCCCTTTCCCAAGTCGATCTACGACAATGTTGCCTACGGTCCGCGGATTCACAAGCTCACGCGCACGCGCGCCGATCTGGATGAGCTGGTGTGCACGTGTCTGCAGCGCGTCGGGCTCTGGAACGAAGTCAAGGACCGCCTGCACGCCGCGGGCATGGGACTGTCCGGCGGCCAGCAGCAGCGCCTGTGCATCGCGCGCGCGCTCGCGGTGCAACCGGAGGTGATCCTGATGGACGAGCCCTGCTCGGCACTCGATCCCATCGCCAGCGCGCACATCGAGGATCTGATCGAGCAGCTGCGCGCCACGTATGCCATCGTGATCGTCACGCATTCCATGCAGCAGGCCGCGCGCGTCTCGCAGCGCACCGCGTACTTCCATCTCGGCCGGCTGATCGAGGTGGGCGAGACCGACCGGGTATTCACCAACCCGCGCCACCGCCTCACCGAGGACTACATCACGGGCCGGTTCGGCTGAGCGCTCCGGCGCGTGGCACTGCAGTCGATAGGGCCGCTCCTGCGGCAGGTGCGCCGGCGTGCACGCGACGCAGCGCTCGCCGGCACGGGTTCACGGCGACCCTTTTTATCGGAGCGATAATTCATTATGCTTTGAGTGCTAGACACAGTCTCGTTCCGCGCCCCGCGCGGCGCTCGAGGGTGTCGAGCCGGGAAAATTGAGCAGTGCTTTTGCAACCGGCGGGTCGGTGCGATGGTCCCGATGTTTCCGGGACGCGGGCCGAGTCTGACGGGAACGGGTCGAGATGAGGACTGGACACGGCTGTGAGGTCCCCCGCGGGAATCGGGGACGCGGCGGGACCGAGGCGCGTGGTTCGGCGACGGAGTCTGAGGGCGGTCCGGTCGACGGCCGCGCCGCGGCGCTGTGGACGCTCGCTTGCGCCGTGTGCATCCTGCTGACGTCGTGCGCCTCGTTCCGGCCCGAGCCCATCAGTCTGCGCGCCAATGCCCGGCGCTTCGCGGCCAGGACCCTGCACAATCCCAGGCTCGGGGCTTATCTGGCGGCGATGGGTCGGCCGCCCCGGGCCCGCTGGGGGTTTCGCCGTCTGACCTATGTTGCCGTATTCGAGCGGCCGCAGCTGACGATCGCGAACGCCCGGTACCGGGCCGCCCTGGGAAGACTGCGGATCGCCGAGCAGATCGACAACCCCGTGATCGGCATCAGCACCGCATACAACGCATCGGTGCCGCTGCCGACACCGTGGTCGGTGGGACCGCTCTTCAGCTTTCTCATTCAGAACTTCTACAGCAAGGACGCGTTGATTGGCGCGGCGCGCCAGAATGTCCTGGCGGCCCGCGAGGCCATCGACAGCGTCGCCTGGGAGGAGCGAAAGGCCGTGTACGATGCGCTCCTGGGGCTGTGGGCGGCCCGGCGCACCACGACGTTGTACCGGCGGCAAGCCGCTCTCGACCGCTCGATCACCCGCGCGGTAGAGGAGCGATATCGGATCGGTACGGCATCGGCCACCGCGCTGACCACCGCCGATCTGAATGCCGAGCGGGCCGCGTTCCGCTGGCATCAGGCGCAACTCGCGGCGGCGCTGGCAACGGCTCAATTGGCCGGCGTCGTCGGATTGCCGTCCGCGGCATTGACCGATGTCAGACTGAGCTTCGCGATATTCCGCCAGCTGCGCGCGCCGGCGGCGCTCGATGCGGACGAGCAGGTCGCGCTCATCGAGCGGCCCGCGGTGAGGCAGGCGCTCGCGCAATACAATGCCGCGCAATATCGTCTGCAGGCGGCGGTCGACGGTCTGACCAACGGCGTGAAAATCGCGCCCGGCTACGTCGACAGCCAGCAGACAGACAACTATCTGCTGGCGCTGAAGGCGCATGCGCCGCTGTTCAATCAGCACCAGGGTCAGATCGCCGTGGCGCGCGCCGAGCGGCATCGGGCCGCCGCGCAGCTCAAATTCGTCCAGGAAAGCGTCTTCAGCCAGATCGAGCGCGCGGTCGTCTATTGGCACGAAAGCGGGACGGCCACGGAAGCGTCCCGGCGGGCCCTGCGATCCGCCGAGCGCGAACTTGCGGCCTCCCGAGAGGCGTACCGGGCCGGCGTCATCGGCGAGGTTCGCCTCTTGGGTGTCCGGCTGCAGGTGCTGAGCGCCCGCATACAGCTCCTCAGTGCCGAGAAGGAGCATTACGCGGCGAGCGGCGATCTTATGACGGCCTTGCACCGGAAGCTGTGGAAAATCCGCAATGCGACTGGATAGAGCGTTCAGGGGTGCCGCGGTCCTGACGATCGCCGCGGTTGCCGGCCGCGCTCACGCCGGAACGGTGACGCTGCGCGCGCAGGCTCTTCAGCGGCGCGCTGTCGTCGTCCGCGACATCACGGCGCATCGGGAGCGTCCCGCTCGGTACGTCTACGGCCGCGCCGTCTGGCTCGGCCCACTCGTCGCCGCGGTCGGCGCGATCCGCGGCGACCGCGCGGTCGCCAGGCTCGACGCCACGATGCTGACCGAGACACGGGCGCTGTATCGGGCGCCGTATCACATATCCGCGCAGAAGCTGGCGCAGGCGCAGGCGAGGGCCGCCGAGGCGCAAGCAAAACTCAACAGCGCGGTCGGCGTGCTGCATGCGCGCTACGGCGAACGGTTCGCGGCCGCGTTGCTCAGCGACCGGCGGCTGGTCGCGCGCATCGGCGCCGGGACCGTGTCCGTGGTCGAGGCGATGGTGCCCTATCCGGTGTTGCAGCACCCGCCGCGAATCGCGACGGCGCGCATCGACGGCGGAGCGAATGTCCGCGGCCGCACCGTGACGCTGAGGTTTCTGGGGGTCGGGGGACAGGTGCCCTCCGGCATGATCGGCCAGTCGCTGTACTATCTCGGCCCCGCGTTGCAGGCGGGCACGATGCTGCGCGTCGACCTGCGGCTCGGCGCGCGCCCGACGCGCACATTGCGGCTGCCCGTCTCGGCGCTGATTTTCGACGGCCGCAAAGCCATCGCCTTCCGCAGGATCGCGCCGCACCGGTTCCGGAGCTTTCCAGTCTCGGAGGCGCGGCCCTTCTACAGCGGCGGGCACGTTGCCGGCTACCAGAGCGCGTGGAGCGGGCGCGCGCGCGTGCCGATCGTGGTCGAGGGCGCGGGCCTGTTGTGGTCGCTGCTCGCGAGAGCCGTCGGGAGGCGGTGAGTGGCCGCCTTGCGGACGCTGGTTCGGTTCTGCCTGCGGTATCGCTACGCCGTCGTCCTGGTCGCCGCCGGATTGTGCATCCTGGCGTTCTTCGATGTCAGGAACACCGCCGTCCGGGTGTTTCCCTCGTTCGAGCCGCCGGTCGTCAAGGTCATCACGCGCGTTCCCGGTCTCTCGCCGCGGGGCATCGAGCTGTCCGTCACCGACATGCTGGAGCAGGGGCTCACGGGCCTGTCCGGCCTGCGGGCCACGGTGTCGCGGTCGCAACCGGGGGTGTCGATCATCACCCTGATCTTCCGCAGTCATACCCGTGTCGCGCTGGATCGCAAAGCGGTCGCCGCGCGCCTGTCGGAACTGACTCCGACTCTGCCTCCCGAGGCCGTTCCGCACATCGAGAGGCTCACCTCCATGGTGGGCGTGGCGGCGGAGATTGGCGTTCTCGGCACAGGAATTTCGCCGTTGACGGTTGGCCGGCTCGTCGAGACGCGGATCGTACCGGAGCTGGAAGCGACCGCGGGCGTGGCGAAGGTGGACGTGTACGGCGCGGCCACGCCGGTCATCGCCGTCGAGCCGCACGTGTCGGCGATGCTCGCGACCGGGATCGGCTGGGGGCACCTCGCCAAGGCGGCTCATCAAGCCAGCGCCGTTTTGGGCCTCGGCGCCGTGACGTCGCCCAATCAGCGCATCCTGGTTGAAGGGCATGGACAGACCCTCACGAGCGCCGCGCTCGCCGACAGCGTCATCGGCCAGCACGACGGCCGGCCGCTCACGATGGGGATGGTGGCGCGGGTGGTCACCACCGCGGCGCCGCGCGTCGGCGCCGCGCTGATCGGCAATCGGCCGGGCGTGGTTCTGGTGGTCTGGGCGCAGCATGGCGCCGCGACATCGGCGGTCGCCGCGCGCGTGCAGCGCAAAGTACGGCGGCTGCGCATGGAGCTGCGCGGCCGGCACATTCTCATCCGCTCCCATGCCTTCGTCCCCGCGGCGTTCAGCCGGGTGGCCGTCGCGAACGTGCTGCGCCTGGTGCTGCTCGGGGCGGTGGGGATTCTGCTGATCCTCGCGCTGGCGTTGCGCGACTGGCGGATGATCGCCGTGGCCTACATGCCGATCATCGTGTCCGTTCTCGGGACTCTGGCGGCACTGCATTTCTCCGGCGTTCCGCTCAATACGCTCGGCCTGTCGGGCCTTGCGATCGCTCTGGCGGAGATCGTCCACGACTCGGTGGCGGACGGCATCACCATCCAGCGCAGGCTCCTGCAGGAACCCGGCGCGGACAGCGTGCCGCGCAAGCTGCAGGTCATCGGGGATGCGGCCGTGGCGATACGCTCGAAGGCCGTGATCTGCGCGCTCGTGACCTCTATTCTGTTCGTGCCGATCGTTCTGTTGCCGGGATTTCCGGGCGAGCTGTTCGGGCCGGTCGCAATCACCTACATCATCGCGATCGTGACGTCCGTCGCGGTCAATCTCGCATTCAGCCCCGCTCTGGCCGGAATTCTGCTGGCCGATGTCGGTCCTGGCCGGGCCCCGCCCGACCCTCCGCGGGCGGTGCGGCGGCTGTATCAGTGGTTGATACAGCCCGCGAAGCTCCTGATGTGGGTGGAGGCGGGCATCGCCGCGGTGTTGTTCGCTGTCATTGCCGGCAGTATCCCCTTCCTGCGTGTGGGGTTGCTGCCGACTTTCAGCCAGCGGGCGCTGGTGGTGCACCTGCGAACGGCGCCCGGAACATCCCTCGGCCAGACGGAGCGGATCGTCGGCGCCTATGTCGCCAGACTGCGTGGCCTGCCCGGCGTTCAGCATGTCATCGCTCTGGTCGGTCGCGGCCGGCCCAGCGACCACTCGACGGACGTCAACCGCGCGGCTCTGGATGTCACGACGGCCAGCAACGCGCCGCAGGCGATTCATTCGATGGAAGCGGCGATCATGCGGGCGCTCGCGTGTCCGCCGGCCCTGGACTGCGCGGTGAGCACGTTCATGGATGAGAGGATGCGCCGGACGCTGCCGGGCTACACGGCTCCGCTGGCGATGTCCCTGACGGGCGTCGCGGGCGCGGCGATCAGGACGGAGGCGGTGCGGCTCGAGCGGGAGATTCGCCGGATGCCCTCGGTCCGCAAGGCTACCCTGGACCCAACGCTGCGGCGGCGCACCATCATCCGGATCAGGCCCGAGCGCTCGGCGATGGCGCAGTACGGCGTAACGTCACGCGCCGTGCTGAGCACGGTCGCCGCGGCTTATCCGGGTCGGCGGGTCGCGAGCGTGTACGTGCGCGACTATCGCGAGCCGGTGGAGCTGCTCGCGACGCGCCGCGAGCGAGGCGACGCCATGGCGCTGGAGCGCACGCCGATTCGGGCCGACGACGGGCGCCTGGTGCCCCTGGAGCTCGTCGCCCGTGTCGGCTTCAGACGCGCGGTGGGGACGATCGCCCAGAAGGACGGGGAGCGGGTTCAGCGTCTGTTGGTCTGGCCGCGCCGAGGGTACACGGTGCCGGGCGTCAGGCGGCGGATCGCGGGGCTGGCGGGCGCGCGCGGGTCGGCGATGGCGCCGACGGTGAGTTTCACGGGGATCTCCCAGGTCGTTTCCCGGGCGGCGCGCGCGGTCATCGTGCGCGCGGCCATCGCCCTGATGGTCGTGGTCTTCTTGCTGTGGGTGCTGCTCACCGAGGCGCGGGCGGTGGCGATGTTGTCGCTGGGGCTGCCGGTCGCGGTTTCCGGCGGCATCGCGATGATCTGGCTGTTTCTGCACGGCACGGCCAATTTCGCGGTATTGATCGGACTGGTTGCGCTGTTCGGCATCGCGTTGCGCAACGGCCTGCTGTTGGTTTTTTATTATCGCACCCTGTCCCCCGGCGGCGAGTCGGGAATAACCGTGGAGAAGGCGCGCGCGATCGCGGTGGAGATGCTGCCGGTGGTCCTGGTCACCGCGTCGGTCGCGATCATGGGCCTGTTGCCTTTGGCGGTGTACGGCGGCACGGCGGGCGACGAGATCGCCGGACCGCTGGCCGTCGTCATCATCGGCGGCCTGGGCACGGGCGCCATCCTCACCGCGCTGGCGTTGCCGCGGATGTTACCGCGGATCCTGCACGTGGGCCGCATGCGGCGGCGCGAGGATGTCTAGGGCCGCGACGGGTGTTGTCCGCGGCCCGGTTCGCGCCGGCGGGCCGAGGGCCCGAAGTGTTGACGAATCGCGACATGTCGGGCGCGCGGCGGCGGGAATCGTGACGTATCCCTCGCGCTCGTTCTAAAGTATGCCCCAGAACGGAGGTCGAGCCCGCCGTCACCGCGCAGGAGGAAGTCATGTCGCAGGTCCATGCAGCCACCCAGCCGGGGACGCTCGGTTCGTATGATCTGAGCGAGCGCCTCGGAATCGGCGGCCTGGGCGAAGTCTGGCGGGCCTACGATCGGGCGCGGGGCGTCGAAGTGGCCGTGAAGATACTCGCCGGGGATCGGGCCGCGTCGGCGGCGGCTTGGGCGGCGCTCGAGCGCGAGCATGCCGTCGCCGGGATGCTGCACCACCCGGGGATTCTGCAGGTGCAGCCGCCCGAGCGCATCGAGGGGCGCGCGGTGCTGCCGATGGAGCTCGCCGATGGCGGGGATCTCGCCGAGCTGCGCGGCCGAGGATATCTGCACATCGTTCCGGTGCTGCTCGAGGTCGCCGCGGCGCTTCAGTACGCGCACGAGCGCGGGGTGGTGCACAGGGATCTGAAGCCGGGCAACATCCTGTTCGACCGCCGCGGGCGGGTGAAGCTCGCCGATTTCGGGAGCGCCGCCGTGCTGTCGCACGGCCGCGCGGATCCGGCCGGTGCGGCCGGCGGCGAGATGTCGCCCTTCAGTGCCAGTCCCGAGCAACTGCGCGGCGAGCCGGCGCGTCCCGCCGACGACATCTACGGTCTGGGCGCCGTGGCCTACGATCTGCTGGCGGGCCGGCCGCCGTACTTTCCTCACTTCGATGCCGCGCGGATCCAAGCCGGACCGGTGCCCCGGCTGGTGCCGCTGCAGCCGGCCCCGGTACGCCTGATCAATCTGATCCTGTGGATGCTCGCGGCGCGCGCCGAGAACCGGCCCACCCTGCCGCAGGTGACCGATGAGCTCGAGGCGAGCCTGAACACCACGTCGGCGCTCGATCCCGCGAAAGACTTCGCTCGCCGGCCGACGCAACGAGTCCCGGTCGAGCGACCGGTGGATGTCGAGCCCGAGCCGTCCATCGCGGTCGAGCCCGAGCCGTCCCTGGCGGCCGAGCCCGCCCCGATGTCCGTGGACGACGACTTGAGCCTGACCCTCGATGAATTCCCGCAGGACCGCGGGCTGTCCGTTGCGCGGTATGGCGAACCGCCGAGACCCCGTCGTCTGCGCTACCTGCTGGTCGGTCTGGTGTGCGGCGCGGCGCTCGGGGTGGGCGCGCTGCAATGGCTGTCGCGTCAAGGCTTGACCGGCAGCCCGCTGCACGTGCTGTCGGCGACGCTGTTCGGCGCTCCCATCGAGCGGCCGCCCGTGGATCCTGTGCGGCGGGCGGGCCCACGGCCGATCGTGCGGCCGGCTCCGTCTCCTCCATCCGGTTTGGCCGCATTGGGCCGCCTGGTGGCGCAGCGCGCCGGATTCAACCAGCAGTTGAGCTTCCTCGCGGCGCGTGGGGCGTCGACCTGGGATGCGGCCGATTTCGCGGCGGCCAGGGCCGAGGCGCTCGATACCAGCCGCGCCGAGGAAGTGGGCGACATCGCGGCGACGCGCCGGCATTGGCGGCTCGCCGAGCGTTCGCTCGCGGAGCTGGAACGCGAGGCACCGCGCGCGCTGGCGGCGGAGTTGGCGGCGGGCCGCAGCGCGCTGGCGGCCGGACACCGCGGCGCGGCTGCCCGAGCGTTTGCGCTCGCCCGGCGTATCGATCCGGCGAACCGGCGCGCCGTCGCGGGTGAGCGGCAGGTTCGGTTGCTGGCGGCCCTCGCGCCGCTGATGAGCGACGCTCGGCGCGCGGAACAAGCCCACGACTATGCGCGCGCCGCACGCGATGTCAGGCAGGTGCTGGCGCGCGACCCGGGGTACGCTGCGGCGAAAGCCGCTCTGGCCCAAGTCCACGCCGCGTTTGCGCGCGCCGGCTACGCGAAGGCGGAGCGCGCGGGCGTCGCGGCATTTGCGGGCGGCCGGCTGTTTCAGGCGCAGGCCGACTTCCAGCAGGCGCTGGTCTTCCGCTCCCACGGCATCGAGGCGACCAAGGGGCTCGAAGAGGTGAACGCCGCTCTGCGCGAGCGGGCGGCCTTGCCGTAGTGGACTACTCCGCTCTCAACAGCTCGTTGATTGACGTCTTGGCGCGCGTCCTGGCGTCGACGCGCTTGACGATCACCGCGCAGGCGAGGGCGTAGCGACCGTCGGGCGAGGGCAGCGTACCGGGAACGACCACCGAGCCGGCCGGAACGCGCCCGTAGAGGATCTGACCGCTGGCGCGGTCGTAGATGCGCGTGCTCTGTCCGATGAACACACCCATGGAGATCACCGAGCCGGTCTCGACGACCACGCCCTCGACGATCTCGGAGCGCGCGCCGATGAAGCACTCGTCCTCGACGATGGTGGGGCTCGCCTGCAGCGGCTCGAGCACCCCGCCGATACCGACCCCGCCGGACAGATGCACGTTGCGGCCGATCTGCGCGCACGAGCCCACGGTGGCCCAGGTGTCGACCATGGCGCCGGAATCGATGTAGGCGCCGATGTTGACATAGCTCGGCATCAGCACGGTGTTCGGCGCAACGTAGGCGCCCTTGCGCACCACGGCGTGTGGCACGATGCGCGTTGCCCCCGAGCGCAGTTGCTCGGCGGTGGCCTGCGCGTACTTCAACGGCACTTTGTCGTAGAAGCGGGTGAAGCCGGCGTCGACCACGCTGTTCTCGCGCGTGCGGAAGTAAAGCAGCACCGCCTTCTTCAGCCACTCGTTGACCACCCAGTGCCCGTCGCGGCGTTCCGCGACTCGGGCGCGCCCGCAATCGAGCGCCCCGATGCACTCATCGAGCTGGGCCGCGAGGCCCGCGGGCATCTTGTCCGGGCCGAGCTCGGCGCGGCGCTCGAAGGCCGCCTCGATAGCGGCCTGGAGTGTGGTGATCCGGGTCATTTTTCTCGACTTTCAACATAGCGGCGGATGCGCTCCGCGGCTTCGACGCATTGGGCGACGCTCGGCACGAGCGAGATGCGTACGCGCCCGGCTCCCGGGTTGCCGTGAGCTCCGTCGCGGGCCAGATAGCTGCCGGGCAGCACCAGCACCGCCTCGGTCGCATAGAGCTCGCGGGTGAATCTCTCGTCGTCCTCACCCACGGCGGTCCATAGATAGAACGCGCCGTCGGGCTTCTCGACCGGCAGCACCGGCGAGAGGATCTCCATCACCCGCGCGAATTTCTCCTGATACAGGCGGCGGTTCTGCGCCGCATGCGCATCGTCGCGCCAGGCGCCGATGCTGGCCAGTTGGGTCGGCACCGGCATGGCGCAGCCGTGGTAGGTGCGATAGAGCAGGAAACGGGCCATGATGCCCGGATCGCCGCACACGAATCCCGAGCGCAGGCCGGGCACGCTCGAGCGCTTGGAGAGGCTGTGAAAGACGATGCACCGCTCGAAGCGCTCGCGCCCGGCGGCGGCCGCGGTCGCGAGCAGCCCGGGCGGCGGGTTGCGCTCCTCGAGATAGATGTCCGCGTAGCACTCGTCGGCGGCGACGATGAAATCATGCTGCTCGGCGAGCCTGAGCGCGCGCTCGAGGAAGGCGCGATCGAGCACCTTGCCTGTGGGATTGCCCGGACTGCACAGTATCAACACCTGACAGTGCCGCCAGACACTGTCCGGCACCGCCTCGAGCTCCGGCGTGTAACCGTTGGCGGCCGTGGTGTCGAGCAGGTAGGGGCGGGCGCCGGCCAGCAGCGCCGCGCCCTCGTAGATCTGGTAGAACGGATTGGGCATCGCCACCAGCGCCTCGCCGCCGCTGGCGTCGACGGCGGCCTGGACGAACGCGAACAGCGCCTCGCGGGTGCCGTTGACGGGCAGCACCATGGTGTCCGGATCGATGCGCCCGGCGGCCAAGCCGTTGCGGCGCTCGAGCCACGCGGCGCACGCGGCGCGCAGCTCGGCCAGCCCGGCGGTGGTCGGATAGGTGTCCAGGCGGTGCGCGTTGGCGCGCAGCGCCTCGAGCACCATCGGCGGGGGCGCGTGGCGGGGCTCGCCGATCGACATCGCGATCCGCTCGAGGCGCGCGGGCGGGGCGACACCGGCGTTCAGGCGCGCGAGGCGCTCGAAGGGATAAGCGTGCAGACGCTCCAGCCGCGGGTTCATGTGTGGCTCCTGGTGCTCAGGCGGCGGCGCGCTGGGCGAGCGTGTGGTACAGCATGTCGCTCAGGCGCGCCGCGCGCGCTTCCTCTAGCGGACGGCCGTCGAGGTCGGTGACGTAGAAGATGTCCTCGGCCCGCTCGCCGACGGTCACGATCTTGGCCGCCTGCAGCACGATGCCCTCGCTCGTGAGCACCTTGCCGACATCGTACAGCAGCCCGGGCCGGTCTCCGGCGATCAGCTCGATCACCGAGCGCGCGTTGCGCTCGTCGACACTGATGGCGATCTGAGTCGGTGTGTGAAACATGCGCGCCTGGCGGGGCACGCGCCGGTGCACGGCCACGCTCTCCCGCGGATGGTTCAGCGAGCGCCACAGCGCCTCCTCGATCTCCTCGCGCCGCTCGCCGTCGGCGATCGGCGCGCCGTCGTCTTCGAGCACATGGTACAGGTCGAGGCTGAAGCCATCGCCCGTGGGCGTGATGCGCGCATCCACGACGTTCAGGCCAAGCTGATCGAGGACCGCGGTGGTGCGTCCAAAGCCATGCTGCAGCACGCGAGTGAAGATCAACACGGCGGTTGTGCCGTGCACGCTGCGCGGGTCGAGCGCCACCAGCGGCTCGTCGGAGCTCGGGTCGCGGTCGGTGAGCAGGCGCATGTGCCAGGCGGCTTCCTCCGGAGAGTGCTGCAGAAAGTAGCTGTCCGAGAAGCGCCGCCAGACCCGCTCGATGCTCTCCGAGGAGATTCCGCGCGCCAGCATCAGCTTGCGTGCCGCTTCCCGCGTCTCGCTCACGAGCTGCTCCGGATCGATCGGGGACTCCAGGCCGCGGCGCAGCGCCCGGCGCACGCGGTGGTAGAAGTCGTGGAACAGCGAGGCTTTCCACGAGTTCCACAGCTTCGGGTTGGTGGCGCGCACGTCCGCGCAGGTGAGCACATAGAGATAATCGAGGTGCGCCTGATCGCCGACATGGCGGGCAAAGGTGTTGATGACTTCGGGATCGGAGATGTCCTGCTTCTGCGCCGTGAGCGAGAACCCCAGGTGGTTGCGCACCAGCCAGGCGACCATGCGCGCGTCGTAGGGCGAGAGGCCCTGCTCGAGGCAGAATGCCTCGGCATCGGTCGCGCCGAGCTCGGAATGATCGCCGCCGCGTCCCTTGGCGATGTCGTGAAACAGCGCCGCCAGATAGGCCACCTCGGGCCGCGGCAGCTGCTGCATGATGCGCGAAGCCTCCGGCAGCTCCTGGTCGTAACGCGCGATGGCGAAGCGCCGCAGGTTGCTGACCACGAACAGCGTGTGCGCATCGACGGTGTAGGCGTGGAACAGGTCGTACTGCATGCGCCCGACGATGCGCCCGAAGGCCGGTATGTAGCGCCCGAGCACCCCGTAGGTGTTCATCCGGCGCAGCTCGTGCGTGACGCCGACGGGGGAGCGCACGATCTCCAGGAACAGACGGTGGTGGCGCGGATTCTGGCGAAACTCCTCGTCGATCAGCCACAGGCTTCTCGCCACGGCGCGCATGGTCGAGGCGCGCACGCCGTCGATGTCCGGATGCTGCTGCAGCAGCACGAACAGCTCGAGCAGCGCCGCAGGGGCGCGCGCGAACACGGTGTCGCTGACCGCCTCGAGCGATCCGCACCGCACCTGGAAGCGGGCATTGAGCGGGCGGGGGGGCTCGCTTTCGGTGAGGATGGCCTCGCGGAACAGCTGCAACAGCAGCTCGTTGAGCAGGCTCACGTCCTTGACGGTGCGATAGTAGCGCTGCATCAGCTGCTCGACCGCCAGGGTGTAGGAGGCGTCCTCGTAACCGAATATCTCCGCCAGGCGGATCTGGTGGTCGAACAGCAGCCGATCCTCGCGCCGTCCGGTGAGCACGTGCAGGCCGAAGCGCACCTTCCAGAGAAACGACTGCGCCTGTTGCAGCCGGCGCAGCTCGGCGACGGAGAGAAATCCGTGACGCGCCAGCTCATCGAGCGTCTCGGCGCCGAAATGGCGTTTGGCGACCCAGGCGATGGTCTGGATGTCGCGCAGCCCGCCCGGACCGCTCTTGACGTTCGGCTCGAGGTTGTAGGCGGTGTCGTTGGCCTTCAGGTGCCGCTCGGTCTGCTCGTGCACCTTGGCGTCGAAGAACGCGCGGACCGGCCAGAGGTGCTCCGGCGCGAGCCGCTCGCGCAGGCGGGCCAGCAGCTCGGGGCTGCCGGCGAGCAGTCTCGCCTCGATCAGCGTGGTCATCACCGAGACGTCGGCCTTGCTTTGCTCGATGCACTCCTCGACGGTGCGCACGCTGTGTCCGACCTCCAGGCCGATGTCCCAGAGGAACGCGAGGAGCCGCTCGAGCGCGGTACGCTCGGCGCCTTGCGGCGGGCGGTCCACGAGCACCAGGATGTCGACGTCGGAGCACGGCTGCAGCTCGCCGCGGCCGTAGCCGCCGACGGCCACCAGCGCCGCGCCGCGCATCGGCGCCCCGCAATGGGCGCCCCAGAGTTCCTGCAGGAGACGATCGATCAGTTGCGCGCGCGCATGCACCAGCGTCTCGATCGGCTCATCGGCGAAGAAGCGGGCCTTGAGCTGCTCGCGCGCCTCGGCCAGCAGCTCGCGCAGCGCCGCGGGCGAGTCGTGCGCCGCGCCGATCAGTCCCGGCAGGCGCGCCAGCAGCGGCCAGTCCGGCGGGCCGGCGCCGGGCGCGGGGACGGGAGGGCTAGGGGCCGGCTCGCCCGCCTCATCCGGCTCGGTCTCTCCGGCGGCCACGGCGTCAATGTGCGCGGCGGTCGGCCGCACCCAGGGTGAGTACCTCGTGGCCGGTCTCGGTGACCAGAATGGTGTGTTCCCATTGGGCCGAGAGCGAGTGATCCTTGGTGATGACGGTCCAGCCATCCGGCAGCAGCCGCACGTGGCGCTTGCCGGAGTTGACCATCGGCTCGATCGTGAACGTCATGCCCGTCTCCAGGGTGAGGCCGGTCCCGGGCTCGCCGTAGTGCAGAACTTGGGGATCCTCGTGGTACACCCGCCCGATGCCGTGACCGCAGTACTCCCGTACCACCGAGTAGTCGTGCTGCTCGACGAAGGTCTGGATGGCATGACCGATACTCCCGAGCTGTACGCCGGGGCGGACGATCTCGATGCCGCGCCACATCGCCTGGAAGCACGTCTCGCTGAGGCGCTGGGCATGGGTGGGGGGCTTGCCGACGTAGTACATCCTGCTGGTGTCGCCGTGATAGCCGTCGCGGATCACCGTCACGTCGATGTTGACGATGTCACCGGCCTTGAGGCGCTTTTCGTTGGGGATGCCGTGGCAGACCACGTGATTCACCGAGGTGCAGATGGTCTTGGGGAATCCCCGGTAGTTGAGGTTCGCCGGCACCGAGCGCTGCACCGCGACGATGTAGTCGTGGCAGATGCGATCGAGCTCCTCGGTGGTCACACCGGGAACCACGTGCTCGGCAATCATGTCGAGCACGTCGGCGGCCAGCCGGCCGGCGGTGCGCATCTTTTCCTGTTCCTCGGGCGATTTGATCGTCACGGCCATGAGATTTCCAGCTGAGCTCGAACCGGGGCGCCGGGGCCGGCACAGACCGGCCGCGGCGCGCAACACATTGTTCATGCGAGGGCTTCATGGTATAAAGCGCGGCCTTTTTTGGCAATCAACCCACACGCGCATCGCACCATCCGCAGACTGGGTGTCCCCTTGCTGCCCTCACGGGCGCAGGCGGGATGGCTGCGGAGATGCGCGGAGGCTCAACCCAACGAGGAGTTTCCCATGCCTGGCGTATCCATGCGGCAGATGCTGGAGGCGGGTGTCCACTTCGGGCACCAAACCCGCTTCTGGAACCCGAAGATGGCCCCGTACATTTTCGGCGAGCGCAACCGGATTCATATCATCAATCTCGAGAAGACCCAGCCCCTGTATGGTCAGGCTGCGGCCTTCGTCAAGGGCGTGGCCGCCGACGGCGGCAAGGTGCTGTTCGTCGGCACCAAGCGCTCGGCGCGCGAATCCATTCAGAAGGAAGCCGAGCGCGCCGGCCAGCCGTTCGTCAATCAGCGCTGGCTCGGCGGCATGCTCACGAACTTCAAGACCATCCGCCAGTCCATCAAGCGCCTGGATGAGATTACCGAACTCGCGATCTCCGGTGCCCTGGAGCGGCGCGGGAAGAAAGAGGCCACCCAGCTGCGCCGCGAGCAGGAGAAGCTCGAGAGGAGCTTGGGCGGCATCAAGCGCATGGAGTCGCTGCCGGATGCGCTGTTCGTGATCGACGTCGGGCATGAGAAGCTCGCGGTCGACGAGGCGCGCAAGCTGGGAATTCCGGTGGTGGCCGTGGTCGACACGAATTGCTCGCCGGACGGTATCGACTACGTCATACCGGGCAATGACGATGCGATGCGGGCGATTCAGCTGTATGCGTCGGGCATGTCCGACGCGGTGCTCGAAGGCAAGGAATCCGTGCCCACCGTGGTGGTCGGCGAGGACGAGTTCGTAGAGCTCGACGAGGCCGGCAATCCGCGCAAGAAGTCCGCGCGGGGCGCGCGCAAGCCCGCGACGGTACGCGCCAAGAAGGCGCCGCCCCGGCGCCGCGTGGCCCCGATCAAGGTAGCGCCGGTCGCCGATCCCGTTGAGGAAGTGGTGGGCGAGGAAGAGACCGTCGAGGCTGTGCCGGAAGTGGCCGCATCCGGGGGCTCCGGCGCCGCGGCCGCGACCACGATCAGCCGGCGCCCGAGCGGCGGCGCGCCGCGGCGCAAGGGCCGTGGGGACTGAGCGAGGACCGATCACGATGAATGTCACAGCCGATATCGTCAAACAGCTGCGCGAGCGCACCGGCGCCGGCATGATGGAGTGCAAGAAGGCGCTCGTGGAGAGCGGCGGCGACTTGGACGCGGCTGCCGAGCTGATGCGCAAGCAAGGTCTCGCGAAGGCCGACAAAAAAGCCGCACGGGTGGCGGCCGAGGGCGTCATTGCGATCGAGCCGGCCGCCGACGGGCGCGCCGCCGCCATGGTCGAGGTCAATTGCGAGACGGATTTCGTGGCCCGCGAGCAGGACTTCCGTGCTTTTGCGCAGGCAGTGGCCCGCGAGGCCCTGCGGAGCCGTCCGACCAGCCTCGAAGCTCTGCTCGAGACTCGGGTTGGTGGCGAGAGCCTCGAAGAGCGCCGTCGGGCCCTGGTCGCCAAGATCGGCGAGAACATCGGTGTGCGCCGCTTCACGCTCTTGACGAGCGCGGGGCAGCTGGGCACATATACTCATGGATCACGTATCGGCGCGCTGGTGGCCGTGAAGAGCGGAACCGCCGAGCTGGCGCATGAGCTTGCCATGCATGTGGCGGCGAGCAACCCCCGGTACCTGTCGGTGCGTGAGGTGCCGCCGGCGGTTCTCGAGAAGGAGCGCGAGATCCTGACCGAGCAGGCGCGCGGCGAGGGCAAGCCGCCCGAGATCGTCGTCAAGATGGTCGAGGGGCGGCTGCGCAAGTCGCTGGGTGAGATCACGCTGCTCGGCCAGCCGTTCGTGAAGGATCCCGATGTGACGGTCGAGAAGCTGCTCAAGGGCGCCGGCGCCGAAGTGAGCGCCTTCGAGCGCTTCGAAGTCGGCGCGGGGATCGAGAAAAAGCAGGAGAATTTCGTTGCCGAGGTCATGGCCCAGGTCAAAGGCGCCACGACCGCGCCCCGGACCTGAGCCGGCGTTGCCACCGGACCGGCGCCGCGCGGACAGGTTCGGCATCTGAAACGAGTGAAGGTTGGCCCCATGGCGATCGAAAACCCAAAGACTTCGCGGTTCTCCCGGATCCTGGTGAAGCTCTCGGGGGAGGCGTTGATGGGCCAGGCTGATTACGGGATCGACCCGGCGGTGATCAAGCGCATCGCCGCGGAGCTCGAGGAGATCAACGGCTTCGGGGTGGAGCTCGCCGTCGTCATCGGCGGCGGCAACATCTTCCGCGGCGCCGGACTGGCCCGCGCCGGGATGGATCGCGTCACGGCCGATCACATGGGCATGCTGGCCACGGTCATGAATGCCCTGGCCATGCAGGATGCGCTCGAGAGCCGCGGTCTGCACGCGCGCGTGATGTCCGCGATTCGCATCAACGAGGTTTGCGAGGACTACATCCGCCGCCGCGCCATCCGTCACCTGGAGAAGGGTCGGGTGGTGATCTGCGCCGCGGGCACCGGTAATCCGTTCTTCACCACGGACACCGCGGCGGCGCTGCGCGCCATCGAGATCAACGCCGATGTGCTGCTGAAGGCGACCAAGGTCGATGGGGTGTACTCCGACGATCCGCTGCGCAACCCGAAGGCCGAGCGCTACCGGCGGCTCACCTTCGATCAGGTGCTTGCTCAGCGGCTCAACGTGATGGACGCCACCGCGATCGTGATGTGCCGTGACAACCGTTTGCCGCTGCAAGTGTTCAATCTCAATAATCCAGGCGATCTGACCCGCATTGTCCGGGGGGACGAAGTGGGTACGGCCGTGAGCTGCGAATGAGCCGAACCGGCCCGGAGGGTGACCATGCTCGATGACATCAAGAAAGACGCGCGCGAGCGGATGGGCAAGTGCGTGCAGAACTATCAGGCGGACATGAAGAAGCTGCGCACCGGGCGGGCGCACCCGAGCCTGGTCGAGCACTTGAAGGTCGAGTATTACGGCTCGGAAGTGCCGTTGCAGCAGGTGGCCAGCATCGCCGTCGAAGACGGCCGCACGCTGATCATCTCCCCGTGGGAAAAGGGTGCCGTGCAGGCGGTCGAGAAGGCGATATTCAAGTCCGACCTGGGGCTGACGCCGATGACCGCCGGCACCGTGATCCGCATACCGATGCCGCCGCTGACGGAGGAGCGCCGCCGCGAAATCGTCAAGGTGCTCAAAGCCGACGCGGAGAACGCCCGTGTCGCGGTCCGCGGAGTGCGCCGCGACGTGATGAACGACGTCAAGGACCTGTTGAAGGAGAAGCTGCTCTCGCAGGACGACGAGCGGCGCGCCGAAACGGAGATCCAGAAGCTCACCGACAAGCACATTGCCGACATCGAGCAGCTTCTGGCGGCCAAAGAAAAGGAAATCATGCAGGTCTGATGGACTCGCGTAGTGTCTCGCACCGCCAACCCCGCCACGCTGCCGCGTCATATCGCGATCACGATGGATGGCAATGGCCGCTGGGCGGCCGAGCGGGGTCTTGCCCGGCCGGCCGGTCACAAGGCAGGCCTCGAGCCGGTGCGGCTGTGCGTGCGCGAGTGCGCGCGGCTCGGCGTCGAGGCGCTGACGCTGTTCGCCTTTTCGAGCGAGAACTGGTCGCGTCCGGCCGAGGAGGTCGCCAGCCTGATGGGACTGTTCCTCGAGGCGATCGACCGCGAGGTCAGCGATCTGGACCGCCGGGGTGTGCGCCTGCGGGTGATCGGCAATCGCCGCGCCCTCTCGGTGCGTCTTCAGGCCCAGATCGCCGCGGCCGAGCAGCGTACCGCGGCCAACACGGGATTGAAGCTGCAGATCGCCGTGAGCTATGGCGGGCGCTGGGACATCGTACAGGCGGCCCGCACGCTCGCGGCGCGCTGCCTGAGCGGCGAGCTCGACATCGCCTCCCTCGACGAGACGCGTTTCGCCTCGGCGCTCGAGCTCAACGGACTGCCCGACCCGGATCTGTTGATTCGCACCGGCGCCGAGCGGCGCATCAGCAACTTTATGCTCTGGAACCTGGCATACACCGAACTTTATTTCTGCGACTGCCTATGGCCGCAATTCGATGCCGCCGAGCTGGCTCGGGCGCTGGACTTCTTCGCCCACCGCGAGCGGCGTTTCGGGCTCACCGGTGCACAGCGCCCCGATCGTCCGCCGTCGGCGGCGCAATCGTGAAAGTGCGACCGTGAGCGACTCGCTGCGTTCGCGCGTCATCACCGCCGCCATCCTGATGGCGCTGTTGCTGGCGGTGCTGTTCGGATTGCCCCCGGGCGCCACGGTGATCGTGCTTGCCCTGACGGTCCTGGTCGGGGCGTGGGAATGGTCGGGGTTCGTCGAGCGGCGCCGCCTCTGGGTGCGGGGCGCGTACGTGCTGCTCATCGCCGCGGCGCTGGCGCTCGCCTGGCGGCTCAGCGGCACGCGCGCGGGCCTCGAGCTGTTGCTGGGCGGGGCCCTGCTGTGGTGGCTGGTGGCGCTGGCCTGGATCACGCTGGCACCGCAGCGCGTGGGGCGCGGCTCGGCGGCCGCGGCCGGAATCTGCGCACTGGTGCCGGCCTGGGTGGCGCTCGCGCGCCTGCGCCTCGATGGCGCGCGCGGCGCCGAGTGGGTGCTGTTCTGCCTGCTTCTGGTATGGGTGGCGGATATCGGCGCGTACTTCACGGGCCGACGCTTCGGACGGGTGCGCCTGGCGCCACGGGTCTCACCCGCCAAGACCTGGGAAGGGGCGCTCGGCGGCGTCGTCTCGTGCATTCCGGTGGCGGTGGCCGGCAGTTTCTGGTTCAGTGTGCCCCTGGGGCGCTTCGTGGCGCTGTGTCTGGCGGCGGTGGGCTTCTCGATCGTGGGCGACCTGACCGAAAGTCTGCTGAAGCGCTTCGCGGGAGTGAAGGACAGCGGCCGGCTCTTTCCGGGGCACGGCGGGGTCATGGACCGCATCGACAGCCTGACCGGGGCCGCCCCGGTGCTGTTGCTCGGTCTCACGGTTATGGGAGTCATGTCATGATTGGGGTGGTGGTTCTCGGCTCGACCGGCTCGATCGGTGAGAACACCCTGGATGTGCTCGCGCGCCACCCGGACCGCTTCCGCTTGATCGGTATCGGCGCCCACCGCAACACCGAGAAGCTTGCCGAGCAGGTCCGGCGCTATCGCCCGGCCTATGCGGCGCTCGCCGATGCCGGCGCGGTCGGGGAGCTCGAGAGGCGCCTCGGTGATGCGCCACGCGCCACGCGCGTGCTGGCCGGGCCCGACAGTCTGCTCGAGCTGGCGACACTGCCCGAGGCCGAGTGCGTCATGGCGGCGATCGTGGGGGCGGCGGGGCTGCCCTCGACGCTTGCGGCCGCGCGCGCCGGCAAGCGGCTGCTGCTCGCCAACAAGGAATCCCTGGTCATGTCCGGCCCGCTGCTGATGGAGGCGGTACGCACGGGCGGCTCGGTGCTCCTGCCGATCGACAGCGAGCACAACGCCATCTTCCAGTGTCTGCCGCACGGGACCCGTGCCGGCGAGGCCCCGAGCGGCGTGCGCCGCCTGCTGCTGACCTGCTCGGGGGGGCCGTTTCGCGACTCGAGCGCGGAGGCCATCGCCGCGGCGACGCCGGAGGCGGCCGTGGCCCACCCCAACTGGGTGATGGGGCGCAAGATTTCGGTTGATTCGGCCACCCTCATGAACAAGGGCCTGGAGTTGATCGAGGCGTGTTTTCTGTTCGGGCTGACACCGGAGCGGGTCGATATCGTCATTCACCCGCAGAGCATCGTGCACTCGCTGGTCGAGTACATCGACGGCTCGATGCTCGCCCAGCTCGGCTCCCACGACATGCGCACGCCGATCGCGCATGCGTTGGCGTGGCCTGAGCGCATGACCTCGGGCGTCCCGTTCCTCGATCTGGTCAAGACGGCGACGTTGGACTTCCGGGCGCCCGACCCGGTGCGTTTCCCCAGCCTGCGCCTCGCGCGAGCGGCCGCGCGCGCCGGTGGCCTCACGCCGGTGGCGCTGAATGCGGCCAACGAGGTGGCGGTGCACGCCTTCCTCGAGCGGCGGTTGAACTTTCCCGGCATCGCCTCGGTCATTGAGGAGGTGATCACACGCTCTACGGCGGGACCCATCGGCGGTTTGGACGATGTCACGGCCGCCGATGGCGAGGCGCGGCGGCTCGCGCACGCGTGTATCGAGGAGCGTATGCACGCGAGTGAGAAGGTCTCGGTCGGGGGTGCGGGCGCATGACGGCGCTGTGGTATCTGCTGTGGTTCCTGATCGCCGTAAGTCTGCTGGTCACGGTGCACGAATTCGGTCACTATTGGGTGGCCCGCCGCCTCGGCTTCAAGGTGCTGCGCTTCTCGGTGGGCTTCGGCAAGCCCATCATCTCCTGGCGCGGCAAGCGCGATCAGACCGAGTATTGGATCTGCCCCATTCCGCTCGGGGGCTACGTCAAGATGCTCGATGAGCGCGAGGGTCCGGTACCGCCGGAGGAGCTCTCCCGCTCGTTCACGCGCCAGCATCCGCTGAAGCGCATTCTGGTGCTGCTCGCCGGTCCCGGCTTCAACTTCATATTCGCGATCGGGGCGCTCAGCGTCATGCTGTGGGCCGGCGGCATGACCCGCTATCTGCCGGTGATCGGTCATGTGCAGGCCGGCTCGATCGCCGCGCGCGCCGGGGTGCGCCGGGGCGACCGGATCGTCGCGATCAACGGGGCGCCGGTCGACAGCCAGCGTCAGGTGGTTCTGCGCCTGCTCGATGTCATGAGCGGCAACGGCGATGCGCGCGTGACCGTGCGCTCCGAGGGCGCCACCCGCGCGCTCAACCTGGATGTGCGTAATCCGGCGCAGCGCCGCGCGCTCACCGGTCCGAAGGATCCGCTGCACGGCCTGGGGATGCACTTCTGGGAGCCGACGGTTCCGCCGGTACTGGGCCAGGTGCTGCCCGGCGGACCGGCGGCGCGCGCCGGGCTGCGCGCCGGCGATCGGATCGTGGCGGTCGACGGCCATGCCATGAAGAACTTCCAGGACATCGTGGCGGCCGTGAGTCCCAATCCGGGCAAGACACTCGCCATCACCTATCGGCGCGGGGTGATCGAGCGGACCGTCGATGTCACGACCAAGAGGGTGACGGTCGATGGGCGCGTCATCGGCCGCATCGAGGCGGCGCAGCCGATGACGATCAGCTATCCGCCGGGCATGGTTCAGACCGCGCCGCTCGGGCCGCTCGGCGCGCTCACGCACGCCGTGCACCGGATCTGGACCCTGACGAGACTGCAGGCGCGCCTGTTGTGGCGGATGGCGCTCGGCCGGGTGTCGATCAAGAACATCGGCGGGCCGCTGACCATCGCCGAGGATGCCGGCCAGTCGGCCAGCGCCGGGCTCGGCTCGTTCGTGGGTTTCCTCGTGCTCATCTCCATGGAGCTGGGCTTTCTCAATCTCCTGCCGATTCCGGTGCTCGACGGCGGGCAGATCCTGTTTCAGGCCATCGAGTGGGTCAAGGGGGCGCCGCTGTCCGAGCGCGCGCAGATCATCGGTCAGCAAGTGGGAATCGCGCTGCTGATTCTTCTAATGGGGGTGGCGGTGTTCAACGACATCGCGCGCCAATTTGGCTGACCCTTGCACAGATTGAAGCCGGGCCCGAATCGAGGTCCGCCCGGCTCCGCGCCGCTTCGCCGGCCGGGGCGCGGGGGGCAACACACGTGATCGACGCAATACATCGGGGTCAAATGTTCCGCTACGTGACAAATCGGGTGTACTCCGTATGAAGGGTCGCTTGGCGCTCGCCGCCGTCGCGCTCGCCGTCCATTCGGCGCTCGCCATGGCGCAGGGCAATATCGCGCCGCGCGCGGCGGATTTCACCGTGGGCAACATCAAGGTGGAGGGCCTGCAGCGCATCTCCGAAGGGACGGTGTTCAACTACCTGCCGATCAACATCGGCGATGATCTGACGCCGGCCAAGATACGCCGGGCGATCGAGGCGCTGTACGCCACCGGCTTCTTCCGCGACATCGAGATGCGCCGCCAGGGAAACACCCTGGTGGTGGTGGTGATGGAGCGGCCGTCGATCGAGAGCTTCCAGGTCACCGGCAACAAGGCGATCAAGACCAAGAACCTGATGAAGTCCCTGCGCAACGTGGGACTCGCGCCGGGAAAGATCTTCAACCGCTCGGTGCTGAGCGAGGTCACCGGCTATCTGACCCACATGTATTACAGCCGGGGCAAGTACGGGGTGCGGATCAACACCAAGGTCGTCCCGGAGACCGACAACCGGGTCAAGATCAAGATCAAGATCGACGAGGGCTCGCGCGCCGTCATCCGCTCGATCAACATCGTGGGCAACACCCGCTTCCCGGAAGCGGAGGTTCTCAAGCGTTTCCACCTGAAGACCCCGGGCTGGCTGTCCTGGTACGAGGACAACGACCGCTACTCGCGCGCGACCTTGAAGGGCGATCTGGAGCGACTGCGCAATTTCTACATGGATCGGGGCTACGCGAATTTCGCGATCCGCTCCTCGGAGGTGCAGATCAGTCCGGACCGGAAGAACATCTTCATCAACATCAACATCAAGCAGGGCGAGGTCTACCGCATCTCCAAGGTCAAGCTGGCCGGAACGTTCGTGGTGCCCAAGCGGCAGCTCGAGCGTCTGGTGCAGGCGCACCCCGGCGAGGTGTTCGACCGGGCGCTGATCAGCAATACGCAGAAGCTGATCGAGAACCGCCTGGGCGAGTACGGCTACGCGTTCGCCAAGGTGGACCCGGTGCCGACGCCGAACAACAAGACCCATCAGGTCGAGCTCACTTTCTTCGTCGATCCGGGCGACCGGGTCTATGTGCGCAAGATCACCTTCTCGGGTGAAACCGCCATCAACGACAAGGTGCTGCGCCGCGAGCTGCATCAGCTCGAGGGCGGTTGGCTTTCCAACGTGTCGCTCGAGCGCGGCAAGCAGTTCCTCGAGCGTCTGCCGTACGTGAAGGGCGTGACGTATTCCAAGCATCGGGTGGCGGGCTCTCCGGACGAGGTGGACGTCAACTACAAGATCAAGCAGGGGCCGGCGGCGCAGCTGTCGGGCGGTCTCGGCTATTCGGCCATGTACAAGCTGATGCTGAACGCGAACTTCGGCGACGCCGATTTCCTCGGCACCGGCAACGAGCTGAACATCAGTCTGTCCGGCGGCGCGTTCGAGAAGATGTACGACGTCAGCTATACGAATCCGTTCATCACCCAGAACGGCGTGTCGCAGACGCTCTCCTTGAGCTACAACGACTCCACGCAGTTCGTCTCCTCGTCCTCGCAATTCAACTCCAAGACGATCAATCTGGGGCCGGAGTGGAGCTACCCGATCACCGAGTTCCAGTATCTGTCGTTCGGCGCGTCCTTCGAGGATGCCCAGCTGCTGACCAGCTCGCTCGGCAGCTCCGAGCAGGCGGTGCAGTGGGTGCAGCAGAACGGCAATCCGTACACCGACCTGGTGCACGAGGATTACGCGAACAACGAATACGAGCTCTTCGGCACGAACTATTACGATACGCAGCTGCTGCTCGGCTACCAGTTCGATGACCGCAACCGCACCCTGTTCGCGACCCGTGGCCAGCGCTTCGCGGTGAACGGCACCGTCACCATCCCCGGCAGCGGCCCGGTGCAGTACTTCGTGGCGAGCCTGGACTACCAGCTGTACGTGCCCCTGTGGCGCCATTTCATCCTGTCGTTCTACGAGCGCACCGATTACGGCAACGGTTTCGACGGCACCTCCGGGTTGCCGCCGTACCGGCTGTTCTACGGCGGCGGACCGGATTCGGTGCGTGGCTTCCGCACCGACTGGCTCGGGCCGCGCGACCAGTTCGGCAACCCCTACGGGGGCAATTTCGATATCGTCAGCCAGAACGAGCTGCTGCTGCCGATCCCGAAAAAGTGGCGCGAGACGGCTCAAGTGGCCCTGTTCTTCGATATGGGCAATGTCTTCTACACCGGCAATAGCGTGCACTTCTTCGAGCCGAACAATGTCACCCCGGTCTACTATCATTTCCACGGTATCGGGAGCCTGAAGCGCGCGGTCGGCGTGGCGGTGGAGTGGATGTCGCCCATGGGCCTGTTCCGATTCAGCTATGGTGTGCCGCTCAATGCCACGCGTGCGACCTTCAATACCTGGGGCGACCAGACCCAGGGCTTCCAGTTCACGGTGGGGCAGGCCTTCTAGGCCGCATCCGGGCGGCGCGGCGCCGCTGGTGGTAGAATGGGTTAATAATGCGTCCCCGAAGAGGGGCGCCTACGCATATACGATTTTTCCGTCAGTTCCACGAGGTGGATTTCCGTGAAGTGCTTGAGCAGAAGCCGTTCAGTGGGTTGGATAATCGCCGTCGGATTGCTGGTCACGGGACTGGCAGCCGCGCAAGTGCAGGCCGCGACTTTGAAGGTCGGGGTGGTCAATTACGGTGTGCTGGTGCAGTCCTCGCCGCAGTACAAGGCCGCGCTGACCGCGTTGCGCGCGGAATTCGTGCCTAAACAGAAGCAGCTGCAGGCCGAAGCCAAGACCCTGCGGGCGAAGCAGGCGAACCTGCAGCGCAACCAGGCGACCATGACCCAGGACCAGGTGGCGCAGGCCGAGCTCGACCTGCGCGAGAAGCTCGAGGCGTTCCGCAAAGAGTCCGTGCAGACTCAGCAGGCCCTCAGCACGCGCCGGGACGAGCTGTTCACCAAGGTGCAGAAGTCCGTGGCGGCGGTCGTGCAGCGCTATGCCGCGCAGCACGGCTATAACCTGGTGCTGGCCAATGGGGTGATCTATGCCGATCCGGGCATGGATATCACACCCGCGCTGCTGAAAGTGCTCAAGGCGCCCGCGCCGGCCCACTGATCGGTCTCTCCGTGCGATGAGCGTCTCGATCGGCGAGCTCGCAGTCCGCTTTGGCTGCGAGCTTCGCGGAGATCCGAGCCTCACGGTGGAGCGGGTGGCGACGCTCTCGAGCGCCGATGCGCACGCGGTGGCCTTTCTCGCCAACCCGCGCTACCGGGCCCAGCTCGCGGCGACGCGTGCCGGGGTGGTCGTGCTCGATGCGGCAAGCGCCGCGGCCTGTCCGGCCGCGGCGCTCGTTTGCGTCAATCCCCATGCCACCTTCGCGCGCATCTGCGCGCTGCTGCATCCGGAGCCGTTCGGCCCCAGCGGCATCCATCCCTCGGCGGTGGTGTCTCCCGATGCCCGCATCGACCCCAGCGCGCATATCGGTGCGCTGAGCACGATCGGCGCGGGAACGGTGGTGGGCCCGCGCGCCTACATCGGCCCGCAGTGTCTGCTGGAGAGCGGGGTGCTCGTCGCCGAGGATGTACGGCTGGTCGGCCGCGTGACGCTGTGCCACGGGGTGCAGATCGGGGCGCGCACGGTGGTGCAGCCCGGGGCGGTGATCGGCGGCGACGGCTTCGGGTTCGCACAGGAGGGGGGGCGCTGGCTGAAGGTGCCCCAGACCGGCACGGTGCGCGTCGGCGCGGACGTGGAGATTGGGTCCAACACCGCCGTCGATCGCGGCGCGATCGAGGACACGGTGATCGAGGAGGGTGTCAAGCTCGACAACCTCATCCACATTGCCCACAACGTGCGCATCGGGGCGCACAGCGCCCTGGCGGCATGCGTCGGTGTCTCGGGCAGCACGAGCATCGGCCGCCGCTGCATGATCGGCGGTCAGGTCGGCATCGGAGGCCATCTGACGATCTGCGACGAGGCGGTGATCACCGGCTGCACCATGGTCAGCCATTCGATCACCCGGCCGGGGGTATACTCCGGCGGAATTCCATACGAGCAGGCACACCTCTGGCGGCGTCTGGTGGCGCGCTTCAAGCGCATCGAATCGCTCGCCGAGCGGCTGAGGGCGCTCGAGCGCCGCGTAGCCCCTGCGCAGGACCCGGAAGAAGAGGACGATGACTGAAGCGCAACTCGACATTCATGCCATCCTGCGGCTGCTACCGCACCGCTATCCGTTCATGCTGGTCGATCGAGTGCTCGAGTGGCACGCCCGAGAGAGCATCCGCGCCCTGAAGAACGTCACTTACGACGAGCCGTTCTTTCCCGGCCATTTCCCCGGCCGTCCGGTCATGCCGGGAGTGATCATCATCGAGGCGCTGGCGCAGACCGCGGGGATCCTGACTTTTCTCAGCTCCGACACGGTCCCGCACGAGGACAGCAGGTTCTACTTCGTCGGTATCGACAAGGCGCGGTTCCGCAAGCCGGTCGAGCCGGGCGATCAGCTCATACTCGAGGCGAACTTGGATCGCTGCCTGCGCGGCATCTGGCGTTTCTCCACACGCGCCCGCGTCGGCGACGGCGAAGTCGCGCACGCGGAGATCATGGTGACGCCGGAGGCCGGTAAGTGATCGACTCGCGTGCCGTGGTCTCGCCGCGGGCTGAGCTCGCACCCGACGTCACGGTGGGTCCCTTCAGCGTCATCGGTCCGGACGTCACCATCGGCGCCGGCACCGTGGTCGGTCCCCACGTGGTGATCAATGGCCCGACACGCATCGGCGCGCACAATCGCGTGTTCCAGTTCGCATCGATCGGCGACGCGCCGCAGGATATGAAGTATCGCGGCGAGCCGACCCGGCTCGAGATCGGCGACCGCAACGTGTTCCGCGAGTTCACCACCGTCAATCGCGGCACGGCGCATGACCAGGGCGTCACGCGCATCGGCAATGACAATCTGTTCATGGTGTACTCGCACGTGGCGCACGACTGCACGGTCGGCAGCAACACGGTGTTCGCCAACTGCGCCGCGCTGGGCGGCCACGTCGAGATCGGCGACTGGGCGATCCTCGGCGGGCTGGCGGCCGTGCATCAGTTCAGCAAGATCGGCGCGCACGCCTTTCTCGCCGGCGGGGCCATCGTGACTCGCGATGTGCCTCCGTACGTGATGGTGGCGGGTAATCCCGCGGTGCCGCACGCGATCAATTCGGAGGGCCTGAAGCGGCGCGGGTTCGGCCCGGCGCAGATCCGCAACATTCGCGAGGCCTACCGGATCGTCTATCGCAGTGGGCTGCGCCTGATCGATGCGCTGGATCGGCTCGAGCCGGTCGGCGCCGAGCACCCTGAAGTGAAGATGTTCATCGAATTCATCCGCCACAGCGGCCGCAGCGTCGTGCGATGAGCGATCCGCCGGGCTGCGCGCCCCTGGCGGCGGTCGCGCGCTCGCAGCTGCGTGTGGGGATCGTGGCCGGCGAGTCCTCCGGGGACCAGCTGGGTGCGGCGCTGATCGCGGCGCTGCGCGAGCGGGTCGGGCGGCTGCGGTGCTTCGGGGTCGCCGGACCGAAGATGCGGGCCGTCGGCTGCGAGGCTTGGGAGGACGCCGAGACGCTCGCGGTCATGGGCATCACGGAAGTGCTGCCGCACCTGCCGCGCCTGATTCGGCTGCGCGCCGCGCTCATGCGGCGCTTCGTCGCGGCACGGCCCGATGTGTTCATCGGCATCGACGCGCCCGCATTCAATCTGGGCCTGGCGAAGCGTCTGCGGGCGCGGGGCATTCCCACCGTACAGTACGTGGCTCCGCAGGTCTGGGCCTGGCGGCAGGGCCGGGTACGCAAGATCGGCCGCGCCTGCGATCTGGTGTTGTGTCTGCTGCCGTTCGAGACCGGCTTCTACAGCCGCCACGGCGTGGAGGCCGAGTTCGTCGGCCATCCGCTGGCCGACCAGATACCCCTGGAGGTGGACCGTTGCGGGGCGCGCGCCGAGCTCGGCCTCGCGCCGCAGGGGACCGTCGTGGCGCTGCTGCCGGGCAGCCGCCTGGGGGAGGTCGAGCGCCTCGGGGCGGATTTTGCCGCGGCGGCGGCCTGGATCGCCCGGCGGGTGCCCGACGTCCGGTTCGTCGCCCCCATGGCGAGTGCGCGTGCGCGTGAGGCGTTCCTGAGAAAAGTTTCTCAAGTTCCTGATGCTCCAGAGATTATTGTGACCGACGGCCAGGCGCAGCGGGCGCTGGCCGCCTGTGACGGAGCCCTCGTGGCGTCCGGAACCGCTACACTGGAGACACTGCTGTCGCGCCGGGTGATGGTCGTGGCGTATCGCCTGGGCGCGGTGACCACGTACGCGCTGCGCAGATTACGGCTGGTGACCGTGCCGTATTTTTCACAACCCAATCTGTTGCTCGGCCGGGCATTCGTGCCCGAGTTCTTTCAACAACAGGTCAGCGGCGCGGCCCTGGGCGCCGCGCTGCTCGAACGCCTGGAGGACACCGCCTATCGCCGGACGCTGTCGGTCGAGTTCGATCGGGTCCATCGCGAGTTGCGCCGCGGCGGGGCGGGACGCGCCGCGGACGCCATTTTGCGTCTGGCGGCGCGCGGCGCGCGGGGTGAGGCCGCATGAGCCCGGCGTTTGCGGGCGGGCGGCACGAGTCGGTCGCGGGGGTCGATGAGGCCGGCCGCGGGCCGCTTGCCGGACCGGTGGTGGCCGCGGCGGTCATTCTCGATCCGTCCCGTCCCATCGAAGGACTCGACGACTCCAAGCGCTTGAGCGCGCCGCAGCGCGAGCGTCTCGCGCCGCTCATTCGCGCGCGCGCGCGCGCCTGGGCGATCGGCAGCGCCGATCACGGGGAAATCGACACGCTGAATATTCTGCAGGCGACGCTGTTGGCGATGCGCCGGGCGTTGCTGGGCCTCGGCGTGCGGCCGGCGTACGTGTGCATCGACGGCAACCGCGCGCCGCAACTGGCCGACCTCGGCTGCACAGTCGAGACCATCGTCGGCGGTGATGCGCTGGTGCCGGCGATCAGCGCCGCCTCCATCCTCGCCAAGACACATCGCGACGCGCTGATGCGCGTGCTCGAGCGGAGTCATCCCGGTTATGGCTTCGCGAGACACAAGGGCTATGGCACCGCGGCGCACCTCGAGGCGCTGCGCAGGCTCGGACCCTCGAGCGAGCATCGGCTGTCGTTTGCGCCGGTGCGCGCGGCGGCGGCGCAGTTCGCGACCGCGGCGCACGCCCCGGTTCCCGCGCGGCCGTGCCCGCGCCGGGATTGAGCGCCATGGCCGCCGAGTTCGTCCATCTGCGCCTGCACACCGAGTATTCGCTGCTCGACAGCGTCGTGCGCGTGCCGCAACTGATCGAGGCGGTGGCCGCCGCGGGCATGCCGGCCGTGGCGGTGACCGACCAGAGCAACCTGTTCGCGATGGTCAAGTTCTATCGCGCCGCGCTCGCGCGCGGCGTGCAGCCGGTGGTCGGCGTCGATCTGCTGGTGCGCGAGAGCGGCGAGCATCAGGCGCCGAGCCGCCTGACCCTGCTGTGCCAATCACAGGACGGCTATCGCAACGCGACGCGCCTGGTCAGCCGCGCGTATCTGGAGGGCCAGCAGCGCGGCGTGCCGATGATCGCGCGCGACTGGCTGACGCCGGAGAATCTCGCCGGACTGATCGGACTGTCCTGCGCCGCCGAGGGAGACGTGGGCCGCGCGCTCGTCAACGGGCGGGAGCGCGATGCGCGAGCCGCTCTCGAGCACTGGCAGACGCTGCTGCCGGACC
This sequence comes from Pseudomonadota bacterium, assembly GCA_021790795.1. GTDB lineage: Bacteria > Pseudomonadota > Gammaproteobacteria > Steroidobacterales > Steroidobacteraceae > 13-2-20CM-66-19. Next base: position 44,738 of record JAJYFU010000009.1, read on the forward strand.
GGTACTACCTCGAGCTGCAGCGGCTGGGCCGTCCGGCCGAGGAGGCCTACATCAGCGCGGCGCTCGATCTGGCCGCGCGCCGCGGCGTGCCCGTGGTGGCCACCAACGACGTGCGTTTCCTCAGGCGCGAGGATTTCGACTCGCACGAAGCCCGCGTCTGCATCCACGAGGGCCGGCAGCTGGCCGACACCACCCGTGCGCGCCGCTACACCCCCGAGCAGTTCCTGCGCACCGGCGCGCAGATGGCCGAGCGCTTCGCCGACATTCCCGAAGCGCTCGCGAACGCCGTCGAGATCGCCCGGCGCACCGCGCTGGTGCTCGAGCTCGGTCGGCCGCGTCTGCCGGCTTATCCGGTGCCGGGGGAGGGCGGCGCGGACGATTTCCTGCGCGGGCAGGCCACCGCCGGTCTCGAGCGGCGGCTCGCAGAGAGCGGGCTCGCGGATCCGCACGCGGCTCGGCCGCAGGACAGCGCCGACGGGAGCGCGCGCGCCGCGGCGGACTCGCCGCCGGGCGCGCCGGCGCTCGCCCCGCGGGTCGGGACCTCGGCCTATCGCAAGCGCCTGCAGTCCGAGCTCGACGTCATCTGTCAGATGGGCTTCGCCGGGTACTTCCTGATCGTCGCGGACTTCATCCGCTGGGCGCGGGACCACGGCGTGCCCGTCGGTCCGGGGCGCGGCTCGGGCGCCGGCTCGCTGGTCGCCTACAGCCTCGGGATCACCGACCTCGATCCGCTGCGCTACGACCTGCTGTTCGAGCGCTTCCTCAATCCCGAGCGCGTTTCCATGCCCGACTTCGACGTCGATTTCTGCATGGAAGGCCGCGACCGCGTGATCGAGTACGTCGCGCAGCGCTACGGCCGGGAACGCGTCTCGCAGATCATCACCTACGGCACCATGGCGGCCAAGGCGGTGGTGCGCGACGCCGGGCGCGTGCTCGGCATGAGCTACGGCTACGTGGACAAGATCGCCAAGCTCATACCCTTCGAGCTCGGTATTACGCTCGCTGAGGCCCTCGAGAAGGAGCCGGAGCTCATGCAGCTCTACGAGCGCGAGGAGGAGGTGCGCGGGCTGATCGACCTGGCGCGCTCGCTCGAGGGCCTGACCCGCAACGCCGGGATGCACGCCGGCGGGGTCGTGATCGCGCCCTCGGTGCTGACCGATTTCGCGCCCCTGTACTGCGATGCCGAGGGCGGCAGCGTCGTGACGCAGTTCGACAAGGACGATGTCGAGGCCGCGGGACTGGTGAAATTCGACTTTCTCGGCCTGCGCACGCTCACCATCATCGATTGGGCGGTGAAGTCGATCAATGCGCTGCGCGCGCAGTCGGGCGAGTCGCCGCTCGAGATCGGCAAGATCCCCCTCGATGATCCGGCCACCTATGACCAGGTGCTGACGAAGGCGCGGACCGTTGCGGTCTTCCAGTTCGAATCGAGCGGCATGCAGCGCCTGCTCAAGGACGCCAAGCCCGACCGGTTCGAGGACCTGATCGCCCTGGGCGCGCTGTTCAGACCGGGCCCCATGGAGCTGATCCCGGAGTATGTCGCCTGCAAGCACGGCAAGCCGCCCGAGTATCTGCATCCGGACATGAAAGAGGTTCTCGGCGTCACGTACGGCGTGTTCGTCTATCAGGAGCAGGTGATGCAGATCGCCCAGCGTCTGGCCGGCTACACGCTCGGCGGCGCCGATCTGCTGCGGCGCGCCATGGGCAAGAAGAAGCCCGAGGAGATGGCCAAGCAGCGCGGCGTTTTCGTCGCGGGCGCGGCCGCGCGCGGCATCGACGAGCCCGTCGCCAACGCGATCTTCGACCAGATGGAGAAGTTCGCCGGCTACGGCTTCAACAAGTCGCATGCCGCCGCGTACGCGCTGCTTTCCTATCAGACCGCCTACCTCAAGGCGCACTATCCGGCGCAGTTCATGGCCGCGATGTTGTCGGCGGACATGGATCACACCGACAAGGTGGTCATCCTGATCCGCGAATGCGCCGAGATGGACCTCACGGTGCTGCCGCCCGACGTCAATACCTCGCAGTACCCGTTTACCGCCGAGGGGCGCGCCATCCGCTACGGGCTCGGCGCCATCCGCGGTGTTGGGCGGGGCGCGGCCGAGACACTGATCGCCGAGCGCGAGGCGCACGGGCCGTTCGCCTCTTTGGAGGATCTGTGCCGCCGGCTCGATCTGCAGAAGCTCAACCGGCGGGTGCTCGAGGCGCTGCTGCGATCGGGCAGCCTCGATGCCCTCGGCGCCAGCCGTGCCGCGCTCATGGAGCGATTGCCCGCGGCGATGCAGCTCGGCGAGCAGAACTCCAAGGCGAGCCGCGCCGGTCAGGATGATCTGTTCGGGCTCGCGCCCGCGCCGCCCGGCGCGCTGGCCGCGGCGCCCAGCGCGCCGCCGAGCGCCGCCGAGGTGCCGGAGTGGCCGCAGTCCAAGCGTCTGGCCGGGGAGCGCGACACGCTCGGGTTGTACCTCACCGGTCACCCGATCGCCGCGCTCGAGGCGGGACTGCAGCATGCGGTGAGCCACCGCATCGGCGCACTGCTTGGCGATCGCTCCGCCGGCGGCATGGAGGGCGGCCGCGCGCGCGGCGGGCGCGTGGTGACCGTGGCCGGGCTGATCGACGAGGTGCGCAAGCGCGGACCGCGTGTGATCGTGACGCTCGACGACGCCACCGGCCGGCTCGAGGCGAGTCTGTTCGAGGAGCAGTACCAGACATACCGCGAGCTGATCGTCAAGGACGCGCTGGTGCTCGCCGAGGGCCAGCTGCGCTTCGATGAGTTCGCGGACGCGTGGCGGCTCACGGTGCGCCGTTTGAGCGATCTGACCAAGGTGTGCGAGCAGCGGGCGCGGCGCATCGTGCTGCGCTGGCCGGCCCACGCCGACGCCGCGGCGCTGCAGGACTCGCTGGCGCAACTGCTCGAGCGGTTCCGGCCCGGACCGTGTCCGATCGTCATCGAGTATTCGGGGCGCCTCGCCCGCGGCCTGCTCGCGCTGGCGCCGCAGTGGAGCGTGCAGCCGTCCGCGGAGCTGATCGCGGCGCTCGAGGAGCTGCTGGGCGCCGCCGCGATCAAGGTGCTCTACACCGCGAGCCCCGAGGGACCGCAGCGCTCGGCCGACGGGCGCTGAGCGTCCGGCGCTTGCGCCTCGCTGCCGGGGCCCGTACGCTCGCGCCCAGATTCAGACTACCGCGGAACAGCGCATGGCCGTCGCCTTTCTCGATTTCGAACAGCCCATCGCCGAGCTCGAAGCGAAGATCGAGGAGCTCAAACACGTCACCTGCGACCCGGAAGTCAACATCGAGGAGGAGATCGGCCGGCTGCAGGCCAAGAGCCGCCAGCTGACCACCAGCATCTTCGCGAGCCTCACCCCCTGGCAGATCACCCAGCTCGCGCGCCATCCGCAACGGCCGTACACGCTCGATTACATCGGCGCGATCTGCACCGAGTTTCACGAGCTGCACGGTGATCGCATGTACGCCGACGACGCGGCGATCGTCGGCGGCGTGGCGCGCATCGACGGGCGACCGATCGTGATCATCGGTCACCAGAAGGGCCGCGACACCAAGGAGCGTGTGCGGCGCAACTACGGCATGCCGCGGCCGGAGGGCTATCGCAAGGCGCTGCGGCTGATGCACCTCGCCGCGCGATTCGGTCTGCCGCTGGTGACGCTGATCGACACCCAGGGGGCGTATCCGGGCGTCGGTGCCGAGGAGCGCGGGCAGAGCGAGGCGATCGCGCGCAACCTGCTCGAGATGTCCGTGCTCAATGTGCCCATCGTCACGGTGGTCACCGGCGAGGGCGGATCGGGCGGGGCGCTCGCCATCGGGGTCTGCGATCGGCTGTTGATGCTGCAGTACAGCACCTACTCGGTGATCTCGCCGGAGGGTTGCGCCTCGATCCTGTGGAAGAGTCAGGACAAGCGTGAGGCGGCGGCCGAGGCGCTGAACATGACGGCCGAGCAACTCAAGCGCCTGGCCCTGGTCGATGAGGTCATCGAGGAGCCCCTGGGGGGCGCGCACCGCGATCCGGCCGCCGCGGCTGCCGCGCTCAAGACCGCGGTTTTGCGCCATCTCGATGCCCTCGAGGCCCAGCCGCTCGAGGCCTTGCGCAGTGCGCGCGATGCGCGCATCGCCGGCTTCGGCGTCTTCGGGGAGAGCTCGTCTTGAGAAGGGCGGGGCGGGCGCGGTGAGCGGCGCGCGGGGCGGGCGCGCGCGCCGGCTCCAGGGATTCGGCAGCGCGGCGGTGCTGGAGCGGCTCGAGGCGCTGCTGCCGGAATTTCCGCACGTGCGGCTGTGCGTGGCGTTGAGCGGCGGGATCGACTCGACCGCGCTATTGGCCGCGCTCGCGGCCGCCCGCAGGCGTGGCCTGGCGCTGCGGGCGGTGCATGTCGATCATGGCCTTCATCCGGACTCGCGGCGCTGGAGCCGGGAATGCCGAGCGCTCGCGCGCCGGGTGGGAGTACCGCTGCGGGTGGCGCGGATCGAGGTGGCCGTGGCCAGAGGCGAGTCGCCCGAGCAGGCCGCCCGCGTGGCGCGCTACCGTGCGCTCGGCGCGGCGCTTGCGCCGGGCGAGGTGCTGCTCACGGCCCATACTCAGGACGATCAGCTCGAGACGGTGTTGTTGCAGTTGTTTCGCGGCTGCGGGCTGGCCGGGCTGGCGGCGATGCCGGCTCTGGCGCCCTTCGGCCCGACGTGGCTCGTCCGGCCGCTGCTCGGCTTCACGCGCGCGCAACTCGAGGAGTGGCTGACCCGCGAGCATCTGCCGGTGGTGACCGATCCGTCCAATGCCGATGAGCGCTTCGATCGCAACTACCTGCGCCGCCAGGTGCTGCCGGCGGTGCGCGCGCGCTGGAGCTCGGTGGCCGCGGCGGTGGCGCGCGCGGCTCGGCATGCCGCCGAGGGCCAACACCTGCTCGAGTCGCTGGGACGAGCCGACGTGGAGCGCGCCAGCGACGGAGCGGCGCTGTCGGTCAAGGCGCTGCGCGCGCTCGACCCGCCGCGGCGGCGCAACGCGCTGCGTTACTGGATCGCCCGCAGCGGGCGCACGCTGCCGGACGCGCGGCGGCTCGAGCAGATCGCCGGCGCCATGATCGATGCGCGCCCGGATGCGCATCCGCAGGTGGCCTGGCGAGCGGCGCGCATCGAGCGGCACGCGGATCTGCTGCTGATCGCCGGCGCGGCCGAGGCTCCCGCGCCCTTCCCGCCGCCGCAGGAGATCGTGTGGGATCTCGGCGTGTCGGCGCGCTGTGAGCTGCCGCAAGGCTGCGGGGCCCTCGAGCTGCGGCCCGATGTGCATGGGCCGCTCGATCTCGATGCGCTCGGCGCCTGCCTGCGGGTCGGCTGGCGGCGCGGCGGGGAGCGCCTGCGCGTGCGGCCGGGCGGTGCGCGGCGCGCGCTGAAGAGTCTGCTGCAGGAGGCGCGCGTGCCCCCGGCCGAGCGCGCCCGGCTGCCGCTGCTGTTCCGCGACGGCGAGCTCGTTGCGGCGGCGGACCTATGGGTCGATGCGAGCGTGCATGCCCGCGGCGCCGCGCGCCGGCGCGCGCGCCTGATATGGCACAAGGCGCCCCACGCGCGGCCCTGATGTGCTAGTCTGCTGGCCCGTCGTTCATGCAGACACGGGCACCCCGGCGGTGCCTCCAACGGCGGGCCATCCTGATTCAATCTATCTTATGACGCGATTCGTATTCGTCACCGGCGGCGTCGTGTCCTCTCTTGGCAAGGGCATCGCGAGCGCCTCGCTCGGCGCCATTCTCGAGGCGCGCGGGTTGAAAGTCGCGATGGTCAAGCTCGACCCGTACATCAACGTCGACCCCGGAACCATGAGCCCGTTCCAGCATGGCGAGGTGTTCGTCACCAGCGACGGCACGGAAGCCGATCTGGACCTCGGCCATTACGAGCGCTTCGTGCGCACCACCACGGGGCGCAACAGCAACTTCACCACGGGCCGCATCTACGAGCGCGTGATCGCCAAGGAGCGCCGCGGCGATTACCTGGGCGCGACGGTGCAGGTGATTCCGCACATCACCGATGAGATCAAGCGCAGCATCCAGCTCGGCGCCGAAGGCGCGGACGTGTGCATGGTGGAGATCGGCGGCACGGTCGGCGACATCGAGTCGCTGCCCTTCCTCGAGGCGATCCGCCAGCTCGGCGTGGAGCTCGGGCACAGCCGCTGCATCTACATGCATCTGACGCTGGTCCCGGTGGTGGGCGGCTCGGGCGAGATCAAGACCAAGCCGACGCAACATTCGGTCAAGGAGCTGCGCGGCATCGGCATCCAGCCCGATGTGCTGCTGTGCCGGTGCAAGCATCCGCTGCCGGACGAGCAGCGCCGCAAGATCGCGCTGTTCACCAACGTCGAGGAGCGCGCGGTCATCTCGGCGGTCGATGCCGACGACATCTATCAGATTCCGCTGCTGCTGCACGAGCAGGGGCTCGATGACATCGTGGTCGGCAAGCTCGGGCTCGACGTGCCCGCCACCGACCTCGCCGAGTGGCGCCAGGTGGTCAGCGCGAAGGCCAACCCCGATGGCCAGGTGGACATCGCCATGGTGGGCAAGTACGTGCAGATCCGCGACTCGTACCTGTCGCTGCACGAAGCGCTGATGCACGGGGGGCTCAAGACCCACACCCGCGTCAACATCCACTACATCGAGTCGACCGACATCGAGCAGCACGGCACGCATGCGCTGGCGGGAATGGACGCGATTCTGGTGCCCGGCGGGTTCGGCGAGCGCGGCATCGAGGGCAAGATCCTCTCGGTCCGCTACGCGCGCGAGCACGGCATCCCGTATCTGGGGATCTGCCTCGGCATGCAGGTCGCGATCGTGGAGTTCGGCCGGCACGTGCTCGGGCTGACCGGGGCCAACAGCACGGAATTCAACCGCGCCTCCGCCCACCCGGTCATCGCGCTGATCAGCGAGTGGCAGGACCAGGCCCATGGCACGCAGACCCGCGACGAGGCCTCGGCCAAGGGCGGGACCATGCGCCTCGGGGCCCAGGAAGTGCTGCTCGGGGCCGGCACGCGCGCGCGGGATCTGTACGGCAAGGACGTGATTCTCGAGCGCCACCGCCACCGCTACGAATTCAACAACAATTATCTGGAGCGCTATCGCGAAGCGGGGCTGCGCTTCAGTGGATTCTCACGCGACGGTCTCGTGGAGGTCCTCGAGCTGGCCAACCATC
>JAJYFU010000010.1 GCA_021790795.1 Pseudomonadota bacterium
CCCGCATCACCGCTCACGGTGAGCAGCTCGCCCGCGGCGTGCACGCGCACCGGGCCGCCGCCTCCGGCCAGATGCACCCGCCAGCGCTCGGCGCAGGCGATCAACTCGATGGCGAGCGGCGGGAACGGCTCGGGCGGCGCGGCCGTCCTGCGGGCTTCGGCGCGCTTGTGCTCGATCCATAATCGATGGCGCTCGAGAAACCCCTCGATCAGCCGTGGCGGCGTCCTCAACGGCACGACCACCTCGACACGACCGGTGTGAAAGACGCGCACCACCATTCGCCGGGCGCGTTGGCTCTCGCGCACGCTCCAGCCCACGTCCTGCTCCGACCACAACGATAATTGGGAGCTCATCCCCTCGACGATCCCATCAACCTGCCGGCACATCCGGCTCGCCCGATACGGCATCATACCAGCGGCCGGCACCGTACATCGGGCAGACGGGGGCGCCTGCGATCGGCTAGGATGCGCCGGCGTGAACCGAGTGGATCAGCATTGAGCGTCCCCATTCTCGAAGTCCGTGACCTCGTCAAGCGCTACCCGGCCGTCACGGCGGTGGACGGGTTGTCGTTTCAGGTGCCGCCCGGCATGTGTTTCGGCCTGCTCGGACCGAACGGTGCGGGCAAGACCACCACCATGGAGATCATGGAGGGGATACTCGCACCGAGTTCCGGGACCGTGAGCTACCGCGGCGAGCCGCTGGGGGAGCGCTTCCGCGAGGAAGCCGGCATCCTGTTTCAGGCCACCGCGCTGCAGCACTTCCTCACGGTGCGCCAGAGCCTCGCGCTGTTCCGCGGGCTGTACACGCGCGGCCGCGACATCGACGAGCTGCTGCGCCTGTGCTCGCTCGAGGCGCTCGCGGGACGTGACAATCGCAAGCTCTCCGGCGGCCAGCGGCAGCGGCTGCTGCTCGCCATCGCGCTGGTGAACGACCCAACCGTGCTGTTTCTCGATGAGCCGACCACGGGACTCGATCCGCAGGCACGGCGCAACTTCTGGGAACTGGTCCGGGCCGTCAAGGCGCAAGGCAAGACCATCGTCCTCACCACCCATTACATGGACGAAGCGGAGATGCTCTGCGACGAGATCGCCATCGTCGATCACGGACGCATCGTCGCCCAGGGCGAGCCGCGCCGGCTGCTGCGCGAGCATTTCGCCGCGGTGCTTCTCGAGCTTCCGCGCGCGGCGTTTCCGCCGGCCGCCCGCACGCTGCCGCTGCAGCTTCTCGAGACGGACGAGCGCATCGAGATCACCACCGATGATCTCGACGCGACGCTGCGCACGCTCATCGGTGCCGGCGTACCGCTCGCAAGCCTGCGCATGCGACCACCGAACCTCGAGGATCTGTTCCTCGAGCTGACCGGCCACGAGCTGCGCGCATGATCCGCCGTCTGCTCGCCGTCTGGCATGCGCGCAATCTCGAGTTCCTTCGGGATCGCGGCTCCCTGCTGTTCACGCTCGTGCTGCCGCTGTCGATCATCCTCGGGATCGGTTTCATCTTCGGCGGTCCGTCGCGGCCACTGTTCACGGTCGGCGTGCTCGGCGGACCGGCGACCCTGGCGCACAATCGGTTTGCGCACACGCGCTACCTGCGGTTCCTGCCGGTCGCGAGCCGGCAGGCGGGCCTGCGCGCGGTGCGCCACGACCACATCGCTCTGCTGCTCGCCCCGGGACCTCCGCTGCGCTTCTGGGTCAACACTCACTCGCCCAAGGGCTACATCGTGGAGCAGCTGCTGCGCGCCGCAGATCCCGGTGCCGTACGACTGCCGGTCAGCGGCCGGCAGATCCGCTACGTCGACTGGCTGTTCCCGGGAATCCTGGCGATGAACATGATGTTCAGCTGCCTGTTCGGAGTGGGCTACGTGGTGCTGCGCTACCGGCAGAGCGGGTTTCTCAAGCGGCTGCACGCCACGCCGCTGACGGCGTTCGAATTTCTCAGCGCCCAGGTCCTCTCGCGCCTGGGCATCATTCTGCTGATCACCGCCATCCTGTACACGGTGGTCGGAGCAATGATCCATTTTCACGACGCCGGCAACCTCGCGCTGCTGTTGCTGATCGCGGTGCTCGGCGCATTTGCGATGATCGCGCTCGGCCTGACGGTCTCGGCGCGCCTGGCCAGCGAGGAATTGGTCAACGGCCTGTTGAATCTGCTCACCTGGCCGATGGTGATGCTCTCGGGCGCGTGGTTCTCGCTCGCCGGCGCTCCCGGCTGGCTGCGATGGATCGCCGATGCGCTGCCCCTGACGCAGCTGCTGCACGCGGCCCGCGCCGTGATGCTCTACGGGGCCGGCCTCGGCGCCATCGCGCCGAACCTCATTTATCTGGCGGTGGTCACCCTGGTGTTTCTCGGTATCGGCGCCGCCTCTTTCAAGTGGCGAATCTAGCCGACGAGGCCCTCATGGCGAACTCACCCATGCGATTCATGAGCGACAATACCGCGACCGCGTGCCCGGAAATCTTCGCGGCCCTGGCCGAGGCGAACCGCGGCTTGGCCATCGCCTACGGCGACGACCCCTGGACTGAGCGGTTGGATCGAGCGCTCGGCGAATTCTTCGACACGCCGGTGCGCGCCTTCGCGCTCGCCACCGGGACAGCCGCCAATGCCCTCGCGCTCGCCACGATCACGCCGCCGTATGGCGCGATCTTCGCCCACCAGGAAGCGCACATCGCCTGCGACGAATGCGGCGCACCGGTGTTCTATTCCGGCGGTGCGCAGCTGATGCTGCTCGAGGGCGAGCATGCGAAGCTGTCGGCCGACGCACTCGCGGCGGCATTGAACGCACACCCGACATCGGTGCACACCGTGCAGCCGGCCGCTGTCTCGGTAAGTCAAGCGAGCGAGCTCGGCGCGGCCTACCGGCCCGACGAGCTGACCGCACTGTGCGCGGTGGCCCACGCGCACGGACTGAAAGTGCACATGGACGGAGCCCGCTTCGCCAACGCGGTGTCCTTCCTCGGTTGTCACCCGGCGGACGTGACGTGGCGCGCCGGCGTGGACGTGCTCTCTTTCGGTGCGACCAAGAACGGCGCGCTCGCCGCCGAGGCGGTGGTCTTCTTCGACACCGACCTGGTCCGTGACTTCGAGCTGCGCCGCAAGCGAGCCGGACAGCTCATCTCGAAGTCGCGCTTCGTCGCGGCGCAATTGCTGGCCTATCTGCGCGATGATCTGTGGCGGCGCAACGCCGAGCGCGCCAACGGGTTCGCCCGCCGCATCGGTCGAGCCGCCGGCGCGCGCCTCATCGCGCCGGTGGAGGCCAACGAGGCATTCGTGCACCTGGGGATCGACGGCAAGCGCACACTGCGCGCCGCCGGCTTCGAGTTCTATGATTGGGGCGCCGAGCACGCCGGCACTGCCCGCCTGGTGGCCGCCTGGGACCAGGACGAGACACACGTCGAGGCGCTGTGTGCCGCGCTCGCGGCGTTGTCCGAACCCTGACACACGAGCGAGGTCTGCGATGGTCGAGCGACTCTCACGCATGCTGCCGCTGGGCACTCCGGCGCCCTCGTTCTCGCTCCCGGATCCGTCCGGACGGGTATGGCGCCCGGAGGATTTCTCCGCCGCCCGCGCCCTGCTGGTGACGTTTCTGTGCAATCACTGCCCATTCGTGAAGCACATGCTCGATGGGTTCGTTTCGTTCGCCCGCGAGTACGGCCCCAAGGGGCTCGCAATCGTGGCCATAAACCCCAACGACGCCAACGCCTACCCCGCGGACGCGCCGCAACAGATGGCGCGCATAGCCGCCGAGAAGGACTTCCCCTTCCCCTACCTGATCGATGCATCGCAACGCGTGGCGCTGGACTACCAGGCCATCTGCACACCGGAGCTGTTCCTGTTCGATTCGGCCCGCACCCTCTTCTACCGTGGCCGTTTCGACGCCAGTTCGCCCGGCAACAAAACGCCCGTCACGGGCGATGAGCTGCGCGCAGCGGTCGACGCCCTGCTCGCCGGGAAGCGCATCGAGCGGCAGGTCCCGAGCATCGGCTGCAGCATCAAGTGGAAGCCCGGAAACGCCCCGGACTGGGCCTGAGCCGACGCGCCGTACCGGGACGGCCCCCGCGCGTGAGCCGCCGCACTCTGAAACGGATTGCGGACGCGCACGCGGCCGTGGCGTCCACCATCCTGGAAGTGTAGAGATACGCCATGGCTCATCCCCCATCCTCGCCCTCCTTGATCGACATCGGGATCAACCTGACCCACGACAGCTACGACAGCGACCGGGACACCGTCATTGCGCGCGCGCGGGACGCCGGCGTGACGCAGATGATCGTCACGGGCGCCTGCGGTGCGAGCAGCCGCAAAGCCGTCGACCTCGCCCGCGCCCACCCCGGTCAGCTGTTCGCCACGGCCGGCGTCCATCCCCATCACGCCACCGATCTCACCGACACACGGCTCGCCGAGCTTTCCGAGACCGCACGCGCCCCCGAGGTGGTCGCCGTCGGCGAATGCGGCCTCGACTACTTCCGCAATTTCTCGCCGCACGCCGCGCAACAACAGGCGTTCCATCGCCAACTCGAGCTCGCCGAGCGGCTCGGCAAGCCCGTCTTTCTGCACCAGCGCGACGCGCACGGCGATTTCATCGCGATTCTGCGCGAGCACTGGCCGCGCCTGGCCGGCGGCGTCGCGCATTGCTTCACGGCCGGCGGCACCGAGCTCGACGCATACCTCGAGCTCGGTCTTGCCATCGGCATCACCGGCTGGATCTGCGACGAGCGCCGCGGCGCGCACCTGATGGAACTGGTGCCGCGCATTCCCGCCGACCGGCTCCTGCTGGAAACCGACGGTCCCTACCTGCTGCCGCGCGACCTCAGCCCGAAACCCGCCTCCCGGCGCAATGAGCCGCGGTACCTGCCGCACATCGCGAGCGTCGTCGCCCGGGCGCGCGGCGAATCGCCGCTGTCGCTCGCGCGCTCGAGCACCGCCGCCACGCGCCGGTTGTTTTCCCTGCCGAACGCACCCGGCGACATCGGTGTCTGAATTATTCCGGCGACCGTCCGGCGCGCTGGCGACTCACGGTCCACTCCCAGCCCCGCAAAATATCGTTATGTCATGTCTGTATCGGCGCGTATCCGCATGACAGGGCCGAGCGGAGGCTGGATCGCCCATCAGCGTATTGCAATAAGACCAATTTCCGGCGCGCTTGCCCGCGCTGCGGGCCGCGCCTTGCGCGCCCGGACCCGCCTTTCCATAATCGCGGCCTTGCCTGCGGTGCGGCCCCGGAGCTTCACCGTTTACGGTCTTGCGGGAGACGGTCCATGGATCTGCAAAAGCTGCACACGCACATTACCGCCGCATGGCGTGACTCGATCGTCGAGCGCCTGGCCGCCTACGTGCGCGTTCCAAACAAGTCGCCGCTGTTCGATCCGCAGTGGGAACAGCACGGCCATATGGAAGCTGCCGCACAGCTGCTGGCCGAATGGTGCCGCGCCCAGCCCATACCCGGGATCCGGGTCGAGCTGCGCCGGCTTGCCGCGCGCACGCCCGTGCTGCTGATCGACATTCCCGGCGAGCTGCCCGGCTGCGTGCTCCTGTACGGGCACATGGATAAGCAGCCGGAATTCACCGGCTGGCGCAGTGGACTCGGCCCGTGGGAGCCGGTGCTGAGTGACGGCAAGCTCTACGGGCGTGGCGCAGCCGATGACGGCTACGCCGTATTCAGCTCGCTCGCCGCGATCGCGGCGCTGAAGGCGCAGAACGTCGCGCTGGCGCGCTGCGTGGTACTGATCGAGGCCTCGGAGGAAAGCGGCAGCGTCGATCTGCCGGCGCACCTCGAGGCGCTCGGCCCCGCGCTCGGGGAGCCCTCGCTGGTGGTGTGCCTGGACGCCGAGTGCGGCAATTACGACCAGCTCTGGTGCACCACTTCGCTGCGCGGCAATCTGGTCGGGCAGCTCTCGGTGCGCGTCCTGCAGGAAGGGGTGCACTCGGGCATGGCCAGCGGCATCGCGCCAAACCCCTTCCGTATCTTGCGGCAACTGCTCGAGCGGCTGGAGAATCCCCGCGACGGGGCGCTGCGGCCGGAAGCGCTCTCGGTCAACGTGCCCGCCGACCGGCTCGCGCAGATCCGCACCGCCGCGGCCGTGCTCGGCGATGCCGTCGCCGGCAAGCTGCCTTGGGCGCAAGGCGTGCGCGCCGTGAGCGATGACCCGGTCGAGCTGCTGATCAACAGCACGTGGAAAGCAACGCTCTCGGTCACCGGCGCCGACGGTCTGCCGCCGACACTCTCGGCCGGGAATGTGCTGCTGCCCGCCCTCACTTTCAAGCTCTCCCTGCGCCTGCCGCCGACGTGCGACCCGCAGCGCGCGGCCCGCGCCATCAAGGACGTGCTCGAGCGCGACCCACCCTATGGCGCGCACGTGCGCTTCGAGCCCGGCACGCCCACCGCCGGCTGGAACGCTCCCTCATTCGCGCCGTGGCTCGCGAACTCGATCGACTCCGCATCGCGGCGGATCTACGGGCGCGGCGCGGTGCACGTCGGCTGCGGAGGCACCATTCCCTTCATGGCCATGCTCGGGGAGCGCTTTCCGCGGACGCAGTTCTTCATCACGGGGGTGCTTGGGCCGCATTCCAACGCGCACGGGCCAAATGAGTTTCTGCACCTCGACTACGCCGAGAAGCTCACCGTCTGCGTCTCCCTCGTGCTCGCCGATCATGCGCGCGCGCCTAGCGAGTGAGCATGCCGCAAAGAGCCTTCAGCGCATGTGCTTCATCGAGCTCGGACGCACCGCCGCACGCACGCGCTCCCAGCCCTCGCGGTACTGCGCGAGCGCAGCGTCCCGCACGTCGTTGTCCAACGGCGGAAATTCCGCCGCCAGCGTATCGAGCATCAGCGTCCACTTCGGCAGCCCCTTCGGAAACTTTCCCTGCCGCGTGAACACGACGCGCCCCTCGACCGGCACCTCCCCGGCGATGGCCCTCACCGCGGCGATGCGGTCATACAGCCCGCTCTGCGGATTGACGAAAGTGAACCGGTGCGCGCCGTCCATCACGGTCCACTCGGACATCTGATCGCCGCCGAAGATGTTGCCCTGCACTTCGCGCACGTCGATGATCAGGATGCCGTGTACGCTCAAAAGCAGGAAATCGACGTGGAAGCCGGCGCCCATGCCGTCCGGAACCAGCGCATCGATCACGTGATCGGCGGCGACCGCGGTGACCGCGAGCCGCAACGCCTTGCGCGCGCGCCTGCCCCGGAACCAGCGTATGAACCACACCAGCGCGACGACGAGCGCCGCGGCGAGCGCAAACAGCGCCCAGGGAACAAACGGCCGTAGCATCTGATTGCTCATCCCTGCGCCTCCGTCCCCTCGCGCGCCAGCGCCGTGCGCAGCGCGCCCAGATCGGCCTCGATCTCCCGATAGGCGCTCGGACGCGCGAACAGCTCCGCGAGCGATGCGGGCACCGGAACTTCACGCCCGATCAGCGGCTCGACGATCTCGCGAAACTTCGCCGGATGGGCCGTGGCGACCAACACCCAGCGACCCGCGCGCCGGCGCGCTTCGCTCAGGCGCGCATAGGCCTCGGCCGCGACGGCCGTATGCGGACACCAGATCCGCCCGAGTCGCCGGTAGTCGGCGCGGATGCGCGCGCGGATCGCCTCGTCATCGACGCTGCAGGCGCTCACCGCTGCGCGCAACCGCTGGTTGTCCGGATAAAACGCCCGCAACCGTTCCATGTTACTCGGATCGCCGACGTCCATCGCCGAGGCGAGCGTGGCCACGCTCGGTCGCGGCCGCCACGGGGCGCCGCCGAGGAACTCCGGCACCGTGCGGTTGGCGTTGTGCGCGAGTACGATCTCCCCGATCGGCAGCCCGAGCCGGCGTGCCCAGATACACGCCATCGCGTTACCGAGGTTGCCGCTCGGGATGATGAACGAAACCGGCTCGCCCCCGGGACCGGCGAGCGAGCGCGCCGTGGCGGCGTAGTACACCGCCTGGGGCAGCAATCGTCCGAGATTGATGCTGTTGGCCGATGACAGCTCCCGCGACCGGCGCAGCGGCTCATCGAGAAACGCCTGCTTGGCCAGACGCTGGCAATCGTCGAACGTGCCGCGCACCGCGAAGGCGCGCACGTTGCCGCCCCAGCAGGTCAGCTGCTGCTGCTGGGTGGGCGAGACCCGTCCTTTCGGGAACAGCACCACCACCTCGATGCCGGGCCGGCCATGGAATGCGGCAGCCACCGCCCCGCCGGTATCCCCCGAGGTGGCCACCAGGATGGTCAGCGTACGCGACCGGGGCTCGCGCAGCCGCGCCAGGCATGCGGCGAGAAAGCGCGCGCCGAAATCCTTGAAGGCCGCCGTCGGTCCGTGAAAGAGTTCGAGCACCGCGAGCCGCCCGGGCTCGAGGTCCGCCACCGGCGCCGGAAAGCTGAAGGCTTCGGCGCAAATGGGCGCCATCGATGCCGCGAGCGCATCGCCCTCGGCGAACGGTCCGATCAGCCGGGCCGCGAGCGCCGGCAGATCCGCCGCCGCATCCAGGTCCGCCGGCGCAACCTCGGGCCAGCGCTGCGGCACATAGAGACCGCCATCGGGCGCCAGACCCCGCGCCAGCGCCTCGCCGAAACCCGCGGTGATCGCCGCGTCCCGTGTGCTTTGAAATCGCATGGCCGCCATCGCCCGCCGTGCGCCTCAGCCGCTCGCCACTACGCGCGCGCCCTGCGGGCGCATGTCCACCACCCACTCATCGAGCGCGGTTCCGTCCGCGCAGAGCGGCGCGTGCATTGCCGTGAGCACCGCGGGGGCCTGCGCCTCCAGCGCCCAGGCAAACAGTGCCGGACCCGCCCCCGAGATCGAGCAGCCGAGCGCCCCCGCGGCCATCGCCGCCGCGCGTACCGTGGCGAAGCCTGGAATCAACGCCTGGCGCTGCGGCTCGATCACGACGTCCTGGAACGATGCGCGGATCATGTCCAGGTCGTTGGTATAGCAACCGGAGATGAACCCGGCCAGGTTGGCCGTCTGCCAGACGAAATCCGACAGCGTCACGTCGCGCTTGAGGATGGCCCGGGCCTCGCGCGTGGCGAGAAATCTGTGCGGGTGCACGATGACCGCCCGCACCCCCTGCGGCACCGGAATGTGCTTGACCCGCGGCTGATCGATACCGACGGTCAGCACCAGCCCGCCGAACAGCGATGGCGAGATGTTATCCACGTGCAGCGAGCCGCTCGCCACCGCCTCGCCCTGCATGGCGAACGTCAGCAGCTGCAGCCGATCGCAGGGCGCGCCGAGCAGCGCGTTCGCCGCGACCACCGCCCCGACCGCCGAAGCCGCCGAGCCGCCGAGCCCCGAGCCGAGCGGGATGCCCTTCTCGATGCGCATATCGAGCCCGAAGCCCGGCCGCAACGCCTCATACAGCGCAAGCAGCGCCCGTCCGGCCGTATTCTCGGTCGGATCCGTGGGCAGCTCGCCGGCGATGCCGCTCACCTCCGAGATGGTGACGCCCGGACGCTCGGATCGGCTGACGGTCACCGTGTCGCCCAACGCCTCGACCGCGAAACCCAGGATGTCGAAACCGATGGCGACGTTGCCCACCGAGGCCGGCGCGAACGCCGTCACCCATTGCGGCGCGCTCACAGCCGCGCTCCGAGGTAGGCCGACAGGCGCAGCAGATCGGCGAACACGCCGCCGGCGGTCACCTCCGGTCCGGCGCCGGGTCCCTGTACGATCAGCGGGTTGTCGCAGTAGCGGCGCGTGGCGAAGCGCACCACGTTGTCCGTGAGCGCGATGTTCGCGAAGGGGTGGCTGGCGTCGAGCTCCGCCAGGCCGACCGTCGCCCGACCGTCGGCGAGCAGGCGCCCGAGGTAGCGCAACACCTTGCCCCGCCCCCTCGCCTGCTCGAATCGCTCGCGCATGGCGCCATCCGAGTGCGCCAGCCGCGCCATGAATTCCTCGATCGACCCGCTCTCCAGGCCCGCGGGCACCAGGCTCTCGATGCGCACGTCGGCGAGCTCCAGTCCGAGTCCCAACTCGCGTCCGAGGATGATCAGCTTGCGCGCCACGTCCATTCCCGACAGATCGTCGCGCGGATCCGGCTCGGTGAAGCCGCGCTGGCGCGCATCGCGCACGATGTCCGAGAAAGCGGTGCCGCCGTCGTAGATGTTGAACAGATAGGCGAGCGTGCCGGAAAAGATCCCTTCGATCTGCGTGACCTCATCGCCGGTCTCGCGCAGATCGCGCAGCGTGTGCACCACCGGGAGACCGGCACCGACGGTCGCCTCGTAGAGGAAATGCGCCCCGCCGGCGCGCCGCGCCGCCTGCAGCGCGCGGTAGTAGGACAACTCGGCGCTGTTGGCCTTCTTGTTGGGTGTGATCACGTGGATGCCCGCGCGCAGCCAGTCCGCGTAGCGCGCGGCGACCTCGCCGCTCGCGGTGCAGTCGATGATCACGGTGTGCGGCAGGTAGTCGACGTGCACGTGCTCCATGAAGCGCGCGAGGTCGCCGTGCTGCTCGCTGTCCTCGTATTGCTCGCGCCAGTTGGACAAGGAGAGGCCCGTCTCGGCGAGCACCATGCGGCGCGAGCCGAGTATGCCGCGCACGCGCAGATCCAGGTTGAACTGCTCGCGCAGGCGTGCGCTCTGGGAGGCGATCTGATCGAGCAGCACGCGGCCCACGGTGCCCGGCCCGATGATCCCGACCGAGAGCGTATGCGGCGAGAGGTACAGCCCGGCATGCGCCGCCCGCAGGGCGCGCGTCGTCGAGCGGCCCTCGATGACCACCGAGATATTGCGCTCCGAGGCGCCCTGGGCGATGGCGCGCACGTTGACGCCGGAGGCCCCCAGCGCGTTGAACACCTTGGCGGCCACCCCCGGTGTACCCGCCATCCCGTCGCCCACCACCGCGAGGATGGCCAGGTCGGGATCGATTTCAACGCTCTGGATGTGACCCTCGAGCAGCTCGCGCTCGAATGCGCGGCGGATCACCAGCGCCGCCTTTTCGCCCTCGCGCTGCGGGATGGCGCAGCAGATCGAATGCTCGGAGCTGCCCTGGGAGATCAGAATTACCGAGATGCCTTCCTCGCGCAGCGCCCCAAACAGCCGGTGCGCCGTGCCGGGGACCCCGATCATGCCGGCACCCTCGAGGTTCACCAGCGCGACCTGCTCGATGCTGGTGATGCCCTTGACCGGCAGGCGCGACTCCGGACGGGCGCAGATCAGCGTGCCGGGCTTGTCCGGCGCGAACGTGTTGCGGATCCAAATGGGGATACCGTCGCCCACCGCCGGCGCCATGGTCTGCGGATGCAGCACTTTTGCGCCAAAGTAGGCGAGTTCCATCGCCTCGCTGTAGGAGAGCGAATCGATCACCGTGGCATCGGGCACGCGGCGCGGATCCGCCGACAACACCCCGTCCACGTCGGTCCAGATGTAGATCTCCGCCGCCTGCAGCAGCGCCCCGAAGATCGACGCGGAGAAATCGCTGCCGTTGCGTCCGAGGGTGGTCTGGACACCGCGCCGGTCGGCGGCGATGAACCCGGTGATGATCAGCGTGCCCTTGAAGTCCGCATCGACGAGGGCCGCGAGGTGCTCGCGCGAGGCGTCCCACTGCACCGCCGGTCCGAGCGGACCCCACTCGACCACCACCACGCGCCGCGCGTCGATCCACTGCACCGGACCGTGCCGCGCGGCACGCGCCTCCAGATAGCGGTGAAAGAGCTTCGTCGACCAGATTTCCCCGTACCCGGCGATCAAGTCGCGCACGTTGGGGGCGGCGGCTCGCGTGAGCTTGACGGTCTGCAGGATGCCCTCCAAATCGCGGCAATCGCGATCGAGGCCGGCGCCGTACAGCCGCACCGCTTCGGCCGGCAGCAGCGCCTTGGCGATCGTGATGTGCCGCTCCCGCAGCGCCCCGATCTGGCCGCGGTAGCGCTCGTCCTGCGCCTCGGCGAGACTGATCAGCTCGAACAGCGCATCGGTGACGCCCTTGCAGGCCGAGAGCACGACGCCGAGCCGTTCGGCCCCCGAGGCATCGAGGATGTTCGCGACGCGCTCGAAGCAAGCCGCATCGGCGACGCTCGATCCACCGAACTTGTGCACGATCCAGGGCGCGGAATTCGACATGGGATGGCAGACCACCTGAAGGGAGAGGCCGTGCGACTCTACTTATGCGCACTTGAGCGCGCAATGGATCGTCGGAAAGACCGCGCAAACGCGCCGTCCCGCATGCCGGATTCAGGGTGAGAATGGTTAAAATAGACGCAAGATGAACGAGAGCGAGATCATCCGGGCTCAACTGGCCACCGAGCGGGTCCATGCCGCGCAGGTCGCCAACGCCTGTGCGAGCCTATATGGCGCCGCGGATACCGGCGAGGCGCATGCCCCCTTCCGCGACGCCAGCGTCGACTACCTCGTGTGGGTGCTCAGCCGCTTCGAGCAGCGCGACCAGCTGCTTGCCGAACTGATCGAGCGCAACGCGCCGGGCTCCGCCCACTCGGCCGAGCAGACCGGCCTGCCCGCCGAGCTCGCCACCCTCGCCGCCCGCGCAGGCACCAGCCGCCAAGCCCTGACCCGCCTCGAGGCTGCGCTCGCCGCGGCGCCGCAGACGGCCCGCGCGCCCTGGCAGGCATTCGCGCAATTCTTCAACACAGTCTGGTGCCCGCGACGCGAAGCCATCGAAAGCGAATTTGCCAGGCTGCCGCGCATCGCCGGCTGGCGCGCCGTGTGTGCCGTCGACGCCGATTCGATTCTCGAAGAGCGCGCCCGCTACGCCCGAGTCGCGGCGCAGCTGCCCCCGGGGGTCACTCTCGTCGGTGCGACTCGACCCTGAGCGCCCTCAGCACCGGCCCGGTCCCTGCCCCGCGTCGGGATGTGGAAAGTGATCGGATTCGTCCTCGCCGGGACGGGGCACCAGACACGCGAAGTCCTTCTCCAGCACCAGCTGGAGCGTCCCGCCCGGCACGTCCCGCTCCCCACTCACCGTCACCTGATCCGTCCCACACCAGCGCTCGGCGTCTGCCGCGGGCAAGGTAAATTCAATGAGATTATCTTTATAACTTACTGATATCTCTTGGATTGTCTTGTCCGTCCGCAGACGGTACAGGAGCGTCGCTCCGCCCGGAAATTCCGTCCGCGACTCGACCTTCCCGCGCTCGGCCAGCGCCCGGATCTCCCCCTGCGTCAATCGCAGACGCAGGGCATTACCTTTGATTCTCAGCTTCATGCACTCGCTCCCGGCCCGATACCCGCCCGTGAAAGAATACGCAGCGCCAGCACCCGATGGGGCTGGTCGATCATCCGGCCATCCAGCGCCGCCACACCCGACCCCGCCGCCTCGAAGGCGGCAAGCACCCGCCGCGCCCACTCGATTTCCTCCGCGCTGGGGGTGAAGGCGGCATGGATCAGCGCAACCTGATCGGGATGGATTGCGAGCTTGCCCGTGAATCCGTCGGCGCGCGCCTGCTCCGCCTCGCGCCGCAGACCCTCGCCGTCCCGAAATTCGCCGAACACCCCATCGAGCGCCTGAATGCCCAGCGCCGCGGCGGCGAGCAGGCACGTGGTGCGCGCCTGCTCGAATACCGGGCGCAGCGAACCGTCGGGACCGCGCTGGGCGCGCACGCCGAGCGCCGCCGACAGATCCTCCATGCCCCAGGTCAATCCCGCCAGTCGCCGCGCGCAGGCGCGGTGCGTGGCGGCCGCTTGCGGGTACTGACCGAGCGCCAACAGACCGGCCGGCGTCTCGGTGCCGATCACGATCAATCGCGTCGAGCCGATCGCGAGCCCGTGGCCGCCCTCGATTGCCTCGAGCGTGAGCGCAATGCGCTCGATATCCGCGTAGCTGTCGACTTTCGGCAGCACCAGGCCCGCCGGCCGCCCGGGCAGAACCGCCGTGACATCCTCGTAGAGCCGGCCGCTCGAGAGCGCGTTGACGCGCACCCACAGCTCGCATGTCGCGCGCTCGACCTGCGCCTGGAGAAATTCCAGCACTTGGGCGCGCGCGGCCGGGAGCCGGCGCGGGTCGACCGAGTCCTCCAGATCCACGATCAGCGCATCGGCTCCGCTGCCCAGTCCCCGGGCCAATTTTCGCTCGCTGTCGCCCGGCACGAACAGCAGCGAGCGCAGCACCGGCGTGGCGCTCATTGCGGCCGCTTCAACATCAGCGCCGCGCGGCGGCAGGAGGCGACCTCCTCGTCGCGCTGGTTGTAGGCGCGATGGTCGAATATCACGATGCCCGAATCGTCCCGCGAACGACTCTCGCGCACCGAGTGCACGGTGCTCACCGCCCGCAGCGTGTCGCCCACGCGCACCGGGTGCGGGAACTTCACCTCATCCCAGCCGAGGTTGCCGATGGTGGTGCCGAAGGTGGTGTCGTAGACCGACAGTCCCACCATCAGGCCCAGGGTGAACACGCTATTGACGATGCGCTCGCCGAAGGGCGCATTCCGGCAATACTCCGCATCGAGATGGATGGCCGCCGGATTCATGGTCAGGGCGCAGAACAGCAGGTTGTCCGTCTCGGTCACCGTGCGGCGGACCTGATGCTCGAAGCGCTGCCCCACGGTGAACTCCTCGAAGTACAGTCCCATCGTTGCCCCTTTGCGGCCACCTCGGCGACGGCGCCATTATCGCACCACCGGCCGGCGGCTCATAACCGGCCGGGGCGAGTCCCAAACCACACGGTATTTAGCCCGACGCGGCGCCACGCCTATAGTGCGGCCGCATGTACCGCTACGATGCGCTCGATCAGGCGTTCGTCGAGCAGCGGGTTGCGGAATTCCGCGACCAGACGCACCGCTTCCTCGCCGGATCGCTCTCCGAAGACGAATTCAAGGCCTTGCGCCTGCGCAATGGCCTGTATATCCAGCGCCACGCGCCGATGCTGCGCATCGCCATACCGTACGGCCTGCTCGGCAGCCGCCAGCTCCGCGCGCTCGCCTCGATCACTCGCCGCTACGATCGCGGCATCGGACACGTCACGACGCGGCAGAACCTGCAGCTGAACTGGCCGAAGCTGCCCGACGTACCGGACATCCTCGCCGAGCTGGCGCAAGTGCAGATGCACGCCATTCAGACGAGCGGCAACTGCGTGCGCAACGTGACCACCGACCACCTCGCCGGCGTCGCCCCCGATGAAATCGAGGACCCCCGCCCGTACTGCGAGCTGATCCGCCAGTGGGCGACGCTGAACCCCGAGTTCACCTACCTGCCGCGCAAGTTCAAGATCGCCGTCAGCGGCTCGAGCGAGGACCGCGCCTTGATCCAGGCGCACGACATCGGCCTGCGCATTCGCCGCGACGCCGGCGAGCCGCTCGGCTTCGAGGTCTGGGTCGGCGGGGGCCTCGGCCGCCAGCCCATCCTCGCCCAGCGCGTGCGCGAATTCCTGCCGGCCGAGGAGCTGTTCGCCTATCTCGAAGCGGTGCTGCGCGTCTACAACCGCCTCGGCCGGCGCGACAACATCCACAAGGCGCGCATCAAGATCCTGGTCAAGACGCTCGGTGTGGAACGGATACGCGAGATGATCGAGCAGGAATGGCGCAGCGGGCGCGAGCGCTCGCCGCGGCTGACGCCCGAGCAACTCGCACGCATGCACGCGCATTTCGAGCCCCCGCCTTATGAGACACGGTCCGACATGGACCCGACCTGCGGCCGCGAGGCGCCGTTTCTGGCCTGGTACCGCTACAACACGCGCGCGCACCGTGTCAGCGGCTACCGCGCGGTGTTCCTGAGCCTCAAGGCCCATGGGCGCAATCCCGGCGACATGACAGCGGGCCAGATGGAGGCGGTGGCGGATCTGGCCGACGAGCTGAGCTTCGGCGAGGTGCGGACCACGCACGATCAGAACCTGGTGCTCGCGGATGTGCCGCAGACCGAGCTGTACCGGCTGTGGACGCGGCTGCGCGAGCTCGAGCTCGCCACGGCCAACATCGGCACGCTCACCGACATGATCGCCTGCCCGGGACTGGATTTCTGCGCGCTCGCGAATGCCGGAACGCTGAGCGTCGCGCGGGCCATCCAGGCGCGTTTCGACGACCTGGACTACCTCTACGACCTCGGCCCGATCGAGCTGAAGATGTCCGGCTGCATGAATGCCTGCGGTCATCATCACATCGGGCACATCGGCATCCTCGGCGTCGACAAGCACGGCGAGGAGTGGTACCAGATCACCCTCGGCGGCGCGGGCAGCGGCCGCGCGGGCCTCGGCGAAGTCATCGGTCCATCGGTTCCGCAGGCGCAGGTCGCGGCCACCCTCGAGCGCATCGTCGAGGTCTACCGCGACGAGCGCGCCGACGGCGAGTATTTCATCGACACGGTGCGGCGCATCGGCATCGAGCCCTTCAAGGAACGCGTCTATGCGACGGATCTTGCGGCAGCGTGAGTGGATCCTCGATCCCTGGCGCTACGCCGGCGAGCCGGCGAGCGAGACGGATGGCCTCATCGTGCCGCTGGCCGGGCTGCACGCTCCACCCGAGCACGGGTTGCGGCGCAGCGGAGCGCTCGGCGTGCGGCTCGCCCCCGCGGACGATCCCGAGCAGCTGCGCGCCGACCTGCCGCGACTGAGCCTCGTCGCGCTCGAGTTCCCCAACTTCAGCGACGGCCGCGGCTTCACGCAGGCCACGATTGTGCGCCGGCTCGGCTTTGCCGGCGAGGTGCGCGCCGTGGGCGCGGGCGTCAAGCGCGATCTGCTCTTCCTCATGGCCCGCTGCGGCTGCGATGCCTTCGAGCTGGCCGAGGGCGAGGACCCGCAGAGCGCCCTGCAAGCCCTCGGGCGCTACAGCGTCGCGTACCAGAAGGCCGCGCCGCTGCCGGCTGTCGAGCGCGTGCGCTTCGGCGCATGAGCCCCTTCGGGCTCAGTCGCGTCCACAGTCCTTGTTGAGCGCGGCCCAATGCGCGGCGCGGCCGGCGGTGAGCGCTCCGGCGCGCAGCCGCCAGCGCCAGTTGCGCCAGCTGTGGGTGCCGGGCGTGTTGAGGCGCGCCTCGGAGCCGAGACCGAGCAGATCCTGCAGCGGGATCACCGCCAGGGGTGCCGCCGAGGCGAGCACCACGCGTACGATCGATTCCGGCACCGACTTCGGCTGCAGTCCCAGGGTCTGATCGACATAGCGCCGCGTGCCGCCATCGAGGCTCTCGTACCAGCCGAGGGTGGTGTCGTTGTCGTGCGTGCCGGTGTAGGCGATGCAGTCGGCGGCGTAGTGCTGCGGCAGATGCGGGTTGTCGGGCGAGCCGTCGAAGGCGAATTGCAGCACGCGCATCCCGGGCAGCGCGAACGCCTTGCGCAGCGCCGTTACGTCCTCGGTGATCACTCCGAGGTCCTCGGCCGCGATCGGCAAGGCGCCCCACTCCTGCCGCAGGCGCTCGAGCACCTCA
This sequence comes from Pseudomonadota bacterium, assembly GCA_021790795.1. Taxonomy (GTDB): domain Bacteria; phylum Pseudomonadota; class Gammaproteobacteria; order Steroidobacterales; family Steroidobacteraceae; genus 13-2-20CM-66-19. The sequence goes on from JAJYFU010000010.1 coordinate 17,284, forward strand.
TGTCCCGGAGTCGGGCACCAGCGGCCGCCGCGCGCATCGGGCGCCCCGGCCGGTACCGCCCAATGCGCGGCGAACGCGCGAAAGTGATCCACCCGCAGCAAGTCGACACGCTCGAGCTGAGCGTGCACCCGCGCCCGCCAGAACGCGAAGCCGTCACGCCGCATCGCCGGCCAGTCATACAGCGGATTGCCCCACACCTGGCCGCCTTCGGAGAAGTAATCCGGCGGGACGCCCGCCACGGCAGCCGGCCGGCCCTCGGGAGTCAGCTGGAATTGCTCGCGCTCGGCCCAAGTCTCCGCCGACATCGGGCCGATGTAGAACGGCAGGTCGCCGAATAGCCGCACGCCGTGGGCATGCGCGTACTCCTGCAGCCTGCGCCATTGAACGAAGAAGGCGAACTGCTCGGCATAAACTTGCTCGATCCGCGTGGCGCGCTCGTGCCGCAGCCGCCGCAGGGCCGCCGGCTCGCGCTCGCGCAGCGCCTCCGGCCAGCTCCACCAGGGTGCGCCGGAGAGCGCCTCGCTCGCCGCCTCGAACATCGCGTAGTCCTCGAGCCAGTGCACCGTCGCCTCGAGGAATTCCGCCCGATCGGCCGCATCGCCCGGCGGCTCGGCCGGATCGAGCAGCCCGGGCGCGCCGGCAAAATCCGAGCGCGCAAAGTACGGCGAGCGGTCCGTGCCGGTCGGCCCGACCGGCAGGAACTGCCAGACGGTGAACCCCGCCGCAGCCAGCCAGTCGACGAAGGCTCGCCCGCCGCGTCCGAGCGGCCAGTGCAGCGAGCTCAGATGCGCCAGCACCCCGGCGCGGCGCCGATCGAGCACGGACAGACGTTCAACGCTCAGGGCATTCTCCGCGATGTGCCGCTCAGCGCTGCGGCAGCGGCACGTCCGCGAACAACGCCGCGGTCTCGGCCGGACTGCCGGCCCGATGGGCCCGCTCGACCAGCCGCCGCTCCAGATGCGGGGCGAACAGCTGCGCAAACTCATACATGTACCGGCGCAGCAGCGCCCCGCGGCGGAACCCGAGCCAGGTCGTGTGCGCGGGCAGCAGGTGCGAGGCATCGAGCACCGCAAGGTCATCGGCCCCCTCGGCGACCGCCATCGGCGCCACGATACCGACCCCGAGGCCGAGTCGCACGTAGGTGACGATCACGTCGGCATCCTGTGCGGTGATCGCGACATTGGGGGTATAGCCCGCCTTGGAGAACGCTTCGTTCAGCGAGGACGGTCCGCTGAAGCTGAACGTGTAGGTGATGAGCGGGTGCGCGGCGAGCGTCCGATAGGTCAGCCGCTCCAGACGCGCCAGCGCGTGCGCGCGCGGCACGATCACCACCCGGCTCCAACGGTAACAGGGCAGCAGCGTCATCGCGGCGAAGCGCTGTTCCGAGCCGGTTGCGATGGCGCAATCGATGCGGTCCTGCGCCACCATCTCGGCGATCTGCTCGGAGGTACCCTGGTGCAGATTCAAGCGCACGTTCGGGTAGCGCGCCCGAAATGCCTGGATCACCGCCGGGAGCACATAGCGCGCCTGAGTGTGCGTCGTGCCGATCGACAAACTCCCCCGCCCCTCGTCGCGCAGCTCCGTCGACAGCGCGCGGATGCTCTGCACCTGCTGCAGCACGTCCAGCGCCCTCTCGATCACCTCCTGTCCGGCCGGTGTGATGCGGGTGAGCGTGCGGCCCTCGCGCAGGAAGATCTGAAACCCCAGCTCGTCCTCCAGCAGCTTGATCTGCTTACTCACCCCGGGCTGAGACGTGTGCAGCTTCTGGGCCGCGGCCGTGATGTTCAAGCCGCTCTGGGCGATCGCGGCCAGATAGCGCAGTTGGTGCAGTTTCATGGCGGTCAAGCGTAGCGCAATGGCCCGGGAGCATCCATAACCGCTCCGTAGTGCCTCAGAAGCAATCATTCGTTCTGTGCCACGGCCCCCCCTGGCTATAGTCCCGCGCATCATGGCTGAGCTGTTGAACCCGATCGAGCACAAGGCACAAACCGTGCGTGAGCGGCTCGCCGCCGCATTGCGGGCACACCCGAGGCTGGTGTACGCCAACAGCCTCGGCGCCGAGGCCATGGTGCTCACCGACATCATCTGGACACACTTGCCCGCGATCGACATGTTCAGCATCGACACGGGGCGTCTCCATCAGGAAACCTACGACCTCGTGGAAAAGCTCCAGTGGCGATACCGGCGCGCCCTGCGGATGGTCCACCCCGATGCCGCGGCGCTCGAGCGGCTCACCGCCGCCCAGGGGGTCAACGGCTTCTACCACAGCCTGGACGCCCGCCTCGGGTGCTGCCGCGTGCGCAAGGTCGAGCCTTTCGGCCGCGCCATTGCCGGCTACGACGCCTGGGTGACCGGCGTGCGCCACGAGCAGTCGAGGACGCGCTCGCGCGCCCAGCCGCTCGAATGGGACGGCGAGCACGGCTTGTACAAGGTGAGCCCATTGCTCGAGTGGACCGAGGCCGAGGTGTGGCAGTACATCCGCGCCCGCAAGCTCCCGTACAATGTGCTGCACGATCGGCAGTTCCCCAGCATTGGCTGCTCGCCGTGCACGCGCGCCATCCAGCCCGGCGAGAGCCGGCGCGCCGGCCGCTGGTGGTGGGAGCAACCCGAGTCCCGTGAATGTGGCCTACACCCCAGCATTCGCCCGGCGGCGGCCCAGGCCTGAGCGCCGCGGCAAGCGGCTTGGACCATCTGCCCATCTTCCTGCAGCTGCGCGCCACGCCGGTCGCGGTGGTCGGTGGCGGGCGCGTTGCCGAACGCAAGATCGAGCTGCTGCTGCGAGTGGGTGCCGACGTCACGGTGATCGCGCCACGGCTGTGCGAGACGCTAGCCGCGCGAGCCGCCGCGGGCGGCATCAGGCACCGGGCCGAGCCCTTCGCGCCGCCGCACCTCGAGGGAATGCGGCTGGTCATCGCGGCGACGGATCGAAGAGAGGTCAACGCGGCGGTTTCGGCCGCGGCGACCTCGCGGGCCCTGCCCGTGAATGTCGTCGATGATGCCGAGCTCTCCTCGTTCTATTTCCCGGCGATCGTCGACCGTGCGCCGCTGATCGTGGCGGTGGGCTCGGGCGGCCAGGCACCGGTGCTGGCACGCTGGGTCCGCGAGCAGATCGAGGCACTGCTGCCCGGGACTCTCGGGTCCCTTGCCCGATTCATCGGCGAGCGTCGCAAGCACGTACAGCGCGCGCTCGCGCCGGGCGCTCGCGCCGCCTTCTGGGAGCGCATCGTGCGCGGCACCGCGGGCACGCGCATCCTGCAGGGCGATGCGCACGGCGCATCCAACGACTTCGAGCGCGAGCTGCATGCGGCGCGGCTGACCGCCTCGCGTCTCACCGGCGCGCGCAGCCTCGGGGAGGTCTATCTCATCGGCGCCGGTCCCGGCGATCCGGACCTGCTGACCCTGCGGGCGCTGCAGCTGCTGCAGCAGGCCGATGTCATCCTGTATGACCGGTTGGTTCCCGAGGCGATACTGGAGCGCGCGCGCCGCGACGCCCGGCGGGTGTTCGTCGGCAAGGGCCCCGGCTCGGGAACGGGCGAGCCGCACACCGACCAGGCGCGGATTGAAGAGCTTATGGTCCGTCTGGCGTCCTCCGGACAGCGTGTGGCGCGCCTCAAGGGTGGCGACCCGTTCGTCTTCGGGCGCGGCGGCGAGGAGGTGCGCGCGCTGGCGCAGCACGGCATTCCTTACACCATCGTGCCCGGCATCACCGCGGCGCTTGCCGCGGCCGCCGCCGGCGCCATACCCCTCACGCAGCGCACCGTCTCCGAGTGCCTGACATTCGTGACCGGCCACGCGCTCGACGAGCAAACGCTCGACTGGCCCGCTCTTGCGCGGCCCTACCAGACGGTGGTCTTCTATATGGGCGTGGCGCATCTGGAGCATATCTGCGCACGGCTCAGCGCCGCGGGGGCGCAGCGTACCCTGCCGGCCGCACTGATCGAGCGTGCGACGCTGCCCGGACAGCGGGTCGTGCGCGGCACGCTCGCGAGCATCGCCGCCCTCGGTCGCGAGGCGCGCATCGCGCCGCCGGCCCTGCTGGTGGTCGGCCAGGTCGCCGCGCTCGGCGCCGAGACACGCCCGCCCGAGAGGCCGGCGGGCTCTGAGCGGCATGTTGAGGCCACACTCGTACCCGCGGAGGACGCCAGTGAGCATTGACGATGGGTTTGTCGCAACGGTCGGCCGCACACCGCTGATCCGGCTCAGGCGCCTCAGCGAAGCGACCGGCTGCGAAGTGCTCGGCAAGGCCGAGTTCCTCAACCCCGGCGGTTCGGTCAAGGATCGCGCGGCCCGCGCCATCGTGCTCGCCGCCGAGCGCGGCGGCGCCCTCGCCCCCGGCGGCACGGTCGTCGAAGGCACCGCGGGCAACACCGGGATCGGCCTGGCACACGTGTGCAATGCCCGGGGCTACCGCTGCGTCATCGTGATGCCGGACAACCAGTCGCCGGAGAAATACCGGCTGCTGAGCACTCTCGGCGCCGAGGTGCACAAGGTGCCGGCCGTCCCGTACAGCAATCCCAACCAATACCAGAAAGTCGCGCAGCGCCTCGCGGCGCATCTACCCAATGCGATCTGGGCCAACCAGTTCGACAACACCGTCAACCGCCAGGCGCACATCGACACCACGGGCCCGGAGATCTGGGAACAGACCGGCGGGCGGATCGACGCGTTCACCTGCGCCTCGGGTACCGGCGGCACCTTCGCCGGCGTGAGCCATTTCCTGAAGTCCAAGCGCCGATCCGTGCGCTGCGTGCTCGCCGACCCGCCCGGCAGCAGCCTGTATGAATACGTGCGCAGCGGCACGCTCAAGGCGACCGGCTCCGGGTCGATCACCGAGGGCATCGGTATCGGGCGCATCACGGCCAACCTCCAGGATGCGCCGATCGATGCGGCGGCGCATATCGAGGACAGCGAGACCGTCGGCCACGTCTACCGTCTATTGTACGAGGAGGGACTGTTCCTCGGCAGCACCAGCGGCATCAATGTGGCCGCCGCCGCGCGGGTGGCCGGCGAGCTTGGTCCGGGCCACACGGTGGTGACGGTGCTGTGCGACGGCGGCGCGAAGTACCAGTCGCGACTGTTCAACCGGGAATGGCTCGCGCAGAAGGGCCTGGCGCAGTTCGCGCCGCCGGCCCGCGCCGACGAGCCGCTCGACGTGCGCAGCGTCATGGTGGCTTGACCCCGCCGCGGATTCACTCCGAGGCGGGACGCGCGAGAATCTCGCGCACGAACCGGATCCGCGCGCGCAGCTGGTAGAGCTGCTCGGCGTGCGAGCCCGGCATTCGCCGTTGGATCACCGCCCGCTCGATGGTGTGCAGACGGTCCAACAGGGCCAGCCGCCGCTGCGCCGTCAGCGGCCCGAGCGACTCGCGCTCCAGAGCCATCAGTTCCGCGTAGCGGCGGTGGATGCGCCTCTTGACCCGCCAAGCGTACAGCTGCGGCAGATTGAGCAGTCCCGGGATGAGCAGCGCGACGATCGGCACCATCACCACCCCGATACGGCTGAGCAGACTCGCGAGCCAGAACGGCAGATAACGGTACATGAAGCTCTTGTCGCCCGTCTTGTAATAGCGGGCCGCCTCCGGATCCAACCGGTAGCGATAGGTCGAGGTGTTGGGAAACTCGCGGGCCGCGTGCAGCACCGTGGCCTCGCCGTAGATCTGCTGCGCCGTCTGAATCACCTGATCGCACAGGGCCGGACGCAGATCCTCGCGGGCGATGAGTTCGACCGCGGGAGCGAGCAGCGTGATTCGCCGGCGAGGCAGGTTGTGCGCCAGATCGAACGTGCCGGCCGGAATACTCACCTTGTGCAGGAACGGAAAACGCCGCACGTAGGCGTTGGCCTGGGTGAAAGCGAACAGCCTGATCCCGGTTGTGCGCAGCATCTTGACGATGACACGCGGTGGAGTCGAATCACCGGTGAGGAAAATCGCATCGACTCGTCCGGTCCGTAGCGCCGCGCGCGCCGCGGACCCCTGCAGTCCGAGCAGCCGGGTGGACCCGCCGGGAACGATGCCATTGGCTTTCAGCAGCGCCAGCGCCAGGGTGCTCGTGCTGCTGCCGGGCTTGCCGATGGCGATGCGCTCGCCCCGCAGCTGCGACAGCCGCTGCAGCCGGTGGCCGCGGTAGAAGATGGCCAGCGGCTGATAGAACATGCTGCCGAGGGAGACCAGGCGGCTGGAGCGGTTGCGCCTGCCTCGCGCCACGGGCCCGGCAGTCTTCCCGGAGAGGCTCGCGGCCGACTGCACCAGCGCGATATCCACACCGGAGTCCACGGCGCGCAGCCGCTCCAGATTCTCGGCCGAGCCCTGCGAGGGCAGGATATGCAGCGTGATGCCGCTGCGGGCCAGTATCCTCTTGAAGCGCTGGGCGTCGATCTCGAAGGTGCTGCCCGGCGGCCCACCGCTCATCGTCAGGGTTCGCGGCGTCTCCGGCTGCGTGAAATGCACCGTCAACCAGATCGCGATGGCGCTGATGAGCAGGATGGGCACCAGCGCGTCCGCCAGATCGCCCCAGGAAATGGTGGTGATCTTCAGCGCGACGCCGTGCTCGGGGCTCTTGCGCCGCCCCACATCCTTCGCTTGCCGCTTCGGTTCCATGCCCAGGCGAGTCTACCAAAGCCATCACCACGCGCTTGTCCGGCCGTATACTTCGCCGTCGACTCACCGCAGGAGATGCAAAGCATGGCCAAAGTTCTCGTTTTGTATTACTCGTCGTACGGTCACGTGGAGCGTATGGCCGAGGCCGTGGCCGAGGGCGCGGCCGCGGTGCGCGGCACGGTGGTGAGCGTGAAGCGCGTACCGGAACTGGTGCCCGAGGAGACCGCGCGCAAGGCGGGCATGAAGACCCAGCAAAAGGCGCCCGTTGCCGGCGTCGATGAGCTGGCCGACTACGATGCCATCATCTTCGGCACGCCAACGCGCTTCGGCAACATGGCCGCACAGATGCGCAATTTCCTCGATCAGACCGGCGGCCTTTGGGTCAAGGGCGCCCTGGTCGGCAAGGTCGGCAGTGTGTTCGTCTCGACGGCAACCCAGCACGGCGGCCAGGAAACCACGATCACGAGCTTCCACAACACCTTGCTGCATCAGGGGATGATCATCGTGGGTCTGCCGTACGCCTTCGCGGGGCTGACGCGCATGGACGAGGTCAGCGGCGGCAGTCCCTACGGCGCATCGACCCTCGCCGGCGGCGACGGCTCCCGTCAGCCGAGCGAGAACGAGCTCGCCGGAGCACGCTTCCAGGGCCGGCACGTGGCCGAGATCGCCGCCCGACTGGTGCACGGCGCCGGCGAGCACGCTCCGGCGCCGTAGAGCGCAGGCGCAATCCACCGGAAACCACCGGCCCGCGCAACGGCTGACCGGCGGCAATCGCTCAGGCCGCCGATCGCTCCGCATTCCCCGGGCCTCGGTCCTGGGCCTTGCGGGCGTCGGCGGGCGAGCCGAGCGCGACCTCGAGCGCCTCCGAGACCTTCTCGACCCACACGAACTCCAGCGTGGCGCGCACGCTCGCGGGGATGTCCTCGAGATCGCGCCGGTTGCGCGCCGGCAGGATCACCTTGCGAATGCCGGCGCGCGCGGCGGCAATCGTCTTCTCCTTGATGCCGCCAACCGGCAATACGAGGCCGCGCAAGCTGATTTCCCCGGTCATGGCGACATCGGGGCGCACCGACTGACGCTTCAGGAGCGAGGCCAGCGCAACGTACATTGCGACCCCGGCGCTCGGGCCATCCTTGGGGATCGCGCCGGCCGGCACGTGCACGTGAATGTCGCTCTGGTCGAACAGCTTCGCATCGATGGCGAGTTCCTCGGCCTGCGCCTTGACGAGGCTGAGCGCCGCCTGCGCGGACTCCTTCATGACATCGCCGAGCTGGCCGGTCAGGATCAGCTTGCCGGCACCGGGCAGGCGCGCCGCCTCGATGAACAGGATGTCACCCCCAACCGGGGTCCAGGCCAGCCCGGTCGCCACGCCCGGCACCGAGGTGCGCTGCGCGACTTCGTTCTCGAAGCGGGCCGGGCCGAGGGCCTCCGACACGTCCTCGGGCTGAAAGCGCACGGCGCTCTCCTTGCCTTCGGCGATGCGCATGGCCGCGTTGCGCAGCAGCGCGCCGATCTCCCGCTCGAGACTTCGGCATCCCGACTCGCGCGTATACTCGTGAATGATCCTCAACAAAGCGGCATCCGAGATTTCCGCCTGAGCGGCCTTGAGCCCATTCGCCTGCAACTGACGCCCCACCAGGTAGCGCCGCGCGATCTGCAGCTTCTCCTCATCGGTGTAGCCGGTCAGTTGAATGATCTCCATGCGGTCGCGTAGCGGCCCGGGGATCGTCTCGAGGACGTTCGCGGTGGCGATGAACAACACGTGCCGCAGATCGAAGGGCAACCCCAGGTAATTGTCGCGGAAGGTCGAGTTCTGCTCAGGATCCAGCACCTCCAGCAGCGCCGCCGCAGGGTCCCCCTGAAAGCTCGCGCCGAGCTTGTCGATCTCATCGAGCATGAATACGGGATTGGCCGTGCCGGCCTTGCGCAGGCCCTGAATGATGTTGCCGGGCAACGCACCGATGTAGGTGCGTCGGTGACCGCGGATCTCCGCCTCGTCATGCACGCCGCCAAGACTGGCGCGCACGAATTTGACGCCCAGCGCGCGCGCCACACTCTGCCCGAGCGAGGTCTTGCCCACACCCGGGGGCCCGACGAAGCACAGGATCGGACTGCGGCCTTGCGGATTGAGCTTGCGCACGGCCAGATACTCCAGGATCCGCCGCTTGATCTTCTCCAGGCCGTAGTGGTCCTCCTCGAGCACCTTGCGCGCGCGCTCGATGTCGATGTCCTCGGCATCCGTCGTGCTCCACGGGAGTGAGACCAGCCAGTCGAGATACGTGCGCACCATGCCGTGCTCGGGGCTCGCCTCGCTCATGCGGCGCAGCCGATTCAGCTCTTTGCGCGCCTGCTCCTCGACCTCCGGCGGCATGCGCGCGGCGGCGACCGCCTTGTCGAGCTCGGCGAACTCGCTTCCCTCGCCCTCGCCCTCGCCCAGCTCCATCTGCAGCTGGTGCAGCTGCTCACGCAGCACCGCCTCGCGCTGGCGCTCGCCGAGGGCCGCCTGAGTCTGCTCGGTGATCTCGCGGGTGACTTTCAGCACTTCGAGGCGGTGGGTCAGCATCTTCATGACCTTGTCGAGCCGTTCCCGCAAGTCGACGGTCTCGAGCGCGTCCTGCTTTTCTTCCGACTTTACTTCCATGAAGCTGACGATGAGGTCGGCGAGCTGCCCGGCGGAGTCGATGCCCCGGACCGTCCGCGCCAGCTCCGCGGGTGCCTGCGGCAGCAGCGACAAAGCCTCGATGGCACGCTCTTTCAAGAATTCGCTGCGCGCCTCGATGTCCGCGCCCGTGGCCGCCGGCTCGGCGATCGACTCGACGCGCGCCGCGAGGAACGGCTCGTCGCGCAGCATCTCCAACAGCCGGAATCGGCTTTCGCCCTGACAGACCAGGTGATGGGCGCCATCGTTGCCGGTGATGTAGCGTACCACCGTGGCGAGCACGCCCACGCCGTACAGATCACCCGCCGTCGGTTTTTCGACCGTCGGATCCCGCTGCAGCACCAAGCCCACCTTGCGCCCGGTGCGCACGGCCTCCTGCGCGGCCGCGATGCTCTCCTCCCGTCCGAGCGTCACCGGCAATATGATGCCGGGAAACAGCACCACGTTGCGCATCGCCACGATCGGCACCGCGTCCGCCGGCAAGGGCGGCAGCTCGATCCGGGGTGCGGGTGAAGAGGAAGTTTTCGCTGTATCCGTCATAGGTCACTCTCCTTCGCCCGCACCAGATGCACCTCGAGGCAACCGTGCTCGTACCGGGTGGCCGAGAGGACCAGCGGCACGCCCGAGAGCGCAATGCGGCGGATGAAACGTCCATGCGGAATCTCCAGGCGGCTGATCACCGCGTCCGGGTGCGCAAGCTTCAGCCGGCGCCCGGCCCTGACGGTGAGCGCGGCGGGCTCAAGCCGCAGCTCGATGTCCTCCAGGGCGACACCGGGCAACGCGAACACGACCACCAGCCCTTCGGGGACCTCCTGAATGTCCACCGGCGGGGCCCAGGCCGCGGCATCGGCTCCCGGCCCCACATAGCGCAGGAAGCGCCGCTGTGCCCGCTCAGCCGCGTCCACGAGATCGCAAGCCTCGTCCCACATCCAGCCGTATTGTCGTTCGCTGCTCATGCATCACTCTCCGACGCGGCAGATACACCGCCCAGACGCAAAGCGTCCCGCTGCCGCGGGAGCCGGCATCGGCGCCGGCCTCCCATATGGATAGAGATGCGGCCGGAAACGGCCAACTCAAGGCGTCCGCGCAACGGCGCAACGTTGCGTCCGCAAGAGCAGCCGCGCCATCAGGAAGGATGCGTACAGGGCCCAGTGAGCGGGGATCATTGCCGAGCCGCTTCAGGCAAAGCTGGTGCCGGCGCTGCCTCGCCCTACGGGTAGCCGCGGCGCAGCGCCCCACTCGCCTTGCGAGGCGGTAGGCCGTCGTGCGCGCGACTCCTCTGGGTGCCTCAGCCGCCCGGAACCGCCTGCTCACTGACCATGGTCAGTACGTCGTACTGGGCGACCGTCACGTCCTCCTGATTGGTGATCTGCGTGTCCCAGCGCACCTCGCCGTAGCCCTGCCCCAGGCGCAGCGACTTCTCCTTGCAGGTCAGGCGGACCCTGATCCGATCACCGGCCTTGACCGGCTGCGTGAAGCGCAAGCCGTCGATGCCGTAGTTGGCGAGCACCGGCCCGAGCGGCGGGTCGACAAACAGCCCGGCCGCCGCCGAGATCAGAAAATACCCATGCGCGACCCGGCCGCCGAAGAGCGGATTGCGCCGTGCCGCCGCCTCGTCCATGTGCGCGTAGAAGTAATCACCCGAGATCGCCGCAAAACGCTCGATGTCCTGCAGCGTCACCTCACGCTCGCCGGAGCGGAACGTATCCCCGATCCGCAGCGCACCAAACGGCTGACGGAACGGATGCACGCCCGGCTCGAGTTCCCGGGATCCTCTGACCCAGCGGCCCGTGACGGCGGTCAGCACATCGGGCGTGCCCTGCACCGCCGTGCGCTGCATGTAGTGGAGTACTCCGCGGATTCCGCCCATCTCCTCACCGCCGCCGGCACGTCCCGGCCCGCCGTGTACCAGATGCGGCAGCGGTGAGCCGTGGCCGGTCGACTCCTGGGCGCAGTGGCGGTTGACCACCAGCACCCGACCATGAAACGGCGCAAGCCCCAACACCAGCCGCGCGGCAATCGCATCGTCCGCGGTGAACACAGAGCCAACCAGGCTCCCGGCGCCGCGGCGCGCCAAATGGATGGCCGATTCCACGCTGTCGTACGCCACCACCGTGCTGATCGGGCCGAACGCCTCGACTTCATGCACCGCCCGCGCGCGCGCGCCATCCGGGCAGTACAGCAGCGTCGGGGCGATGAACGCGCCGCGCTCGGCGTCCGCGTCGGCGAGCATCGGCGCGCCGCTGCCGCCGCACACGACCTGCGCCTCGCGGGTCAGGCGCGCCAGCTGCTCCAGGACCTCGCGGCGCTGGGCGAGCGAGGCAACCGGTCCCATGCCCACCGAATCCCGGCGCGGGTCGCCGACGACCACCTTCTCGAGCGCGTCGCGCAGCGCGTCGACGACCGCCGCGCTGCGCGACGCCGGCACGATGGCCTTGCGGATGGCGGTGCATTTCTGTCCCGCCTTGACGGTCATCTCCCGCACCACTTCCCTCACGAACAGATCGAACTCGGGGCTGCCCGGCGCGGCATCGGGCCCGAGGATGCACGAGTTCAGCGAATCGGTCTCGGCCGTGAAGCGCACCGACTGATCGACCACGCGGGGATGCGTACGCAGCTTGCGCGCCGTGGACGCCGAGCCGGTGAAGGCGATCGTATCCTGACAGGTCAAATGCTCGAACAGGTCGCCGACGCCCCCGCAAATCAACTGCACCGCGCCCTCCGGCAGCTGACCGGACTCGACGATCAGCCGAAAGGCGAGCTGGGTGAGGTAGGCGGTGGCGGTGGCGGGCTTGACGACGGCCGGCATCCCGGCCAGAAGCGCCGGAGCAAGCTTCTCCAGCATGCCCCACACCGGAAAGTTGAACGCATTGATGTGCACCGCGGCGCCCTCGAGCGGCACACAGATGTGCTGGCCGAGAAAGCCACCGCTCCTGGCGAGCGCTTCGGCCGGGCCATCGACGTACACATACCCGTCGGGCATCTCCTTCATGCCCTTGCTCGCGTACACGAACAACGTGCCGATGCCCCCGTCGATGTCGATCCAGGAATCGGATTTCGTCGCTCCCGTGGCGTAGGAGAGCCGGTACAGCTCTTCCTTGTGCTCGGTCAGGAATCTGGCGAGCGCCTTCAAGCGCGCGGCGCGCTCGTGGAAGCTCAGGCGGCGCAGATTGACGCCACCGACGGCGCGGGCATGCTCGAGCAGCGCGCCAAAGTCGAGTCCCTCGCTCGAGGCGCTGGCGATCAGCTGGCCGGTGGTCGCATCGCGCAGCGCGGCGCCGTTGCCCGCGCCACTCACCCACTCCCCTGCAATGTAACTTCTCAATCGCATCGGCTGCCCCTGATGTGTCATCGACCGGCGAATCGCGGCTCGCGCTTGGCGGTGAACGCGGCGACCCCTTCGGCATAATCGGCGCTGTAGCCGAGTTCGCGCTGCGCATCGCGCTCCGCATCGAGCTGTTGCTCGAGCGTGTGGCCACCGCTTTCCGAGATCAATTGCTTGGCGCGCGCCAGCGCGCGGGTCGGGGCGGCGGCGAGCCGCTCGGCGAGCGAATCGACCTCCGGGCCGAGCTCCTCGTCCTCGACACAGCGCCAGATCAGGCCCCACTGCGCCGCCTGCGCCGCCGGCAGCTTGTCACCGAGCAGCGCCAGTCCCATCGCGCGCGCCGACCCGACGAGCCGCGGCAGGAACCACGTGCCGCCGCAATCCGGCGCCAGACCGATACGCGCGAACGCCTGCACGAAACTCGCCGAGCGCGCCGCCAGCACCAGATCGCAGGCGAGCGCGATATTCGCGCCCGCGCCGGCCGCCACTCCGTTCACCGCCGCGATGATCGGCAACGGCAACCGCCGCAATGTCAGGATCAGCGGCTTGTAGTGGCGCTCGATCGACTCGCCGAGGTCCGCCGCGGCGCCCCCGGGCGCCACCGCCCGCTCACCGAGATCCTGTCCGGCGCAAAAGCCGCGGCCGGCGCCGGTGAGGATCAACACCCGCGCCTCGGTGTCGGCCGCGAGCGCCGCGAGCGCGTGGCGCACCTCCTGGTGCATGCGCGTATTGAGGCTGTTGAGACGCTCCGGCCGGTTCAGCGTGAGGCGGGCGATGCCCGCGGCAACCGCGTATTCGATGGTCTGGTAGCTCATGGGGCCCTCACCCTGCCGGGAGACTTACTTTTCGTCGTAATCGAGCTCGAGCCGCGGCGTCAGGCATCTCGATTGACACGCCAGTACGTAGCCCTGCTCGAGCTCCCACGCCTCGAGCGCGTAGTTCTGCTCCATGCGCACCTTGCCACGCACAACCTTGGTGCGGCACGTCGAGCACACGCCGGAGCGGCAGGAAAAGGGCAGCTCGACGCCGGCCCGCTCGGCGGCCTCGAGCACCGTATCCGCATCGAGCGCGATGGGGAATGAGCGGCGCCGGCCGTCGAGCGTCACACCGACTTCGGCCATGCCCGCCTGAGGTGCCACGCCCGCCGCCGGCGGCTCGGCCGCGGTCGCCCGTTCGCTCGCAACCGCAAAATGCTCCACATGAATGCGCTCGGCCGGCATGCCGAGCGACTGCAGCGCCGCACTTGACTGTTCACCCATGTCGCCGGGACCGCAGACGAACGCCTCGAGGATCCGCCGCGGCTCGAAGAACGCGCCGGCCACCTCGCGGACCTTCGCGGCGTCGAGCCGCCCGTTGTAGAGCGCGACTTCCTGCGGCTCGCGGCTCATGATGAAATGCAACGATAGCCGTTGCGGGTAGCGGTCTTTCAGTTCCTGCAGCGCCTCGAGCCCCATGGCGCGCGCGGTACCGCGGTTGCCGTAGAAGACCATCATGGCGCCGCCGGCGCCGAGCACGGCGCGCGTCACCGACAGCACCGGCGTGATGCCGCTGCCGGCGACGAATGCGACGCGCAGGCCGCGATCCAGCGAGTCGCAGCGTGGTGTGAAGCTGCCGTTCGGCGGCAGCACGTCGATCCGCGTCCCGTGCGCCAGGCCCGCCAGCCATTGCGACATGCGCCCCTGCGGCTGCTTGCGCACCAGGATCTGCAGCGACTCGGATCCCGGCGCGTTGGTGAGCGAATAGGTGCGGCGCAGCTCCCCGTCTCCGTCCATCGTGCGCAGCACGACGTGTTGGCCGGGCGCTCCGCGATATTCGCCACTCAGCTCCGCGGGCACCTCGAGCGCAATGGTGACGGCATCCTCGGCTTCGGGGCGCACTTCGATGACGCGCAGCCTGTGAAATCTCGGCATCTCAAAGGCACTTGAACGTATCGAACGGCTCGAGGCACGTCCGGCAGCGGTAATGCGCCTTGCAGGGCGTGGAGCCGAATTCCCCGACACGCTCGACGTTCCGGCTGGCGCAGCGCGGACAGGCCGGCGCGCCGCCCGCTCGGGGCTCGATCGCGATGCCGAATGCCTCGAGCTTGCGTCGCCCCGACTCGCTCAGCCACTCGCTCGACCACGCCGGCCACAGCACCGTCTCCAGCGCCACGTCATCCAGTCCCGCGCGATCCAACGCGGCGCGAACCGCCTGTTCGATGGCTTCCGTGGCCGGGCACCCCGAGTAGGTCGGAGTGAGACCCACGTGGACGCGGCCGTCCTCGCCAGTGCGTACGTGCCGCACGATGCCGAGCTCGACGACATTGACCACCGGAATCTCCGGGTCCATCACCGACTGGAGCGTGCGCCAGATGCGCCGCTCGCGCCTTGGAGCCGCATCGGCCGCCTGCGCGCTCACCACGACACTCCGGGGTGGGCCCGCGGCAGATGTTGCAGGGTCGCGAGCAGATGGCCCAGCGCTTCGGTGTGCACACCGCGCTTGCCGTGCCAAGGATAGTGCTGATGCACCGGGCACGGCAGCTTCGCCTCCCGCAGCGCGGCCGCGACGCGCTGTTCCCAGCGCTCGCGGACCGCCGCCGCCGGCGGCGCGATGCCGCATTCGGCCATGCGTGCATCGAGCGCATCGGGCGTGAGCAACTCATCGGTGAAGCGCCAAAGGTCCTGCACCGCCTCGCTCACGCGCCGGTGACTCTCCTCGGTCCCATCCCCGAGGCGCACCAGCCACCCCGCGCTGTAGCGCCAGTGGTACCGGCATTCCTTGGCGGCCTTCTTGGCGATGTCGGCGAGCTCGGTGTCGGCCGAGCCGGCCAGGCTCGCGTACGTCTCGAGTTGCCATGCATCGAGCAGGCACTGGCGCACGATCGTGTGGCCGAAGTCCCCGTTCGGCTGCTCGGCCAGCGAGACGTTGCGGAACTGCGCGGCATCGCGCCAGAAGGCGAGCGCATCCTCGTCGCGGCCGCGGCCCTCGATACGGCCGGCCAGCGCCAGCAGCAGGCGCGCCTGGCCAATCAGGTCGAGCGCGATGTTGCCGAGCGCCAGATCCTCCTCGAGCGCCGGACCGTGCCCCAGCCACTCGGCGAGGCGCTGGCCGGCCACCAGGCTGGTGTCGGCGAGCCGCAGCGTGTACTCGCAGCGCTCCTCGGCGGTGGCTTGCGGACGCTCGGCGGCGATCGCCATGCTCATAGGTTCTTGACCTCGTCCGGGATCGCGTAGAACGTCGGATGCCGATAGACCTTGTCGCGCGCCGGCTCGAACAGCGCATCGGCCTCCTCCGGATCGGAGGCGACGATCTCGCTCGAGCGCACGACCCAGAGGCTCACCCCCTCCTGGCGGCGGGTGTAGGTGTCGCGCGCATGTTCGATCGCCATGCGCGCATCGGCGGCATGCAGGCTGCCGACGTGTTTGTGCTCCAGCCCGGAGCGCGAACGGATGAACACCTCGTACAACACCCAGTCTTCGTTCATGTTCCGCCCTCCTCAGCCGCTCCGCGCGGGCACCGCGCCCGCGCCGTGCTTCTCGGCATACGCCGCCGCCGCCTCGCGCACCCAGCGGCCGGCCTCGTGCGCTTCGCGCCGCGCCGCCAGCCGCTCGCGGTTGCACGGGCCGTCGCCCTTGAGCACCGCGTGAAACTCGCTCCAGTTGATCGGTCCGGCGCGGTAGTGCTGCGCCGCCTCGTCCCAGCGCAGCTCGGGATCCGGTACGGTCAGCCCCAGGTATTGGGCCTGCGGCACCGTCACGGAGATGAATTTCTGCCGCAGCTCGTCGTTGCTGAACCGCTTGATCTTCCAGCGCATCGATTGCGCCGTATGCACCGAGTGCGCATCGCTCGGCCCGAACATCATCAGCGACGGCCACCACCAGCGGTTCAGCGCGTCTTGCGCCATGGCGCGCTGCGCGGCGCTGCCGCGCGCGAGCGCCAGCATCAGCTCATAGCCTTGGCGCTGATGGAAACTCTCCTCCTTGCAGATGCGCACCATGGCGCGCGCATACGGCCCATACGAGCAGCGGCACAGCGGGATCTGATTCATGATCGCCGCGCCGTCGACCAGCCAGCCGATCGCCCCGATGTCCGCCCAGGTGAGCGTTGGATAATTGAAGATGCTCGAGTACTTCGCGCGCCCCGAGAGCAGCTGCTCGATCAGCGTTGTGCGCGAGACGCCGAGCGTCTCGGCGGCGCTGTACAGATACATTCCGTGGCCGCCCTCATCCTGCACCTTGGCGATCAGCACCACTTTGCGGCGCAGCGACGGCGCGCGGGTGATCCAGTTTCCCTCCGGCAGCATGCCGACGATTTCCGAATGGGCGTGCTGCGCGATCTGGCGGATGAGCGTCTGCCGGTAATCCTCCGGCATCCAATCCTTCGGCTCGATTTTTTCGTCGCGATCGATGCGCGCCTGAAACCTCTCCAGACGCCCGTCCTCATCGGCCTCGCCCTGGGGCGCGGCGGAGCCTGCTGAATCCAATGCTTGCGTGTACATGCCGGAGCCGGGCACAACGTGATACAAAAAAACTATAGGCGGTCTCGTTTTTGTGTCAAGCGGATTCGTGGCAGAATGTGCGCATCCCGTCTCTTGACCTCCAGCGGCACATGGATTCGACCCACGGCGCGCAGCCCGCGATCGAGGCGCTTCGGCGCCGCTTCCGCGCGCAGCGCCCGCTGCGCAGCGGTTCGCTGCTGATGACGATCTTCGGTGACGCGATCGCCCTGCGCGGCGGGCGCATCACGCTGGGGAGCCTGATCCGGCTGGCCGGGCCCTTCGGGCTGGCCGAGCGGCTGGTACGCACCGCGGTGGCGCGGCTCGCGGCCGACAATTGGCTGGTCGCGGTCCGGGAGGGGCGGCGCAGCGAATACCGTCTCACCGGTACGGGGCGCGCCGTTTTCGCCGAGGCGACTGCGCGCATCTACGCCCCGAATCCGAGCGAGTGGGACGGGCGCTGGACGCTGCTGGCGCTGGAGCCGGGACGCCCCGCGCGCACCGGGCTGCGCGAGGCGCTGCGGTGGCTCGGCTTCGGGCAGATCACCTCCGGGCTCTATGTGCATCCGGCGCTCACCTGCGAGCAAACGCGCGCATGGCTCGCGATGCGCGGCTGGGCCGAGGCGGGCTGGCTGTTCGAGAGCCGGGGCGAGAGCCGCCAGGCCGACCGTCGCTGCGTAAGCCTGGCATGGGATCTCGACCAGCTCGCGCGCCGCTACCGCAAGTTCCACGACACCTTTGCGCCAATCGGAGCAGCGCGGGACCTGCGTGCGGTCTCGCCGCAATCGGCTTTCGCGGTGCGCACGTTATTGATCCACGAATACCGCAAGATCCATCTGCGCGACCCGCTGCTGCCGCCGGCCCTGCTGCCGGAGAGTTGGATCGGAATCCAGGCTTACGCCTTGTGCGCCCGGCTGTATACCGCGGTGTTCGCCGCGGCCGAGCAGCACCTGAGCGAGTACGGCGCGACGCTGCGCGGTCCCCTGCCGCCGGCCGGCCCCGAGGCGCAGGCCCGATTCGGCGGGCCGATCCGCTAGGCCAGATCCGCTACCAGGTGTTGGGCTCCCAGCTCCGCTCCGTGCCGTTGGAGAGCTCGCCGGTCACGATGGTGTTGGCGTCCTTGTAATAGTGCGGCGGCACGGGCAGATTCAGCGGCGCCGGAGATCCGTCCATGACGCGGCCGGCAAGGTCGTAGCGCGAGCCGTGACAGGGACAGTAATACCCGCCCGGCCAGCTGGCCCCGAGCAGCGGATCGCCGACCTGCGCGTGCAGCTTGGGCATGCAGCCGAGGTGCGTGCAGATGCCCACCACGACCAGATACTCCGGGATGATGGAGCGTTGAATCGGGTTCCAACCGGGCAGGTTGGCCGGCTGCTGGTCCTGCCGGGAAAGCGGGTCCTTCAATTGCCCGTTGAGCGTCGGCAGGGCTTTCAGCTCCGCCTCGGTGCGGCGCAGCACGAAGATCGGCCGCCGCCGCCAGGAGGCGATCAGCATGTGCCTGGGTTTCAGTTTCGAGATGTCGATGGTAGCCGGCGCACCGAGGGCGCGCGCGGTTGCATTCGGCTCGAGCGATTCGACGAACGGTGTCGCGGCAAGTGCCACCCCGACGGCACCCACTGCCGCGGTCGCCGCGGTGAGCATGCGTCGTCGGGCCAGATCCGGTTCCGAGTCGTCGCTCGGCGCGCCGGGCATCGCGGTGGCGCCCTCGCTCATGCGGGTGTTCTCCAATGGAGCACTCCGGGAATGGTAACGCTCCAGGGCGGCCCCGTCACTAGATGTCCGCCCCCGCCCCGCTGCGCCCCGTTCCAGTGCGGCAGGCGCGGGACCTCAATCCGTCCAGCGCCCCAGGCGCTCCGTGAAGACCTGCATGAACCGGTTCGCCCGCTCCCCGTCCATGACACGATGGTCGATGGTCAGGGTGGCATAGCAGCGCGGCCGGATCTCGATGTGATCCTCGCCCGGGCTTTCCATGACCACGGCACGCTTCTCCAGCTTCCCGACGCCCAGAATCGCGGCCTGTCCGCGAGGCAGGATGATCGGCGTCGCAAACAGGCTGCCGCTGACGCCGTGGTTGGAAAGTGTGAACGTGCCGCCGCGCACGTCCTCGGGATCGAGGCCACCGGCGCGCGCTCGGCGTACCAACTCCTCGATTCCGCGCGCGGTCTGCTCCAGATCGAGCGCCTCGGCTGACCGCAGCACCGGCACGACGAGCCCGTCGGGCGCCGCCGTACCTATGCCGAAATTGACGCCCTCGTAGAGTTCCAGGGCCTCATCGGTCCAGCGACTGTTGGCTTCCGGCACCGCCTTGATGGCCTCCACGGCCGCGCGCACGAAATACGCCGTGAGAGTCAGCGATATGCCGCGCTCCGCCAACGCCTCGCGATGGCGCCGGCGATGCTCCAGCACCGCCGCGAGATCGACCTCGAACACGGTCGTCACGTGCGGCGCGGTGCGCAGGAGACTCTCGACCATGCGTGCGGCGATGCGCGTGCGCACCGCGCTGTGCGCCACTCGCCGCACCTCGGGACCACCGACCGCGAGCCGCTCGCCCCGCGCAGCGGCCGCGCCTTGCGCCGGCATGCCGGCCGGTGAGCCCGGAAGTCCCAACACATCGTCCACCGTGATCCGCCCGCCGGAACCGGTGCCCCGGACCTGCGCGGCCGTGAGGCCGCGCTCGGCGAGCAGCCGCCGCACCGCCGGACTCACTCGGTTCGGATCGGCGCCCGGGGCCGCGGCCGGTGCGCTCGGCCCTGCTCCGCCCGCCGCCATGCTCGACCCTGCCGCGCCCGCCGGCACGCCCGAGTGCTGCGTCTGGCGGTCAGCCGGCGCAATGCGGCCCAGCAGCGCCCCCGGAGCCACCTCGTCTCGCTCGGCCTTGAGGATCTCGCTGAGCACACCCGAGGCCGGCGCAGCGACTTCCACGGTCACCTTGTCGGTTTCCAGCTCGATGAGCGGCTCGTGCTCGCTCACCGGTTCCCCGAGCGCCTTCAGCCAGCGCAGCACCTGCGAGCGGGTGCCCTCCGCCTGCTCCGCCGGCGCGCGCACCTCGACTGACGGTTCGAACATGGCTACACGCTCGCCAGCGCCCGGATGGCGCGCGTGATGGACTCGACGCCCGGCACCACCGCCGTCAGCAGCACCGGGCTGTGCGGGCTCGGGATGTCGGGCATCGTCAGGCGCTCGATCGGGGCATCCAGGCTGAAGAATGCCTCACGGGCCAGTGTCGCGGCGACCTCCGCGCCGAACCCGGCGCTCAGCGTGTCCTCGTGCACGATCAGACAGCGCCGCGTCTTGCGCACCGACTCCAGCACCGCCGCGCGATCCCACGGCGAGAGCGTGCGCAGATCGAGAATCTCCACCTGCACGCCCGAGGCATCGGCGGCGAGCTCGCAGCGCTCGAGCATCGCTCCCCAGGTCACGACGGTCAGCTCCGAGCCCTCCCGCACCCGATGCGCCTTGCCGAACGGCAGCAGGTAGGCATCACCGGGGTACGGCCGGCGCGCCCACGCGCCATCGAGGAGCATGCGGTGCTCGAGAAACAACGTCGGCTCGTTGCCGCGCAGCGCCGCGCGCAGCAGTCCGACCGCATCCTCGGCATTGGACGGCACGGCCACGCGCCAGCCGATTCCGTGCACCCAGGCGACCTCGTTGGTCTGGCTATGCCACGGATCGCCGCACTTGAGAAAGCCCACGGGCATGCGCACGACCATGGGCGCCGCGAATCGGTTGGCGGTGCGCCAGCGCATCGTGCCGCAGTCATTCAGCTGCTCGGTGGCCGGATCGGCGTATTTGCGGAACTGGATCTCCGGCACCGGCAGCAGTCCCGCGAGCGCAAGGCCCACGGCGCGGCCAATGATGCCCTCCTCGGACAGGCTGGTATCGAACACTCGCGCCGCGCCATGTCTGTCCTGCAGACCGAGCGTCGCGCCGTGCACTCCGCCCTTCGGGCCGACGTCCTCGCCGAACACCACCATGCGCGGATTCAACGCCAGCTCGACATCGAGCGTGCGCCGTATCGCGGTCAACATGTTGACGCGGTTCGGCTCCGGCTCGGCCCGTGCGCTGCCCGGCGGGAAGGTCACCGCCAGAGGCGCCAGTCCGCCCTGCTCCTGCAGCTCGAGGCGCCCATCGGCATCCTGTTCGGTGAACACGTAGCGCGTCACGCGGCCCGGGTCCGGCGATGGGCGCTCGAGTGCGCGCTCGAGCGCCTGCTCCACGGCGCGCACCGCCTCCCGCTCGATCTGCCGCCAGGCGCCGTCGGACAACCGTTGAGGAACCAGGTGGCGATACAACCGCTGCAGGGGATCGTCGCTGCGCTCGCGCGCGAGCGTCTCGGCGGACTTGTACGCCTGGGTATCCTGACCGGAATGGCCGCAGAGCCGCGGCACCGTCAGGCGCAGCAGCGCCGGGGCACGCTGCTCGCGCACGAACCGCACCGCCGAGGCGATCCGCTCGGCCGCCTCGAGCGGATCGGCGCCGTCGCCCTCGCAGATCGACAGGCCCGAGAACGCGCGCAAGTTGGCGGCAATATTGCCTCCCGGAGTCTGCAGCTGCGAGCTCACCGAGATGCCGAAACCGTTGTCCTCGACGTAAAAGAGCATCGGCAGACGCAGCGTCGTCGCCAGAGTGAGCGCCGACCAGAAACCCGCAGTGGCCACCGAGGCGTCACCACCGAGCACCACGGCGATGCTGCGCGCGTAGTCGGCCTCGCCGAGCGTGCCGTGATGGTAGCCAATGCCTTGCGCCCAGCCGGCCGCCGGGGTGTACTGCGCGCCAACGCCGCCACAAGCCGGCAGCACGGTGACCGCGCCACGCCCCGGTTTGTTGAACACCACCCCGATGTCACGGCCGTCGCTGAAGCCTCCGGAGCGCGCCAGGGGACCGGCTGCGGCATCCTCCAGATCCACGCCCACGGCAAGCATCAGGGGACGGGAGCGGTAGTAGACGCTCACGCCGTCATGCGGATCGGTCAGCTGCAGTCCGAGCAGGATCTGCGCCAGGTCGTGACCGCGGGCCGAGAATTGGTACAGCACCTGCCGCGAGGGCAGCAACCGTGTCTCCTCGATGTCATCGAGTGCCCGGGATTGCTGCAGCAGGCGCGTCACCCGCTGCCAGTCGGGTTGCGTGTCGAACCGCGGAAGGCGCCCGGAGAGCGCCGTCGAAGAGGCCGAGACCGCCATGGACGCTCCGAAAGCGAACGAATGAGCCTGCCTGGAACACAGTCTATGCGCCAACCCGCGAAATTATCTTGCAATTATTGCTGTTTTAAACGCTTTTCTGGCAATATTCTTGCCATTCTTGACCCCCGCTGGAGCCGCCCGGTGACACGCCCGCTCGACCGTCTCGATTGCCGGATCCTCGAAGCGCTGCAGCTCGAGGCTCGCATCACCAACCAGGATCTCGCCAAGCGAGTGGGCCTCTCGCCCGCGCCGTGCTGGCGGCGGTTGAAGCGCCTGGAGACCGAGGGGGTCATCGCCGGGTATGCGACGCTGCTGTCGGCCTCGGCGATCGGCCTGCCCATCCAGGCATACGCGCAGGTCTCGCTCGAGAACCACCATGCGGAAACCGTGGCCGCCTTCGACCGGCTGGTGCGCGAGCGTCCCGAGGTGCTCGAATGCCACGCCATGAGCGGCACCAACGACTACCTGGTGCGCATCGTGGCGGCGAGCATGGAGGCCTACGAGCGGTTCCTGTCGGCCCACGTGCTGCAGTTGGCGGGGGTGCGCGCGGTGAACACCAGCTTCGTGCTGCGCACCCAGAAGTCCACTACCCGGCTACCGCTGCAGGCTCCGGGATGAGCTGTCGATCTGCGGCGGCAAGCGCTGCAGAGCCCGAGTGCAAACAGCCCGAGATCCGCAATGCCCCGGCGGTCGTGTCAACCAGCGCTCGAGGCGCGCGCTCGGCCGGATACGCTCGACGCCTGGACCCGCCCCGCGGGGCCCGCAGACCGGCGGGCCAGCGTCGCGACGTGGCCGTGAGCATGACCCGGCAACGACGCCACGTAGTCGGCCAGCGCCCTGTCCTCTTTGGCATGCAGGGTCGTGCAGATTCCGTGCATGATCAGGACATAGCGCATGTTGGTTCTGAACGCGTTGAGCTGCTTCAGGACGTACTCGGCGTGCTGACCCGCCAGGCGCGGGAAGCTCGCATTGCCGAGCCCATTGGGACCGTGGCAGGCCGCGCAGGCCGGCACGCCCTGCGCCGGGATGCCTTCATGGTAGATCCGGTCGCCCGCGAGGATCTCCGCCGCGGGATGTGACGTTCCGGGACTGGGCGTCTGCCGCGAGAAGTACTTCGCCAGCGCGGCGATGGTTCCATTGGAAAGCCGGCTCGCCATGCCCCACATGTAGCCCACCGCGTACGCGTCGCCCCGCGAGCGGTTGCGGAACTCCTTGAGCTGCTGCTCGATGTACCAGGACTTCTGCCCGGCGAGGTTTGGGAACATCGGGTTCTTGCTGACGCCGGCGACCCCATGACAGGCGCCGCAGACGCCGACGGCCAGATCCCGAGTCCGCGATGCGGACGTATGCGCCCCCTGCGCCAGAGCCGGGGCACTCGCCAAGGCAAGCACCGCTACCGACGCGGCCAGCAGACCACCCCGTAACCAGATTCTCGCGTTATCGAATCGCATGGCGGACGATGACTTGATTCCTGATATGTGCGTTGCGCTTCACGGTTGGATGCTGGCATATGCACTTCCTCGAACCCTTGACATTAATCAAATCTCCATGCGCCATCCGGACTCGCATTCCCAGCCCAAGAGAAGACCCGAGGCGTGCGCTCGGCAATCGGATCACGACCCCGCGGCGCACCGGCGGCGAGGCGGACACGCTCGAGACGCTGCACCGCGGCATCGAGCCGTCAACGCGCGGCCGGGCCCGGGAACGAGACCGACGCATTCACGCGGTGCGCACCCGCGAGATCGCCACGCTGCGCGCCCTCGGATTCGCCCGTACCGTGGTGTTGCTGTCGGTGCTGCTGGAAGTGCTGGCGCTGGCCCTCGTCGGGGGGGTATGCGGCGGCGCGCTGGCGTATGCAGTGTTCAACGGATTGCGGGCAACCACCTACAACCAGTTCAGCGTCGTCGCATTCCGTTTCGCCGTCACGCCGCACCTGATCGCCGTGCGCCTGGCCTACGCCCTCGTCCTCGGATTGATCGGCGGCCTGCTGCCTGCGATCCGGGCCGCGCGACTGTCCATCGCGGCCGGCCTGCGCCGCGAGTCAGGCTCAGAACACCTCGAAGATCCCCGCCGCGCCCATGCCGGTGCCGATGCACATCGTCACCATGCCGAAGCCCTTCAAGCGCCGGTGGCGCATGCCGTGCACCAGCGTCGCGGTGCGAATCGCTCCGGTCGCCCCCAGCGGATGGCCAAGCGCGATGGCGCCGCCGTGCGGATTGACGCGCTCGGGGTCCAACCCGAGGTCGCGGATCACCGCCACCGACTGCGCGGCGAAGGCCTCGTTCAACTCGATCCACAGCAGCGCATCCTGAGCGAGACCCGCGCGCGTCAGCGCCGCCGGCACCGCTTCCTTCGGTCCGATCCCCATGATCGCCGGTGGAACCCCCTTGACCGCGAAAGTCACGTATCGGGCCAGCGGCGTCAGGTCATAGCGTTTCAAAGCCGCTTCAGACACCAGGATCACGGCCGCCGCACCATCGGAGGTCTGCGAGCTGTTGCCGGCCGTGACGGTACCTTGGGCGTCGAAGACCGGCTTGAGTTTGCCGAGCGCCTCGAGCGAGGAGTCCGCGCGTGGCCCTTCATCGTCACTCAGACGCTTGACGCTGCACTTTACCTCGCCGCCGGCCAAGTCGGCGGTACGGTAGGTGACCTCGATTGGAGCGATCTCCGCGGCGAAGCCGCCCGCGGCTCGCGCCGCGAGCGCTCGACGATGCGACTCGAACGCAAAGGCGTCCTGATCCTCCCGCGACACCCGCCACTGCCGCGCGACCATCTCGGCCGTGATGCCCATGCCGTAGGCGATCGCATAGTTCTCGTCGCGGGCGAACACCTGTGGATTGAACGCGATCTTGTTGCCCATCATGGGCACCATGGACATCGACTCGGCGCCGCCGGCGATCACGACATCCGCCTCGCCGAGACGGATCCGGTCGGCGGCGATCTGCACGGCATTGAGTCCCGAGGAGCAATAGCGATTGACCGTGACGCCCGGCACCGTATCGGGAAGTCCCGCAAGCAGCGCCGCGATACGTGCCATGTTCAGACCCTGCTCGGCCTCGGGAAAGGCGCAGCCGACCACCACGTCCTCCACCGCCGCCGGCTCGATCGACGGGGTCTGCGCGAGCGCACTGCGCAGCGCGTGAACCATCATGTCGTCCGGGCGGGTATGGCGCAGCATGCCCCGCGGGGCTTTTCCGACCGGCGTGCGAACCGCGGCCACGATGTAGGCGTCTCGTATGTTCTTCGTCATCACAATTCCCTCCGGCGCCGCTCAATTGCGCAGCGGCTTGCCCGTGGCAAGCGTATGGGTGATGCGCTCCTGAGTCTTGGGGTTCTTCAGCAGCTCGATGAAGTGACGGCGCTCGAGCGCGAGAATCCACGCCTCATCGACCCGGGTCCCCGGCTCGAGATCCCCACCCGTCATGACCTGCGCAATGCGCGTGCCGATCTCGAAATCGTATGGACTGATGAAGTGCCCTTCGAGCAGATTCACCAGCTGCATTTTGATCGAGGCGGCTCCGACGCGGCCGGCGACCGCGAAACGCGCACCGGGCAACGGCGGCCGATAACCGGATCCGGCGAGTGCGAGCGCCTGCTCTTTGGCCACGTACAGCAGCTCATCGGCATTCATGATCACGACGTCGCCGCAGCGCAGATAACCCATCTGGCGCGCCTCGAGCGCGCTGCCGGCCACCTTTGCGGTCGCGACCGCCATGTAGAGATCCTTGAGCGCCGCGAGCACATCGCCCGTGCTGCGCTCGGCGGCGCGGCGCGCGAGCTCCTTGCACCCGCCGCCACCGGGCAGCAGGCCCACGCCGGCCTCGACCAGTCCCATGTACGACTCATGCGCCGCGACCACCCGATCACAATGCAGGGCGAATTCACAGCCGCCGCCGAACACATAGCCCTCCGTCGCCGCCACCGTCGGCACGAGGCTGTAGCGCAGCCGCATGGAGGTGCTCTGAAAGCGTCCGATCACCGCCTCGATGCTCGCCCAATCGCCCGCCGCCACCGCCGGCTTGAGCGCCTCGAGATTCGCGCCGACCGAGAACGGTGCCTCGCTCTGCCAGATCACCAGCGCGCGGAAGCGCGCCTCGGCCAGATCGAGCGCCTGATTCAGGCCCTCGAGCGCCTCGGGCGTGATTGAATGCGCTTTGGTCTTCAGCGAGGCGACCAGCACACCGTCGCCGCTGGTAAAGGCGCGCACCGCCGGGTTCTCATACACGGTGTCGCCGAGCTGCGGCCGCTCCCCGACCAGCGCCGGCGGCGAGAGCTGCCGGCGGTACACCGCCAGGCCCGAGCGTCCGACCACGCGCTTCTGCGCGGCATCGTACGAGCCTTCCGGCGTGTGCACGCCGGTGCGGCCGGATTCGCTCACCCACGGCGGCAACGGCGCCGGCGCCAGTGCTTTGCGCTCGCGCACGTCCGCGTCGATCCAACCGGCGATTCGCGACCAGCCGGCCGCCTGCCACAGTTCGAACGGCCCGCGCTTCCAGCCGAAGCCCCAGCGCATCGCCAGATCGACGTCGCGCGCCGAATGCGCGATGTCGGCCAGATGGTAGGCGATGTAGTGAAAGGTGTCGCGAAAGCAGGCCCAGAGAAACTGCGCCTGCGGATGGTCGCTCGCGCGCAGCGCGCCGAACCGCTCGGCGACGTCGGCGGTCTTCAGCAGCTCGATCACCTTGGCGTCGGCCTGCGCGCCGGCTGGCACGTGCGCGCCGCTCGCCGGATCGAGCACGAGCAGATCACGCCCCCGCTTCTGATAGATGCCGCTCTTGGTCTTGGCGCCGAGGGCGCCCGCGCCGATCAGCCGCTCGAGCCACTCGGGCAGCGTGTACAGCTCGTGCCACGGATCCTCGCGCAGTCCCTCGCGCATCGTGCGCACCACGTGCGCGAAGGTATCCAGACCGACCACGTCGGCGGTACGGAACGTGGCCGACTTCGGTCGCCCGAGCAATGGCCCGGTGAGGGCATCCACCACATCGAAGCGCAAGCCGAACTTCGCGGCGTTGGCCACCGTGTCGAGCATCGAGAAGACGCCAACGCGGTTGGCGAGGAAATTCGGCGTGTCCTTGGCCCGAACCACGCCCTTGCCCAGGGCGGTGACCAGGAAGGTTTCCAGGCAATCGAGCATGCCGGGAGCGGAATCCGCGCAGGGAATCAGCTCCGCCAGATGCATGTAGCGCGGCGGGTTGAAGAAATGCACGCCGCAGAAGCGCGCGCGCAGCGGCTGCGGACAGACGGCGGCGAGCGCGCCGATCGACAGCCCCGAGGTATTGGTGGCGAAGATCGCCTGCGGCGACAGCGCCGGCGCCACTTTGCGATACAACTCGCTCTTCCAATCGAGCCGCTCGGCGATCGCCTCGATGACCAGGTCGCACTCCGCGAGACGCCCGAGGTTCTGGCTGTAGTTCGCCGGCTCGATGAGCTCGGCCAGATCCCGTGTACCGAGTGGCGGCGGCGGCTGCTTGCCGAGCGCGGCGATCGATTTCAGGACGATGCCGTTGCCGCCCCCGGGATCGGGTAGATCGAACAACACCGTCGGGACACCCGCGTTGACCAGGTGCGCGGCGATCTGCGCACCCATCACGCCCGCCCCGAGCACGGCCACCTTGCGTATGACGAAATTTGTCTCAGCCATGATTTCCTCTTTAACCGCGGCCTTGCCGGCTCGGTGTGCGCCCTTCCGGGAGCTTTCGCGACACCGTCTTCCCGGGCACCGGGACACCGCTTCCCAACATCACTTCGGTCCTCGGCGCGCGCTCTGCGCAAGGCGCCTGGGGCTTCGCGGCCGGGCTCGCCGCGGAGCGCGTGCCGGCCTTTTTTCCGCCCGGGCGCCCGTCGCGCGCGGCCGGCTTTTCCCGGCACTGCGCGCCGCCCGCGATTTTCTCCCCGCTCGGTCGCGAGCCAATGCCGGCCACCACGAACGGCACGACATGCTTGACGATCAGGTCCGGATCGCGCGCCGAGACCGCCGAGCGGCCGAATACCTTGAGAATATCGTTGCCCGCGAACGCGTGAAACATGACACTGAAGCCAAGGTGCAGCCGCCAGGCCACCTCCTCGGCGGAAAGCTCCGGCAGGGCGCTCTCCAGAGCCCGCGTGTAGCGCGCGACCAGATGCCCCCAATCGCGCGACAGCGTGTCGCGCAGCTGGCGGTGATTCTCCACCAGCACCCGCGAGAACAGCCGGGCGAATACCGCGCCGCCGCGCGCCGGATCGCGTGACAGCGACAGCGCCGGGCGCACGAAGCACATCACCACTTCCTCGACGCTCGCGGCGGTCTTCCCTGCGGCACTGCGCGCCTCGAGCGCATCGAGCTCGAGCACGCACTCGCGCGCCCATGGCGCGAAGCGCCGCGCGAACACCGCCTCGAACAGCGCGTCCTTGGAGCGAAAGTGGTAATTGACCGCCGCCAGATTGACTCCGGCCTGCCGCGTGATCAGCCGCAACGATGTGGCCTTGAGGCCGAACTCGACGAACAACCCTTCGGCGACATCGAGGATGCGCGCCGCGGTCCCGGAGTATCGCGACTGCGGTTGCAGGCGGCGCTCGCCGCGTGGAGATGATTTCATCGGCTGCATCACTCAAACACTCGTTTTAAACGTACATTTATTTCATCGCCGGGTCAAGCACTCCCAGCCGCCCCGCGCGGCCGCCGCGCGCAGGTGCGCGCACGGTCCCCAGCGCGCCCCGTGGCTCGGCGCGAGCTGCTCGAGCGTGTCAATGACCTTGGCGAGCCCTTCTTGCTCGGCCCAGTACATCGGACCGCCCTTGTAGGCGGGAAAGCCATACCCGTGTATGTACACGACGTCGATGTCGCCGGCGCGCGCGGCGATTCCCTCCGCCAGCAGCTTCGCACCCTCGTTGATCAGGGGGTGCAGCAGCCGGGCGAGAATTTCCGCCTCGCCGAGCTCGCGCCGCTCGATTCCGAGCTCGCGGGACACCGCGCAGATGAGCGCCAGCACCTGCGGATCGGAACGCCGCTCGCGGCCCTCGTACAGATAGAAGCCTCGGCCGCTCTTGCGCCCGAGCCGTCCCTGCGCCGCCATGCGCTCGAGAATCGGCGACCAGCGCTCATCGGCGGGCAATGCGCGATTGCGCCGGATCGCCCAACCGACATCGTTGCCGGCGAGATCGCGCATCGCCAGCGGTCCCATCGCGAACCCGAACGCCTCGACCACCCCGTCGATCTGCTCGGGCGTTGCGCCCTCCTCGAGCAGCCGCTCCGCCTCGGCGCCGTAGTACTGCAGCATGCGATTGCCGATGAAGCCGTCGCAATTGCCCGCCAGCACCGCGATCTTGCCGAGACGCCGCGCGAGCGCCATCACCGTGGCGAGGGTTTGCGGCGAGCTCGCCCGTCCGCGCACATTCTCCATCAGCTTCATGACGTGCGCCGGGCTGAAGAAATGCGTTCCGACCACCTGCTGCGGCCGCGTGGTGCGGGCGGCCAGCCGGTCGATGTCGAGCGTCGAGGTGTTGCTGGCCAGGATCGCACGCGGCGGCGTGCTGCGGTCGAGCCGCTCGAACACCTGACACTTGAGCGCCGGATCCTCGAATACCGCCTCGACGGCCATGTCGACGTCCCCGAGCGCCGAGTATTCGACGGCGCCGCGGATGCGCGCGCGCGCCGCTTCCGCCTGCTCCCCGCTCAGCTTGCCGCGTTCGACGCTCTCGCCGTAGAGCGCGCCGACGCGCTCGAGCCCTAGCGCAACGGCCTCCCGCGACACATCCAGCAATGTTACGTCGATCCCCGCATTGGCGAAGCACACCGCTATGCCCGCGCCCATGGTCCCCGCCCCGACCACCCCCACGCGCTCGATCGGCAGCGGCGCGACCTGCGGACCGGCCTGCGGAACCCTGCGCGCCGCGCGCTCGGCGTGAAACACGTGCATCAGCGCCTTGCACTGCGGGCTCTCACGGCACTCGAGATACCATTGGCGCTCCAGTTGGAACCCCTCGAGGGCCGGGCGGGTGCACGCCGCCTCGATCGCATCGACGATCCGCCATGGCGCGAGTTGCCCGCGAAAGGCGCGCGCGTGCGCCGCGCGAAACGCCGCAAACAAGTCCGGCTCGGGTACGGCGAGCTTGTCCTCGCGCGCCCGCGCCAGGGCCGGCAGAGGCTCGCCGCCGGCGAGCCGCCGCGCCCATTGCACCGCCGCCCGCACCGTGTCCGGGGCGATCGCGTCGATCAGGCCGATGGCCAGGGCACGCGCGGCCGGAAGCTGAGCCCCGGAGGTGAGGGCCTCGAGGGTTGCGGCGGGGCCGGCCAGACGCGTGAAGCGCTGTGTGCCGCCGCTGCCGGGAATGAGGCCCAGCTTGACTTCCGGCAGTCCGACCCGCGCCTCGGGCGCGGCGATGCGTCCGTGGCAGGTCAGCGCCAGCTCGAAGCCGCCCCCGAGCGCGGCGCCCTCGATGGCTGCCACGATCGGCTTGCCGAGCGCTTCCATCTGCGCCTGCAGCTCGAGCAGGATCGGACTGTGAAACGCCGCCCCCGAGGCGATCTCGTTGATATCGGCGCCGGCCGGGAAGCAGGCACGCGCGCCGCACAGCACGACGGCCATGACGGCCGGATCGTCCGCTGCGCGCCGCAGCCCCGCTTCAAGTCCGGCACGCACCCGCAGATCGAGCGCGTTGACCGGTGGGTTGTCGATCTCGAGCAGCGCGACGTCGCCGTCGCGGCGGTAATGGGTAGGCACGGCAATCCCCAGCGCCTGAATCGTCCGATGGTAGCGCGCTCGACGCCGCAATTCGAGACATGCGCCGCGGCGCACGCGCGCCGCGCGCGACCCAACAGGGCCGCGGGTCGGCTCACACGATGATGTGCCGCGCCTTGAGCTCCGCGATCACCCGGCGCGCCTCCTCGTCGGCTCCGAGCGGACTCGGCACCAGCACCAGCTCAGGGTTCTCCGGCGGCTCGTACGGGGAATCGATGCCCGTGAAATTGCGGATCTTGCCCTCGAGCGCGCGCGCGTACAGGCCCTTCGGATCGCGCCGGCGGCACTCCTCGAGCGGTGTGTCGACGAAGATCTCGATGAACTCGCTCGCGTCGACCAGCTCGCGCACCATGTTCCGCTCGGCGCGAAACGGCGAGATGAACGAGCACAACACGATCGCGCCCGCATCGACGAACAGCTTGGCGACCTCCCCGACACGCCGGATGTTCTCGACCCGGTCGGCGTCCGTGAAGCCGAGGTCGCGGTTCAACCCATGGCGCACGTTGTCGCCGTCGAGCATGTAAGTATGCGCGCCGTGGGCATGCAACTCGCGCTCCACGATGTTCGCGATGGTGCTCTTGCCCGAGCCCGACAGACCCGTGAACCACAGGACCGCCGGGCGGTGGCCGTTGAGGCGCACCCGCGCGGACTTGTCGATCAGCAATGCCTGGCGATGGATGTTCGTGGCGCGACGCAGGCCGAAGCTGATCATGCCCGCTCCGACGGTCGCGTGCGTGAAGCGGTCGATCAGCACGAAGGCGCCGGTGGCGCGGTTGTCCTCGTACGCATCCAACGCCACCGGCGAGGCGGTGGATAGATTGCAGAACCCGATTTCGTTCAGCCCCAATGTCTTGGCCGCAATGTGCTCCAGCGTGTTGACGTCGACCTTGTGCTTCAGACTGGTCACGCGCGCGGGCACGTAGCGCGTGCCGATGCGCAACAGGTACGAGCGACCCGGGAGCATGGGTTCCTCGACCATCCACAGGACCTGCGCGGCGAACTGATCGACCACTTCCGGGCGCGCCTGGGCGTGTGCCAGCACATCGCCGCGCGCGATATCCACTTCGTCCGCCAGCGTCAGCGTGACGGCGTCACCGGCGCGCGCCTCGGGCAGATCGCCATCGGCGGTGACGATACGCTCGACTTTGCTTTCGCGACCGGACACGGCCACCACCAGCCGGTCGCCGGGCTGTACGACACCCGAGGCGACGGTACCGGAAAACCCGCGGAAATCCGCATTCGGACGGTTGACCCACTGCACGGGAAAGCGCAGCGGCTTGGCGTCGAGCCCCTCGCCGACATCGAGCGTCTCGAGCTGCTCGATGAGCGTCGGACCCTCGTACCAACCCATGCGCTCGGAGCGGTGCACCACGTTGTCGCCGTAGCGGGCCGACAGCGCAATGCTGGTGATGGAGGTGAACTTCAGCGCTTCGGCGAAGCCGAGATAATCGGCGACGATGTGATGGAAGCGCTCCCCGGAGAACTCGGCCAGATCTATCTTGTTGACCGCGAGCACCACGTGCTTGATGCCGAGCAGCGCGCAGATGTAGCTGTGGCGGCGCGTCTGCGTGAGCACTCCCTTGCGCGCATCGATCAGGATCACCGCCGCCTGGCAGTTCGAGGCGCCGGTGGCCATGTTGCGCGTGTACTGCTCGTGCCCCGGCGTGTCGGCCACGATGAAGGCGCGGCGCGGTGTGGCGAAGAATCGGTAGGCGACATCTATGGTGATGCCCTGCTCGCGCTCGGCCTGCAAGCCGTCGACCAGCAGCGCCAGATCGAGCTCCTCGCCCGTGGTGCCGTGCCTGCGGCTGTCGCGCTCGAGGGCGCTCAACTGGTCCTCGTGGATCAGCTGAGTGTCGTACAGGAGGCGGCCGATGAGGGTCGACTTGCCGTCATCGACCGAGCCGCAGGTCAGAAAGCGCAGCAGCGCCTTGCCCGAGGCGCTCTCGCGGCCCGCGGCGGCCGCGGGTTTCGCACCCTCCGGCGCGTGCGTCTCAGAAGTATCCGTCACGTTTCTTCTTCTCCATTGATGCCGCCTCGTCGGCGTCGATCAGCCGCCCGGAACGCTCCGAAGTGCGCGTCAGGAGCATCTCCTCGATGATCTCGTCGATCGTCGTGGCACGACTCTCGATCGCAGCGGTGAGCGGATAGCACCCCAGGGAGCGAAAACGCACCATGCGCACCTGCTCGCGCTCCCCGGGCTTGAGCGGCATGCGCTCATCGTCACGCATGATCAGCTGGCCGTCACGCTCGATCACCGGACGCGGCGCGGCGAAGTACAGCGGCACCACCGGGATGCCTTCGGCGCGGGTGTACTGCCAGACATCGAGCTCGGTCCAGTTGGAGAGCGGGAAGACCCGGATCGTCTCGCCCGCGTTGATCCGGGTGTTGTAGAGATTCCACAGCTCGGGCCGCTGGTTGCGCGGGTCCCACACGTGACCCGGCGAGCGGAACGAGAAGACGCGCTCCTTGGCGCGGCTTTGCTCCTCGTCCCGGCGCGCCCCGCCGAAGGCCGCATCGAATTGCCATTTGTCGAGCGCCTGTTTGAGCGCCTCGGTCTTCATCACCTGCGTGTGCAGCTTCGATCCGGAGCTGATGGGATTGATGCCGCGGGCGAGCCCCTCGGGGTTGGTGTGCACGAGGAGCTTGACGCCGTGACGTGCGGCGATCTGATCGCGAAAGCGGATCATCTCGCGGAATTTCCAGGTGGTGTCGACGTGCAGCAGCTGGAATGGCGGCTTGCCGGGGTAGAAGGCCTTCAGCGCCAGATGCAGCATGACGCCCGAGTCCTTGCCGATCGAGTACAGCATGACCGGATTGCGGAACTCCGCGGCAACCTCGCGGATGATGCCGATCGACTCCGACTCGAGACGGCGCAGGTGCGGCGAGAGAGATGCGCGCCGGGGAACGCGGGCGCTCGCGGTGGTGTCGTCCATTCGGGTTCAGGCGGCCAGTGGAACCAGCGGGAATGGCCCGCCGGCGACGAAGAAGGAATTACGGAAGCCCGGCTTGCCGTAGCGCAGCGGCGCGCCATCGGGCGCCAACACCTGGCCGCCCGCCGCCGCGAGCACGGCGTGCCCGGCCGCGGTATCCCATTCCATGGTCGGCCCGAGGCGCGGATATAGATCCGCCTCGCCCGCGGCGACCAGACAGAATTTCAGCGAGGAGCCGACCGAGACGCGCTCTCGGACCGGATAGCCCAGCAGGTAAGTCTCGGTTTCCGGCGTGGCATGTGAACGCGACACCACCGCCGTCAGCCCACCCTGAGGCGCAGCGCGCACGCGCAGCGCCTGGCGCGGCCCAGCCG